>DASRBG010000018.1:0-26745 GCA_035653735.1 Gemmataceae bacterium
GCGGCGTGGCGCACGACTTCAACAATTTACTACAGATCATCATAGGCAATCTCGAGACCCTGCAGCGCACTCTGCCCATCGAATCCGCAAGGCTGCAACGTGCGGCGAAAAACGCCATGAATGGAGCGCAGCGCGCGGCCACTTTGACCCAGCGACTCCTCGCCTTTTCGCGCCGCCAACCACTTGACCCCAAGCCTTTGGACCTGAACGTGCTTGTCAATGGACTATCGGATATGGTCCATCGAACGTTGGGCGAAACAATCGCCGTGGAAACCGTCCTCGGTGCAGGCGTGTGGCGAGTTGAAGCGGACCCGGCGGAACTCGAAGCAGCGATCATTAACCTCGCTGTAAATGCTCGCGACGCAATGTCCAGCGGAGGAAGGCTTACGATCGAAACCAGCAATGCTCATATCGACGAGGCGTATGTCGCCTCACACAGTGAAGTCATTCCTGGACAGTACGTGGCCATCGCCGTAACGGACAACGGCGTCGGCATGGATGCGAAGACCGTCGCCCAAGCTTTCGAACCATTCTTCACCACCAAGGCAGTGGGTAAAGGCACGGGTCTTGGACTCAGCCAAGTCTACGGGTTCGTCAAACAATCCGGCGGGCACGTGAAGATCTACTCAGAGCTGGGGCACGGGACCACTGTTAAGTTGTACCTGCCACGGCTTCGGGCACAGGCAGGCGCCGAACCGGACTCGGAACCAGCACCTGATCCTGAAGGGGATAAGGAGGAAACGATTCTCGTTCTGGAAGACGATGACGAAGTTAGGGCCAATTCCGTCGACAGCTTGCGTGAACTCGGCTATCGGGTCATCGAAGCCCATGATGGCCCATCAGCTCTTAGGCTCCTCGAACGGCAGCCCCGCGTAGACCTCCTGTTCACTGACATTGTTCTGCCGGGGGGCTTAACCGGTGCAGAGGTTGCGTTGCGTGCTAGAACGCTCCGGCCGACACTAAAGGTGCTCTTCACCACAGGATACGCGCGGAACGCGATCATCCACCACGGACGGCTCGACAAGGGTGTGCAGCTGATCGTTAAACCTTTCAGCTTCAGCGACTTGGCTGTCAAGGTCCGCGACGTGATCGATAGTTCAGAGTGATGCGCTGGTGAAGCCTAATCACGAGGTCGAGAAGGAGGAGTTTAGGCGAGCAAAAGGAGAGCGTCGCTTGCTGTTCTGCTTCGAACGCTAAGCGTCATCCAACTGCGAAATGGAGACGGACCGAACTCTAGCCGAGAGGACAGTCCACTCACCTGCATGCGTGTTAGCTGCCACAGGTCGTAGGTCTCCGCTGGGCGTCACAAACGCGGTCGCATTGTGCCACGGCTCGAAAGGGCGGCAAGGCGGACCACAGATGCACGTCCGACAGTCACATTATTTATGACCTCGACACACTTGCCGGATCGTCTGCAGGGGGAAAGCGGCTCCGTGGGGAGCGGAGGGCTCAGTCCCCCTCGGGGATGATTTGCCGCAATTTCCTCGCCAGTTCCTCGCGGGTATACGGCTTGTTCAGGACCGCAGCCCCGTGGTCAAGGACGTCGCCATGCAGCATCGCGTTGTCGGTGTATCCTGAAGTAAAAAGAACCGCCAGATGCGGCAACCTTTGCTGGGCTCTGCGTGCGAGCTCGGTGCTCGGGATCTTTCCTGGCATTATCACATCCGTGAATAGCACATCGATCGAAACGCCGCTCTCGATGACGGCCATCGCGCTGTCGGCGTCCTTTGCCTTCAATACGCGGTAGCCCAGTTCGACGAGCGTTTCGGCCGCCGTTGCACGAACGTCTTCGTCGTCCTCGACCACGAGGACAGTCTCCGATCCCCCCTTGATGGGCGTGACCTCGACCTCCGCCAGAACATCTTCCGGCTTCCGGCATCGCGGCAGATAGATGCGCACCGTCGTGCCGTGAGCAATCTCACTGTAGATATTGATGTGGCCTCCGGATTGCTTCACGAACCCGTGCACCATGCTGAGTCCGAGACCGGTGCCTTGACCTTCCGGCTTCGTCGTAAAGAAAGGATCAAAGACGCGCTCGAGTATTTCAGCTGGAATTCCGCCCCCCGTGTCTGTCACAGCGAGCATGACGTATTGACCGGCGACGACATCGACGTGCCGCGCCGCATAATTGTCATCTAGTGAAGCATTGCCGGCTTCGATGGTGAGCTTGCCGCGCCCCGCCATGGCATCCCGCGCATTAATTGCGAGATTGAGTATCGACGTTTCGAGCTGGACGGGATCGACGAACGTATTCCATAGGCCTCCGCTGATGACCGTCTCGATCTCGATCGCCCCTCCCAGCGCACGCCGAAGCATGTCGTCCATGTTACGAATGAGGCTGCCGAGATTTACGACCTTGGGCGTCAGCGACTGGCGTCGACCAAAGGCGAGAAGCTGGGATGCGAGCTTCGCACCCCGGGAAACACCGGTGATGGCATTTCGCAGTCGCCCTTCCGCGCGTTCATTTCCCGCAACGTCCCTTGCCAGGAGCTGAAGGTTGCCCCCGATGATCTGCAGCAGGTTGTTGAAGTCGTGAGCTATTCCGCCCGTGAGCTTCCCCAGCGCATCGATTTTCTGCGCTTCGCGGAGCCGGGCTTCGGCAATCTGTTGGTCCGTGACGTCAATGCAGCTGCCGAAATAGCCGGCGAAGGCGCCGCCACGGTAGAACGGAGCGCCATTATCCAGGATTTGCCGATACTCTCCATCATGTCGGCGCAACCGATAGATCATGCTGAATGGCTGTCGCGCATCGAATGATCCGGTGTAGATTGCGAGGCATCGATCGAAATCGTCTTTGTGGACGCCTTCGGCCCAACCGTTGCCGAGCTCCTGCTCCATCGAACGCCCCACGAACTCGAGCCAGGGCTTGTTGAACCAGTCGCAAAGCTTGTCGGTACCGGATCGCCAGATCATCACAGGGGCGTAATCGGCCAGTTCCTTGAAGAAGCGATCACCCAGTTCAACCGAGGTTTCGGGCATGCCGTGCATTTTGTTCTCCTTTGCCCCGTCGTGTGCGCGGTGTTGGGCCGCAACCGCAATCTCGCAGCGTGCGCCTAACGATCAAAGCGATGAGGCAGTAACCTGCTCACGAGTTCGTCCCAGGATTCGACAGGGCCTGTTGTACCAAACTGATGAGCGATGCCATGGTATATGGCTTCGTAAGCCAACCGAGTGGCGCCAGAGCGGCGGCACGCTCGCGCGTCTGCGGATCGTCATGGGCACTGGCAAAAACGCAACGAATTCCGAGCTCACGAAAGAGGTCGCCGGCAGCATCGACCCCATCACGCTGACCCGCAAGCCTAATATCCATAAGGGCCAGAGCCGGCCGGTGCTCACGTGCAAGAGAGAGGGCTTCCTCGGCTGTCGTCGCGATGCCTACAACGTCTAAACCGGCATCCGAAAGCGCGGTTTCGGCCTCCATCGCTATCAGATAATCGTCTTCGACAATCAGGACAAGTCTCCCATTCCTGAGGTCTCGACCTCGTTCGGAGTCCGGCTCGCCCGCCGCCTCCGCGCCGTCCCGTTCTGAGGACGACAGATACCCTGCGAGAGGCATGCTATGGATTTCCATTAGACGTCCCTCGTGGCGGGGAAACGAAGAGTTGCGCGAGAGGGAGCTTTACCCACCTTGAATTCTCCATGGAGCTGCCGTGCCAAACCCAGCACAAGGCGAAGGCCTGACGAGCTATTGCGGACCTTCTCCAGATCGAAGCCGGAGCCTTCATCCTCGACGGAAAGCTCAAAGGCGCCCCCGACATCCGCAAGCCTGACCCTAACTGTGTTGCCCGTCGTATGGTTGACGCCATGCTTGGCGGCATTGGTAAGCAGCTCGTTCAGAATCAGCGCAAGAGGCATCGCCATGTCATTCGATAGGACGCCGGCACCGGGTATCGGAGCTACCGTTACGCCGGGCGGTAGGATCTGCTGAACAGTCTCAACGACAGCAGCCAGAAATTGGTCGGCAGAGAAACGGCTCGCATCGCTCGTGCCATACAGCACGCGCTGGGCCGCCGCCATCGCCGCAATGCGGCCGCCCGCCTCCTGAAGAACACGCTGGGCTTCTTCGTTCTTTGCGCTCCGCGCGGCACTCGCCAGCAGCGATTGGAGCACCTGCATGTTGTTCTTGGTACGGTGGTTGAGCTCGTTCAGCAGAAGCCGTTGTTGCGTCTCGGCCTGTTTGCGTTCGCTGAGATCAACGAGCATGTTGATTGCACCGACCACCTTTCCACTTCCGTCACGCAAAGGCGTCGGAAAAGGCACGAAGGGCACTCGCGTGCCGTCCGGTTTTTCGGCGACAGCCTCGACGCCACGTATCGCACGGCCCTCCTTTAAGGCAATGGCCATCGGACATTGCTCATGGGGCAGCGGCCTGCCATCCGGATGGTAAAGCTTCCACGTGACGCACCATTCGTCACTGCCCAGCACAGGCGTTCGGCCCGCGAATTCGACCGCCGTCTGATTGTAGTAAGTGATCTTGCCCCGAGCATCCGTGGTGTAGATCGCGGCTGGAATGGCGGCGAGCAGTTCCTGCAGGTGCTGTTCGCTTTCCCGCAAGCGCTTTTCGGCAAGTTTTCGCTGAGTAATGTCGCGTGCGATCTTGGAAGCGCCGATGATGCGACCCGAGCGATCGCGGATTGGCGAAATCGTCAGCGATATGTCGAGCAGACTCCCGTCTTTTCGGCGACGAATGGTTTCAAAATGCTCGACCCTGTTGCCGCGGCGGATGCCCGAAAGAATGCGGGGCTCTTCGCCCTGGCGATCGGCGGGAATGAGCATTCTCACCGATTTTCCTACCGCCTCCTCCCGGCTGTAGCCGAACAGCCGTTCGGCACCATCGTTCCAGGTCCGGATGATGCCGTCGAGGTCTTTGCTGACGATTGCGTCCTCGGAGGATTCGACGATCGCGGCCAGCTGTTGTGCGTCGCGCTCGGCAAGCCTGCGCGCCTCCTCGCCCGCCAGCCGCGACAGGCTAAACCCCAACAGGCGCGCCAGAGTGAGCGCAACGTCTGTTTCGGCCTCGCTGAAGTCATGCGGAGCGCGATGATAGGCCATGAACTTGCCCGTCAAGGTGCCGTCCTGGACGATCGGTATGAAAGCGGCTGCACGGATATTCTCGCAAAGAACGGTTTTGCGCAGGCCCTCCTCCAGCTCGGCGCTTTCGACGTCGCCTATGCAGACGGGTCGTGAACTACCATCATCGGGAGCCCACGGAGAATGGCCTTCGACGGCCCGCCTGTATCCATCGGAAAGCCCGCGCCAGGCTACGAAGCGCATGACGCCGTCCGCATCGAACAGCAGAATGGAGGCGCGATCGCAATGCAATGCGCGGCCGATCGCGTCCAGCGCGGCCTCATAGACTTCGTTCGCGCTGGTGCAGTGTTGCAGCCGGTCAGAAAAAGTAAACAGCGCTGCCTGCTCGTTCATGCGCCGGGCGAGAGCTTCTTCAGCGCGCTTCCGATCGGTGATGTCGTGCTGTACGCGCACCGCATAAAGAAAAGCCCCCGCCGGATCCCGCACACTTGATGATGTCACCGACGCCCAGATATACCCGCCGTTCTTCCTGTAGATCCGTTTCTCGATCGTATAGCGCTGGATCTCACCCGCGAGCTGCCGGCGGAACTGGCGGCGGTCTTCAGCTACATCCTCGGGAAGCGTTTCCTGGAAGATGGTTCGTCCGACCAACTCGGCGGGAGAGTAGCCCGTCAGCCGGCAAAGCTGCTGGTTGACCCGCAACATCCGGCCCTCTTGATCGATCTCGACGATCCCGGCTCCGACATGTTCATAAGTCGCTGCAAGTCGATCGTCACGGACCTGCAGCCAGTCTATTGGCCGGCACTGCGACGCTTCCAGCCGGCCGCCGCCCTCGCGCTCATGAAAGCAATTGATCGCCCCCGCGATGCTGCCGTCGTCTTCGCGAATTGGCGCGATGTGCACCGCCGCCCAGATGTGCGATCCGTCCGGTCTCTCGACCCGTCCCTCCACGCCGCGAACCGGTACGCCGGTGCGCAGCGCCTCGGCCATTGGGGTTTCCTCACGTTCAATCAGCCGCCCGTCAAAGAAGAACTTATAGGACCCGCAAAAGCGCTCGGCATTGTCGCCGACGCGCGGCGATCTTCCCCACAATTGTGCTGCGCGAGTATTGAACCAAAGAATGCGCCCGTGGGCGTCACAGGCGTACATCGCGATCGGCAGTTGCTCGATGAATTCGCTTGAGGGAGTGCGCCAATCGCCGGGTATCAGCTGCAACGGGTCTTGCGCGCCGGATATTCTGCCTTCCTGTACGTTCATAGGCGAACCCCTCGCGGATCGGCTAAAGCGGTGTGATACTGGACGATACCGCCCTTAGGCGGTTGAAGCCACTCCCCCACGTAAAGAGCGATAAGGAACCCAAACCGACGGCTGCTCCCAAGGTTCCACAAATGACAGGGACGCTCACAGAGGTTGCTGTACGCCCCCGCCTGGCGCGAAGACCGCGGAGCGTCGGAACCAAGCGACCGTTTGCACGTTTGAGTTCCGCAGCCACTCGCTGGGCGGGGATAAAGCTTGTGAGCCGGATAATGATCGGTCGTGCGTTGGTGAAGGCCGGACGTAGCCGACGCAGGGAAACGGGCGCGAGGCGCAGTGAGTAGCCCGTTGCGCAAATCTAGCGCCGCGGATTTTCTGACCGGCGGCGGCGAAATGGGTGTCCTGCTGCGTGGGCACGATTGGTCGACCTCGCCCCTCGGACCCCCAGAGAGCTGGCCACAAAGCCTGCGGAGCGCCGTCAGCATCCTCCTTCCCTCACGCGCCCAGATCTGCCTGTTCTGGGGGCCGGACCTGATTGCAATCTACAACGATCCCTACCGACCCACGCTTGGCATCAAACATCCTTGGGCACTGGGTCGGCCTGCGCGGGAGGTCTGGAGCGAGTTTTGGGACGACGTTCTGCGCCCGTTGTTGATGCAGGTCGTGGAGGACGGCAACGCCTTCTGGGGCGCAGATTATCCGTTCTTCCTTGAGCGGAACGGTTTCCCAGAGGAGACCTATTTCGACATTTCCTATGATCCCGTTCGAGACGAGAGCGGCGGCGTAGGGGGGGTATTTTGCATCGTCAGCGAGACCACCGGCCGCGTGGTGGGCGAGCGCCGGCTCAAAACCCTCCGCCAAATCAGCGAGGTCGCAAGCGGCGCGGCACTCGCGGAGGAAGCGCTGCGGCGGGTCGCTGGCGCGATTTCGGCCAATCCGCGCGACATTCCTTTTGCATTGTTTTACGACCAGCCCACCGGCGGACAAGCGCCGCGCTGCATCGCCGCTGCTGGAATCCAGCCCATGGATGCGGGAAGCTGGCCTATCGCTCTTGCCGCGGGCGAGACTGTCATCGAAGCCGATCAACTTTCAAGACTTCAGCCCTTGAACGCAGGGCCATGGCCGGAGCCCATCTCCAGGGCGATCATTCTTCCCCTGCTCGGCGGCGGTCAGGTCCTGCTGGGTTGGCTTGTGGCCGGCGTCAGTCCCCGGCTTCCGCTGGACGAGTCGTATCGGGACTTCTTCCGCCTAGTCGCCGCGCATACGGCCTCGGCGGTTACCGCGGCGCGGGCGTTGGAAGAAGAACGGGAGCGCTCTCGGAAGCTCGCCGAGCTCGACAAGGCCAAGACGGTCTTCTTCTCGAATGTCAGCCACGAGTTCCGGACTCCGCTCACTCTGATGCTGGCCCCGCTCGAGGAGATGCTTATGGCCCCGGGCGGCGGCGCCACATCACCCGATAAGCAGCGGGAGCTGGTGAAGGTCGCGCACAGGAGTGCCCTCCGCCTGCAAAAGCTTGTCACCGCTTTGCTCGACTTCTCACGCATCGAGGCCGGGCGCATGCAGGCGCGCTACGAGCCAACCGATCTGCCAGCACTAACGGCGGAGCTTACGAGCAATTTCCGCTCAGCGGTCGAAGCGGCCGGCCTCAGCTTCATCGTGGATTGTCAGCCACTGGCTGAGCCCATATTCGTTGATCGCGCGATGTGGGAGACCGTTGTCCTCAACCTTCTCTCGAACGCGTTCAAATTCACCTTCGAGGGCGGGATCGCAGTGCGGCTGAGGGCTGCCGCCGACTCGGTTGAGCTCGAGGTCGAAGATTCCGGAACCGGGATTTCCGATGCGGATCTTTCTCGGCTGTTCGAGCGGTTCTACAGGGTGGAGAATGCAAGGGGCCGCTCGTTCGAGGGCACCGGGATCGGTCTAGCCCTGGTGCAGGAGCTCATTCGGCTTCATGGCGGAAGCATCGCTGTTCGAAGTGTCCTCGGCCGCGGGAGCACGTTCACCATCCGCATTCCCACAGGAAACCGCCACCTACCTGCCGAGAGGGTCGTCAACGATGCGGTCGGATTGGCAGCGGGCTCGCGCGCCCAGGCTTATGTGAGCGAAGCAATGGGCTGGCTGGGAGGCCAGGAAGGTAGCGGTGGGGCCGAGGGTTTTGACAGCGCGTACGAGGACCTTGGCATCGCGGGTCACGACGGCAAGGGATTGCGCGTTCTGCTCGCCGACGACAATTCCGACATGCGTGAATATGTCGGTCGACTGCTGACGGGACGCGGCTATGAAGTCGAGTCCGTCGCGGACGGCCAGGCAGCGCTCGGGGCGGCGCTGATCGCTCCACCGGACCTGGTGCTAAGCGACGTCATGATGCCGGTCCTGGATGGCATCGGCCTTCTGAAAGCGCTCAGAGCCGATCAGCGCACGACGCGCATTCCGGTGATCCTGCTCTCGGCCCGAGCGGGCGAGGAGGCAAAGCTCGAGGGTCTCGCGACCGGAGCAGACGACTACCTCATCAAGCCGTTCTCGTCGCGCGAGCTCGTCGCCAAAGTCGCCGGCGCGATCCGCCTCGAGAAGGCACGTCGCGAGGCCGCGCGAATCCTCGAAGAGGAAAACCTGCGTATGCGGGAGCTTTTCGAGCAGGCTCCGGGCTTCATCGCCATCCTGGATGGGCCCGAGCACGTTTTCCAATTCGCAAACGCTTCGTATCGCCAACTCGTCGGCAACCGCGCGCTGATCGGAAAACCTGTCCGGGTTGCGCTCCCGGACGTCGAAGGCCAGGGCTATTTCGAGCTGCTGGACAAAGTCTATGCGACCGGGCAGCGGTTCGTTGGACGGGAGGCGCCGGTGCGGCTGCAGCCCTCAGCGGAAGCGCAGGCGCACGACGTGATGGTGGACTTCATCTACGAGCCCATCAGGCACCGGAACGGCGATATCACAGGCATTCTGGTGCAGGGGTACGAGGTCACGGACCGCGTGAGCGCGCAGGCGGCGCTCCGGGCCAGTGAGGAACAACTGCGGCTCGCCACGGACGCTGCCGAGATTGGCCTGTGGGACGTCGATAACGTCAACAATACGCTGTATTGGCCGCACAGGGTCAAAGCCATGTTCGGGATTTCGCCGGATGTGCTGGTCACAATGGACGACTTCTATGCCGGTCTGCATCCAGAGGACCGTGCTGCGACCGCGGCCGCTTACCAAGCGGCGAATGATCCGGAGCGCCGAGCGCTCTACGACGTCGAATACCGGACGATCGGCAAGGAAGACGGAGTGATCCGCTGGGTCGCCGCCAAGGGCCGCGGCGTATTCGATGATGAGGGCCGCTGCATTCGCGTCATCGGCACCGCAATCGACATCACGAAGCGGAAGGCCAGTGAAGCACGTCTCCAGGAGCTGAATGAAACCCTCGAACGGAGGATGTCCGAGGCGTTGGCCGAGAAAAAACTCCTGGCCGACATTGTTGAAGGCACGGACGCCTTCGTCCAGGTCGCCGGCCTCGACTACACTTGGTTGGCAATCAACAGGGCCAGCGCCAACGAGTTCGAACGGATCTACGGCGTCCGGCCGAAGGTCGGCGACAATATGCTGGATCTCTTGGCGGACCGTCCCGAGCACCAGGCGAACGTTAGGGCAGTCTGGGGGCGGGCGCTCGCGGGAGAGGAGTTCACGCAGATCGCGGAGTTCGGCGAACCCACGCGCGACCGACGATACTACGAGATGAAATTCAATACGCTGCGTGACCGAGAGGGGCGGCGGATCGGCGCCTATCAGTTCGTCTATGACGTGACGGAGCGGCTGCGCGACCAGCTGCGCCTGGCCGAGGCCGAGACCGCCCTTCGGCAAACGCAAAAACTCGAGGCGATGGGCCAGCTCACCGGCGGCGTAGCTCACGACTTCAACAATCTCCTCACGCCGATCATTGCAGGACTGGACTTGCTGCAACGCCGCGGATCTGAGGGCGAGCGCGGCCAGCGCTGGATCTCGGGCGCGCTGCAATCGGCCGAGCGCGCCAGAACTCTCGTTCACCGGCTGCTCGCCTTCGCGCGGCGGCAGCCGCTGCAGCCACAACCGGTGGACGTCGGTACCCTGATCCGTGACATGGCCGATCTTGTTGACAGCACGACTGGACCGCAGATCAAGGTGCTGGTTGACGTCGCCCAGGATCTGCCTGCGGCGAAAGCGGATCCCAATCAGCTTGAGATGGCGATTCTGAACCTTAGCGTGAACGCGCGTGATGCGATGGAAAGCGGTGGAACGTTGCGGATCTCCGCGGACGCACGGACGGTCAAGCCTGCGGAGATAGACCAGCTTGCGCCAGGCTCCTACGTTCGGATCTTGGTGGAGGACACCGGTTGCGGAATGGATGAAGCCGTCGCAGCGCGAGCCATCGAGCCATTCTTCTCGACGAAGGGGATCGGCAAAGGCACCGGCCTGGGACTTTCGATGGTGCATGGGCTTGCCTCCCAGCTTGGTGGAACAGTGACCATCCGGAGCCGCGTAGGACGCGGGACCAAGGTCGAACTCTGGCTGCCCGTATCCGCGGAGGAGGTGCAACGAAGCGCTCCGCAAGGAGATGAAGGGCCTGTGCAACTGGCCGCAGGAACTGTTCTCCTGGCAGATGACGAAGATGTTGTCAGGGGTGCGGCCACCGACATGCTCGCAGAATTGGGTCTCCGTGTCGTGCAGGCCGAGTCTGGGGAACGAGCATTGCAGATGCTGGAACAAGGCATGCTCATCGACCTTCTCATCACCGATCATCTCATGTCGGGAATGACGGGCGTGCAACTGGCCCACGCTGTACGCGAGCGCTGGCCAGCCATCCGCGTCCTGATTATCTCGGGTTTTGCCGAAGCGGAGGGACTTGCAACGGATCTACCGCGACTGACCAAGCCATTCCGCCAAACAGAACTGCGCGCCAAACTTCAGGAGCTCGGACTTGGCGTGCACGAACTCGCGGCCGCAGTCTGAAGCTGAATACAGCACTGGACTGCACCCCCTTACGTGAGACACGGTAATTGCAGTGGCAGGCATTTTGAGGATAACCTGTGACAGTAATAGGCAAGAACCGTCGGCTTCCGACAGCGTACAAGGTGAAGGCGATCACTGTAAGCCATGAAGCGCCGGCACGGGCAATGTCGAGAAACAGCGTGGCGGTCGGCACATGCTTGGCGAGCGCCAGCTCGGCGATGAGCTTGCGTCTACGCTCGGCCAATGTGCTCCACAGTGATGCGTGGGAGCCGGTACGATCTGCACTCCACCCGGGCCCATTTCACTGCTTGGTCGTAGTCTCGACATCTCAGAAGTAGTTGTCTGCCTCGGAAAGTGACAACGACCACGCAGTCAAGAACATCGCTGTAGCGCCGTATCCGCACCTCTGCGAATTTGTCGGGAGCACTCATGCACGCAACCATTACTCCGTCAATGCCGCGGCGCCGAATTGAAAAGGCCGCTGGCAGTATGCCCAGCGGCCTCCGGGCTCAAAATCAATCCGATCTTAAATGGCCTACCTCCAGCCCCGGCGGGAGCTATCAAAGCGCAGTTCAATGGCCGGAATTGTTCGCTTCCCAACATTCCAAAGCAGAAACCAGCCGAGCGTTGCAGCAGCGCCACGGTTTTAGCGCAGGTGCCGGACCTGCAAAGGGGTTAACCAGGCGATTTAAAGCATTGGGTTCTTTGAGCCCCCTTGCCTAAGGGCGTATCGGGATAACCCGCCTCAGATGGTCGGCGAGCGCCATAGGACGAGACAAAGCTCCCGCATATGAGGCCGCCGCGAGTCTCCGCTTACATTAGCGGCCGGCCTATCATTAAATCCTGAGGAGCATGTCGATGTCGAAATGGATAAAGGCGATTGCGATTGGTGCGCTGACTGCAGCGGCCATCTGGATGACACTGGGCGCAGAAGCTATGGCCGCCGACGGGTGCGGTCTAAGCTGGTACCGTGGACCAAACGGCGCGTGCCATCGTGTGGGTTCTCGCTTATGTAGTAGACAACTCTCGGACGCAGCCGCGCCGGCATCTCCGAACCTGCATCGATTGTGTTTCGCTTGATCGACGTTCCGCCTTTCGACAGGGCCAAGATCGTCGCATTGGTCGCTTCGCGGCGAAGATATCCTTCATACTGCAAGCGCTCAGCCGCGCTGAGCAGTTTGGGATTGATGGTTGTCGCTCCGATTGCGCTGCGGATCTGGCGCATCGATTTGCGGATGGCATCGAGGAAGGCCCGACTGGCATTCTCCATCAAGTGCCAACGATCAGCGACCTGTACCGCATGCGAGAGGGCTCTTGCCGCAGCTTCACCATACATTCCGCCGCGATCGCGAGCGACTATAGCGATCGTCGCGCCGATGGTGCCAGTCTTCCTTCGGCGAAGCGCTTCGTGAAGATTTGGCTTGGTACTCGACGCGGGGCTGCTTTCTGCATTCTCAATGGACGAGAGCCGCGCGACCGGGCTCACCCAACTCAAGCCTGTTTGCTGCGATCGCGAGTCCTCGGAAGGGAGAGGTTCGGCGGCCGTTCTTGAAAGGGCTACGGGAGATTTGTGACACCTGCTTTAGGAATCGAGAACCTGCCTCACCTTGTTCGCGAGTTGCTCGATGCTGAACGGTTTAGGCAGGAAGGCCACACCCGCGTCCAGGATGCCGTTGTGGACGACGGCGTTCCTGGTGTAGCCAGTCGTGTAGATCACCTTCAGGCCGGGTTTCAGCTCGAGAGCGCGTTCGGCGAGATTCCTACCGTTCATCTCGGGCATGACGATATCGGTTAACAGGAGCGCGATCTTCGGGTTAGCCGTGAGCTGTTGCAGGGCATCGCTCGGACTACCGGCCTCGACGACCGTGTAGCCAAGCTCTCTGAGGGCATCGACCGTGACGTGACGGACCTTTTCCTCGTCTTCAACGACCAGGACGATTTCCAAAGGCTGTCCCAGCGGGAGAGCGGACGGCTCTTGGGCCGCCACGGTTTCGGTCGTCTGGCCCTCGTAACGCGGCAGGTAGACCTTGACCGTAGTGCCGTGATCCACCTCCGAATAGATCTTCACGTGGCCGCCAGACTGCCTGACGAAACCGAACACCTGGCTAAGCCCGAGTCCCGTACCCTTACCGGGGCCCTTGGTTGTATAGAAGGGGTCGAAAGCGCGCTCGATCACTTCGGCGGACATGCCGATGCCTGTATCAGTGACTGAGATCATGGCGTACTGCCCGGCAGTGACTTCTGGATGATCAGCGGCGTAGGCCTCGTCGAGATAGGCGTTGGCGGTCTCAATGGTCAACTTGCCCCCGTCCGGCATCGCGTCTCTCGCATTCACCGCGAGGTTCAGCACGGTGCTCTCGACCTGAGCAGGATCCGCAAAAGTACGCCACAGGCCGCCGGCGAGAACGGTCTCGATTTCGACCGGCTCTCCGATGGTTCGGCGCAGAAGCTGAGACATGCCGCTGACGAGCTTGTTCATGTCGAGAACCTTCGGATCTAGCGGCTGCTGCCGCGAGAAAGCCAGAAGCCGCGCGGTGAGCACTGAGGCGCGCTCAGCGCCTTCGGCGGCATTGTTGATGCACTGCAAGACGGTAGGATTTTCCGCTCCCGACAACCTTCGTCTCGCGACATCGAGCGATCCGATTACGATCGCGAGCATATTGTTGAAGTCATGCGCTATGCCGCTGGTAAGCTGTCCGACCGCTTCCATCTTCTGCAACTGACGGACCTGACTGGTCGCCTGCTTCCTTTCGATGGTTTCAGCTTCCAGTTTCTTATTGGTGGCGGCAAGCTCCGCCAATCGTCGTCTTCCGTCTCGTACCGTAGCGACCGCAATGATCAGCACGAGTATGGTCGCGATGGCGAGGCCGACTACCGAGAGGAAACGAAGGTTCTCCGCGAAGGCGGTGCTGTCCTCCAATCCCTTCTGCTCCCTCGCCCTCAAGGCAGCAATGGTGTCGCGGATGCCGGTCATCAGACGATAGCCGCTGTCGCCATTGACGATGGCAAGAGCCTCGTCGGTCTTTCCCGCGCGCCTTGCAGAGATCGTCGATTCCAGTTCCGACAACTTGTCGGCTGCCAGCCTACGCAAAGCGGACACATGGGATTCCGGGCCGCCCTCGCCGCGGATCAGCGTGGAAAGGTTGTCGATCTCGTTCAACAGTTCCTGCTTGGCGATCAGGTATGGCTCGAGATAGCTGTCGCGCCCCGTCAGAAGATATCCGCGCTGGCCCATTTCGGCGTCGGTCACCAGAGTTGAGACGCGGTTCAATTCGTTTTCGGTAAGCAGCGCAGTCCGAACGGCAAGGGACGTTCGTTGCTGCTCGAGCGAAATCCATGCCGTGGCGATGACGGCGACCAGGAGAAGTGCAAAGCCGAAAACAAGCGGCCATAGCGGCCGGAAGACCGTCGGAGGATTGCTCATGGACTCGCACTAGCCAAAATTATCGGGTTTTTGTGGCTTAGTCCGGATATCTTGTCCAGATGGCCACCCGCGCGGTTCCGGACGGACCACGGTCGGGGGCTAGACCCCCGCAATGCCCTTGGCGCGCCCGTATTGTCGTCTACGTCAAAGTGGGCAAACCATTCGCAGTGCTGCTGGTACTCCCCGCCCGTGCCAGTGCCTCGGAAGGTCCGGCGTTTAACCGCCTACTCGAGAAATATGTCCGATTTCCCGTCGCGATAGTGAGCGACGTCCTCCGTTAGTTGGCGTTCGGCTTCGATCCAGAATTCTCGATCACGGCCTCCTGTTTTACCAGCGGCTTCCCACAGTTGGCGAGCACGCGTGCCGATTGAATCCTCACTGGGCTTAGGCATGGATTGCTCCTTGGCGCTGACTCTGTGTTCACTCTGGTACATCGCGTGCCGAGAATAGCTCCCGCTTTGCTCCAGTCCGTGATGCCTCTCCTCCATTAAGACCATTATTCGACCGAGGGGCTTTCGCGCGATTTCCCGGCTGCGGCTCTTGCATTCCGATCAGTTTGGATGCGCGCTCGCTGGAACATTGATGATGCGCCCGTGTTTACGCGGCTGGAACCTTTCTTTCCGTGGAGCACATCATGGCCGAAAAGAATCTTAGCGAGCTGTTTGTCGATACCTTGAAAGACATCTACTATGCAGAGAAGCAGATTTACAAATCGCTTCCGAAAATGGCCAAAGCCGCCAACTCGGACCAACTGCGAGCGGCGTTCGAAAAACATCACGACGAGACCGAGGGCCAGATCGAACGGCTGGAAAAAATTTTCGAGTTGCTCGGCAAACCCGCACGCGGCAAGAAATGCGATGCAATCGAGGGTATCCTCGATGAAGGAAAGGAAATCATGGACGAATATGCCGACACCTCGGCGCTTGATGCTGGCCTGCTGGCCGCCGCCCAAGCTGTCGAGCATTACGAGATTTCCCGCTACGGCACGCTGAAGATATGGGCCGCCAAGCTTGGCCACAAAGATGCCGTCAAGCTTCTCGACGAGACTCTTGCCGAGGAAAAGAAGACCGACGATGCGCTCTCGAAACTGGCCGTCAGCGCCGTCAATGCCGAGGCTGCTTAGGAGGCGATGATGAAGAAGTCCATCCTCTCGGTGGCGCTATTGATGGCGTTGAGCTCGGCCGCTTTCGCGCAATCCGTCGGCGAGCAGACCGGCGTCAACTCAGCGCTCGGCATCGCGCCCAGGACCGATGATTTCATCAAGGAGGCGGCAACAAGCGACATGCTGGAAATCGAAGCGGCGAAAATTGCTCAGCAGAAGGGCAATGCCGACGAAAAGCAGTTCGCCCAGCAGATGATCACCGACCATACCAAGACCAGCAACGAGTTGAAGGGCATGCTGCAGGCCAGTGAGAAATCGGCCCTGCCAACCGAACTTGACGACACTTCGCAAAAGAAACTCGACAAACTGCGCAACACGAAGACCGAGGATTTCGCCGCACAATACGATCCTCTGCAAGTCAGCGCACACAAGGATGCGGTTTCGCTATTTGAGCGCTATGCCAAGGGCGGCGAAGATCCAAAATTGAAGGATTGGGCGGGAAAGACACTTCCTATCTTGCAACACCACCTTGAGATGGCGCAGTCCCTCGACAAAAATCGCAAATGAGCACGAGGGCACGCAGAAAAGTGCGGCTCTCTGTTCAGTCGCGCGAGTGGGCTGCGCAGACGACCGGTGTGGCTCAGGTCGCTTGATGGCGAGCCAAATCGGCGAACCCAAGTTTTTGGTTGAGACCGTCGCGTCGGAGGCCGGCCGCGTCGTGGGCCTCGCCGCTGACGGTTTTCACCACTTCAGCAAGTCTGCTCGTGAAAGCCTGATGCTGCTCGAGGGGCTGGGAGTTGAGGGAGATATCCATGCTGGCCGTTTCGTCCGTCATCGATATCTGGCCCGGGTCCGGCCCCGAAAGCCCAACCTACGCCAAGTCCATCTGATTCCCTCCGAGCTTCTCGAAGCGTTGCGCGCCGACGGCTACGCACTGCGGCCGGGTGACCTCGGTGAAATCGACAGATTGAAGGCCGGCCTCAAGCGCAAGATGGTGGTTGATAAGCCGGACCGTCCCAAGTTTCGGTGCGGGGTCATGGCCGTTGTTCGGTCGAGCGGTCGGGTTGTAATCGACGACAACATTGAGGTGCTAATCCCGTCAAAGCCGCTCAAGTCTTTGCCGGCCCTCTAGTCGAGCCATAGGAACGGACGTCCGAGCAGTCCGTTGCTTTCGCTCAGCACGGAGATTGAGATGGCAGATCATGTTCGTCGTGGGGTCTTGATGGGCGCGGCCGCAGTGGGCGCGTTCGCCGCCGTCGGTCCAGCGATGGCCCAGGTCCAATCCGATGCCGCTCCCAAGGAGCTCGAGGGCAAGCCGATGCCGGAGCCGACCTCCGAGCGCAGCGCCGGGCCCATTCGCCCTGGCCGTGGATCGATGCTGCAGGACAAGGTCGCCATCGTCACCGGCGCGGCGAGAGGCATAGGCCGCGCGATCGCGGTCGAGATGGCGGCCAACGGCGCCGATATCGTCGCCATCGACATCGCAGGTCCCATCTCGCCGGCATCGAATGCCGTGCCGGCCACTCCCGAAGAGCTCGACGAGACCGTCCGATTGATCAAGAGCTTTGGCCGACGCGGAGAGGGCATCAAGGCAGACATCCGCGATATCGGTGCCCTGCGGCAGATCGCAGATCGGGTCGAGCGCGACTACGGCAAGATCGATATCGTGGTCGCTGATGCAGCGATCCAGCGCTGGATGCCGCTGTTGGAGATGCAGGACTCCGACTGGCACGATGTGATCGACAACAATCTCAACGGCACCGCGAATACGGTTCGAGCCTTCGCCCCGAAGATGGTCGCGAAAAAGAAGGGTCGCTTCATCCTGTTATCCTCGATGCAGGGAAAGCACGGCACCAAGGACGCGTCGAGCTACTCGGCCTCAAAATGGGGAATCCTGGGGCTGATGAAGTCTGCGGCTATGGAACTCGGCGAACACAACATCACCGTCAACGCCCTTATCCCCGGCCTGGTGGACACCGCCCTCACTCGCTACGAAAAGCGGCTAAGCGAATCCATGGGCGAGCAAGGCACGAAGGTCGAGAATCCGACGCCGCAGCAGGCCTGGGACAATCGCGCACCCACCGTGCCGCTCAAGGTAGGCTGGCTGCAGCCGGACGACATCTCTCCCGCGGCCGTGTTCCTGGCTTCAGACGCGGCCAACATGGTGACTGGCGCTGAGTACGAAGTCACTGGCGGCGACAGTGCCAAGGACATCTAGAATAGGGATGCTCCGTGGGCACGAAAGCGCCATCGGAACAGCCAAACCGGCCCCTCTCAGGTGGCTTTGTCCGCGCGCTATTGCTGCTAGAGCACCGAACAATTTTCGCTCTTGCGTGTTGGTCCTACTAGGAATGGTAGCGGACGGTCAATTCTTTGATGTTGTTGGCAGTTGAAGCCAACGGCGTAGTTGCTCTTCGGATGATGAAGCTGATGCGCGGCGGCATAAGTGCGCGTCGCGAAGCCGAGCTAATGGTCAGTGAAAAAATACGTGCTGCTTTCGAAGTTGCCGCGTGCCTAATGGCTGGTGCCTCGGGCGATGAAATAGTCAATCGATATCGACGGCACGTAGCAGCAAATGCGAAACGGCTGGGTAAGCTTAAAATTCGGGGCAACGCCGAAGCGTGCCATCAAGCAAGCTCGGTGCCGATGGAAGTAGCTCAACGGCCTTAAGCTAGTGGAACCGCAGAAACTCGGATGCCGCACGGTGCCGAAGTGCAGCGGATGAACTCTAGTCAACCGCGTGGAACATCGCCTCCCCAGCTTGTTGAGCTTGGTGATCGGCCCATTCGTCCCGGAGTGTCAGATGAGCAAACGTAAACCGTCAAAGCCCTCCCGCAATCCGAAGATAGCCGCGAAGGCCCAACGGGCCGCTCAGGCCATTGTGAAAAGTCCAAGTGATCGGAATCTGCGCTCTGTGCGGGCAGGTTCGATTGAACAGCCCCAAAGGGACGACGACGCAGAACACATTCTTGAGGATCAGGTGACTGCCTTACATGCTGAATCGCCGGCAAGCCATAAGGACGACCCACAACAAGAGACTCTCCTTCCTGGGAATTCGGCCACAGCCTTGCGAGATGACTGCCAACAGACGACGACGTATGACAGCTCGAGGACAGTGCTCGACTTTTCTTCGGCCGAGGCAAATGTCCGGGTTTGCCAGGAGAAGCTCCTGGAAATGGCACAAGCCAACATGCAATTTACCTTTGAATTCGCTCAGAGGCTTGTGACGATTGCGTCGCCCCTCGAATTTATGAATGTCATTCTAGAATTCACAAACAAGAGACTTGCGATGTTCCAAAAGTATTCCAAAGAAATGGCTGAATTCAGTCTCCTGCGATAAACAAAGACGGGCCCGTTTACCCTCACGTGCTGCGAGTTGCGGTCGTCCGATCGTTGACCGCGCCCCTCCTTGAAATTCGTTCTGGCCAGACTTCCGACAAGAGCATGAAGCGCAACCGCTTTTCGAAGGGCAGATTAGTCTGAGCAAAATTGCTAACAAGCAGCCGTGCCCTCCAATCGCCGCGCCCCGCAAAGAAAGCGAGGCCGCCAGCTGGCGGCCTCTTCGATCCAGCTAAGCGGCGGGCTTGTCTTTGCGCTCGCGCGGCGCGCCGCGATTTTCGTCAGTATGCTCGGCATCCCCGGGCGTTTTTCCGGCCATATTGCCGGGATTGAAATGGTACGTGCCTTCCGGATTCTCGCCGGGCTGCTTCTCATTTGGCCTTTTGTTGTTCGCCATCGGACCAGTCACTCCTTGGAAAGAGTAACAATGCTGAACCAGGCTCAGGTCGTTATGTTCCAATACTCTGTTTCACTGGCGGGTCTTGCAACCTCGTAGGCGGCCCGCGCTTGGCGGCGCCGTCGCGAATTGCGGAACGAAAGCTCGGTCGCCGCCGTTGAGCATGTGCTGCAACATTTCTCATTGGCGTGAGGCGTCGTGCAGACCACTTGAGGTATTTGCACATGGCGTTTCCGCAAACACGTTCTTCCGCGCTTCTGTCCGACTGCCTGGTCGCCTGCAGGCGATATCCCGCAATCACCGCCGTTACCGGGGCAGCGACTCTACTGGCCGCGACAGCGATCGCGAACTCGTACTTTGCCGAGAAAGCGCAACGCGACAACCCGCCCCGAGGTCGCTTCATCGATGTCGACAGGGTTCGTCTGCACTATGTGGAGCGCGGCAATGGCCGGCCGTTGGCTCTCTTTCACGGCAATGGCAGCATGATCCAGGATTTCGAGTCGAGTGGCCTGATTGATCTGGCAGCCGAGAATTACAGGGTGATCGTGTTCGATCGACCGGGATTCGGACATAGCTTGCGGCCGCGGAACGTGGTTTTGACGCCGGAGGCACAGGCAGACCTGTTCAAGAAGGCGTTCGATCGGCTGAACGTTGAGCGAGCGATCGTTCTTGGGCATTCGTGGGGGGCGTCGGTCGCAGTCGCATTGGCGATAAGACACCCTTCCTTCGTGGAAGCCTTGGTGCTGGCATCGGGATATTATTTTCCGACAGCCCGCGCGGACGTGGTGGCCTCGTTGCTACCCGCCATGCCTGGGTTTGGCGACATCATCAGCCACACGATCTCACCGATCCTTAGTCGTTTGATGTGGCCTGCGATGTTGCGCAAGGCGTTTGGCCCGCGATCAGTGCCTGAGAAATTTACCGGGTTTCCGAAGGAAATGGCCGTCCGGCCATCACAGCTCCGGGCCAGCGCAGTGGAATCGGCGTTGATGATCCCCGCTGCATCTGGGTTTTCGAAGGCTTACGGCGAGCTCGACATGCCTACGATCATAATTGCAGGCGAGGACGACCGTCTGATCGATATCAATGAGCAATCGGTCAGGCTGCACGGCGACGTCAGGCAGAGCAAATTACACCGTATCGCCGGGGCGGGGCATATGATTCAACAGTCTGCCACTCCCGATCTGATGGCGGCCATCGACGAAGCCGCTGCCGAGACCCTGCACTAGTCCATCGGATGCGGCGAAGCGCTGGCGCGTAACGCTGATCATGATCGACCTCGGAGACTTTGCGGGTTCGGGCTCCGTAGGACGTCCGGGCGCTGTTTGTGGATCGGCGCGGGTCCCAACGCCGATGGGCGCCGGGGTCAGTCTTGCGACATTTGCAAAATCAAGACTTTAGGCTTGAGGCGCGGTTGATTCGAGCGTCAAATTTCGATCGGCATTTGCACCCTGAACCAGATTCGACTCGAAGTGCCGATCGCACCAAGTTGGACAATGAAAGGCGAGTTTCTCTGGACCGGCTTCCCAAGCCAGGCGGTCGATTATCCGCTTTCGGGGCAGCGCATCGGCTCCGATCTGTCGCTGCAGCAGTTCCGCCTCGGCCTCAACTATCGCTTCAACGATCCGTCGCGGCCGGCCCAGAGTGCGCCGTCGCGCTTCGAGCCCGCGGTGGACATTTTCGCTGTCCACGGTCAGGCGACCTTCGTCGATCAGGGCTATCCCTCGTTCCGATCGCCCTACGAGGGCGCCAACAGCATGTCCGGCGGCGGTCAGAGTCGCGAGACCCGGCAGTATCATCGGGACCGCAGCGCGCGTTCTTTTTGCTCGCCATTGCGGCCATCAACCTCGTGATCTTGCGAAGCGTCTGGCACAGCTTTCAGCGGGCGCGGCGCGGAGAGAACGTCGGCGACCACGAATTGAATCTGCTGTTGTCCGGTCGCGGCTTTCTAGCCCGCATCCTGCGACCATTGTTCCGCATGGTGACGGCGAGCTGGCAGATGTTTGCAATCGGCCTCCTGTTTGGCCTTGGCTTCGATACGGCGACCGAGATCAGCCTTTTCACCGTAGCGGCAGGACAAGCCTCCGGCGGGCTGAATCTCGCTACCGTCATGATCTTTCCGGCCCTGTTCACCGCCGCTATGACGCTCGTCGACACCAGCGACAGCATCCTAATGGTCGGTGCCTACGGCTGGGCTTTTCTCAATCCGGTGCGGAAGATCTGGTACAACCTCACCATCACGGCCATTTCGGTCGTTGTGGCGCTGATGATTGGCGGCATTGAAGCGCTCGGTCTGCTCGCCGGAAAGCTCGACCTCAGAGGCTCGTTCTGGGACACGATTTCTGGTCTCAACGAAAGCCTTGCGAACTTCGGTTATCTTGTTGTTGGTGTTTTCCTGGTCAGCTGGGCCGTTTCTTTCATTATTTATCATTGGCTGCGTCTTGAGCATCTGCCTGTATCCGATTGAGTTGCGGATCTTGAGCTGACGCCGCGAGATCGGGTCGATCTAACGGTTCGGGGTAGGATCGCCTCGCATGGGGGACTTCCGCTTGTGATGCTGTTGTCTAATCGCTGCCGAGGCGTCAAGCATATAATTTCGTCGAGGGGACACTGCCGGGTGCATGGTTGTCTTCGCGGTCGACATTGGCCGCCGCATGATGGAGCTTCGTGGGACGAGCCTTCAATGTGGACGACGCACTTTGCTGAGTCAGCACAGTGCAACAGCATCAGCGGAATGGCTCGGCTCTCGTCCCGGCAGGGACACCTTATGCGTTCAGGTTCCGAACGCTATCCGGACTTATGCGGCAGCTCCAGCATTCGGATTAAACAGCTCGCCGGTTTTAAGCATCGTATGCATTATTACCGCCAGTTTGCGCGCCACAGCCACGGCAGCTCTTTTGAAGCCGATCCTCTTCCGGAGCTGCAGCCCCCACGTGCGGAGGGTGCTGTGGATTGAGCTGCGCGTCAGAATAACCGCCGCCGCTTCATAGAGAAGGCCTCGCAAATGGCAGTCGCCACGTCGGGATATATGGCCGTCATAATCGACTTCTCCGGATTGGTAGCGGCGCGTTGTTAAACCGATCCACGCGCCAACAGATCGGGATTTCCTGAAGTTGTCAGGCTCCTCAATAGCTGTGGTAAAGGAGGTTGCGGTTATTGCACCGATGCCAGGAATCGACATGAGGATGCGGCAAGCCTGACTCTGGCGCGCGTCCCGCACCAACTGGCGTCCGAGTTCGGCGGCGCGGACGCGAATGCCGTGCCAGGCTTCCAGCATCGGTAGCACGATGGATGCAAGTGCGTCCTGATCGGCAAGAAGACTCCGGACGTGCTTCTCGAAGGTGCTTCCCTTTCCGGCGGGAACGAGCAGACCGAAGGTTTTCATGACGCCGCGGATCTGATTAGAAAGCTCGGTGGTGATCCGGACCAGCCGCGTGCGCGCGGCGACAAGCGTGCGGGTCAGCATACTGTCGAATCCCTTCACGCGCACCTCACGAAAGAACCCGACTTCCGCGAGCTGCGCCAGACCATCGGCGTCATTCGCGTCCGTCTTGTTCGCCGCCATATCAAGCGCCGCCTTAGCATGACGCGCATCAATGCAAATCGCCGGCAACCCTTCGGTGCGGAGAGAATGATAAAACCATACCGACAGCGGTCCGGTCTCGAACACCACTCGCTTTACGGCCGGCGCCCGTTTGCGGATGAGCTCGGCGATGATACTGGGATCAGAGGCGCACTTGCCGCGCCAGATCCGTTCACCTGATCGGCGGATCGAGATTGCCGTCTCTTTCATCGATACGTCGAGACCAATATATTCTTCCATGGCTGTTCTCCATTCGATGCTTGGGCCCGGCGTCCAGTCGTGAGCCCGTATTTCCATCCTATCGGGGAACAGCCACCAGCTTCCATTATTGGTTGGGAGTGACAGGGGCGACTCGTTCCCGCGATTACCCCATGTGGACGGCTCCTCCATGGGCACGAGAGTGCCATGGAGTGGGCGCCGTTTGAGGCTCCCACGATTCGGAGGAGCAGCCAATGCAGTCAATTTCGACAATCGGTCTGGATATCGCGAAGTCGGTCTTTCAAGTGCATGGCGTTGATGCAGCCGGCCAGGTGGTCATACGCCGTCAGTTGCGGCGCCGACACGTCCTGGCATTTTTCCAGAAGCTGCCGCCATGCCTGGTGGGGATCGAGGCTTGCGCGTCATCGCACCATTGGTCCCGCGAGCTGCAGGCGTTGGGACATGCGGTGCGACGGATGCCTCCGGCCTATGTGAAGCCCTGCGTCAAGCGGCAGAAGAACGATACCACCGACGCGGAGGCGATTTGCGAGGCGGTCACGAGACCCAACATGCGGTTCGTGCCGACCAAGACGATCGAGCAACAGGGCTGTCTGATGCTTCATCGAGCGCGCCATCTCTTAATCCGCCAGCAGACTGCCGTGATCAATTCAATCCGCGCGTATCTTGCCGAGTTCGGGATTGTTGCCCCTGTCGGACGCAGGGGGGGTCGAGCAACTGCTGGAAGTCGTCGCCGATACAGCCGATCACCGGCTTCCGGAGGTGGCCCGTGCGTGTCTTGCTGCTCTCGGCAGTCAATTGCGGGCATTGAAGGGCCAAATCCTGGAGTTCGACCGACGCATCATCGCCTGGCATCGATCAAGCGTGACCAGCAAACGGCTGGACGCAATCCCCGGCGTCGGGCCTGCGCTGGCAACAGCTCTGGTCGCCAGCATTGCCGATCCCAAGGCCCTTCCGATCGGGACGAGACTTCTCGGCCTGGGTTGGGCTCGTGCCGAAGCAGAACTCGAGCGGGGGCCGACAAGCTTGGCAGTATCAGCAAACAAGGCGATCGCTATCTGCGCAGCCTGTTCACGGCTGGCGCGCTCGCCGTGATCCGCTATGCCAAGATCCATGGCACCGATCATTCGCCCTGGCTCACTCGATTGCTGGCCCGGCACCCCACTAAGGTCGCCGCCATCGCGCTCGCCAACAAACTCGCCCGGATGGCCTGGGCGATGATGGCAAGGAACGAACGCTACAAAGAGCCCGCCGCTCTCGCGGCGTGAACGAGATCACAGCCGGACATCCGGTGTGACGTAACGGTTGGGAGGACGAACAGCACTTAATGCAGTGCCGGTCGACCCGGCGATCAGGACAACCCACTCGGGCCACAGCATCATCAAATGCGTGCTTTTGACCGGGACCTGATCCGCGGAGGGCATTATGGCCAGCGGTCACGTGTACCGCGCAAATCAGGCCGAACACATGGCTGCTCCGACCAACGCTGCAAGTGAAGATTCTTCTTGCCAACCCGGAGCCGTCCACACATGGCCCCACGGCTGCCGAGTTGCGGCGCTGCATCAAGTCGGCAGTTATCTGGGGTACACCGGCCATCAAACTAGTGCCTATCCGGTCCGTTCAAAGCAGACTCTGGCCCGAACCGAACTCAGACATTAGGGGACCTGTAATTCGGCCCCGCCAACCCGTCAAAACCTCTGTACAGATGTACTAGCCGGTCTTCCCAAACTAGAAGGCCCAAGCGCCTTTCGCGCTGGGGCCTTCTGCAACGCAAGTTTCGCGTTCGCGCCGTTCGGCTAAGCTGCGCGACTTACCCGTCCCATATTCTCTTTGATGTGCTTGGCCGCATCGTCGGCCAGCTTCATTGAATTGTCAGCCATTCTGCGACCGCTCTCTAACGCTCCCTCGAAGGATTGACGCACAAGATCGCTTTGCAAGGCCGCAAAGTCCTGAGGGGTTCGGCAGTTCCACAATTCACTCATTCGCTGCATACTGTTCTCGATCTGATGCCGAACAAACTCGAAATATTCGCGAGAAGCTTCGGTCATGCATTTGCTCACCACACCGCTGGAATAGAGAATAACTTCGGCATTACGTGCCGATCGTTCAGCGGCTTGACGCGCGTCATCGCTTGACAGTCCCGGCGTACGACCAAGCTGATCGGCGACTGAGCTGCCCATTACAGCCGTCGTTGCGTCAAGACCGGAACGCCACGTATTCTGCATCGTTTCCGTATTCTTCTGGAGAAGATCGACGCCGGCACGCGCCGCGTCCTGCCCGGCATCAATGGCCGTTTGTCCCATCTGCCGGGTCTGTTCAGCGGTCTTCTCGCCAGCTTGCCGAAGTTTCTCATCAACGCGTTGGGCACCTGTCTCATCTTTATGTGGATTGGCCATGTTCCCTCATTTACTTGTTGAGCCGCACGGAAGGCGAGCAACCATCCGTGGTCGGAACCACTAGACGTCGGCAACTCGGAATTTTCGCGGGCTGGTTCGAGTAGAGCGTTAATCCGTACCGCCGCATATCGTTCGTCGCGGTATGGCCCGTCGCACATTAATTTCCGCTTCGATTTTGTGAGGAACACCTATTGCAGCAGTTAGGACAACGCTAGTGCCACTTCGACGCCCTTGTCCAAAGACGTCCCGCAAAACCCGATCTATGTCGTCGCCAAGCGCGTCGGCGCGGCACGTCGCGTTCAACGGTTCGCGGTGCTTTCCCGTCTTCGCGGCAGTGTCAGCCACAAAGCTAAACGCCAATTTGGCGGACTGCTTTCCCTTTGCGGTCTGTCGGTCGTCGCCCCACCTCGTCTCCGGCTGGGCGGCCAGATACGCCGTCTTCGGCGCGGCAGTGAACTTGGCGCGCTGGCTCGGGGTGAGGTCGGCCCGGCAAAGTTTCCATCGATCTCGGCAAGGGCGCGTCAGCGCATGATCTCAGAGGGATCGCCTAAACGGAAAACAGCCCAGCGGGGCAGCTGGGCTGTTTCGGGCAGTGCGCCGCACCGTTTGGGGGAGTAATGCGACGCGCTAATCAATACGACTGTCATCCGCATTCGCTCCAAACAAGACTGTGCCAAACATCGGTCATCATAGGAACTGAGACATTCTGAAGCGTATTGCCTACCATGGCGGCTCTTGCAGATGCGCATAAGCGACGGCGTTTTTGCCGGGCCAACAAGGTCAGCATTTCTCCATCGACTTAGAGACGAACTGGGGCCGGTCCTACAAATCACGGCGGTGCTGGGATCGACTGTCATCAGGAAGCAGTGAGGCGTTACAGCTCCTCCGTGTGCAACTCCTTGATCTTCCCCCGAAAAAATGGACAGGGTTAAGCTGCTTTTAGCTCCATCTCGATCGGGCTGATGTAGCCGATCGCCGAGTGACGACGGGTCCGATTGTAGAAGCCTTCGATGTAAGCAAAGATATCACGCGCGGCATCGG
>DASRBG010000019.1:0-23703 GCA_035653735.1 Gemmataceae bacterium
ATGCGCTTCTACAATACGCCGGTGAATAGAAAGAACGGAAATACGATGATACGCGCGAAACCCATACGGTGACAGCGCTCAAGCGCTTCGGGCAACAAGGGCGTGGTCACGCCGATGTAGGCGGCCGCCGCCCAGCCAAAGCCCATGCCTTCCCAGAGAATCCGCGCCACTTTGCCGACGTCGGCGTTGGCGTCGGGGTCGCTACTGCCGCGGCCAACCACGAGCAACAACGTGTCCTTGCGCTCCACCGGCCGCGCCGCATTCAGCGTTTCCTCAATACGTATCCGGCACAGTTCGAGGATCTTGGCATGCAGGTGCAGATGCCGGCCATAATGGAAACGCACATCGGGATACTTGTGCCGCGCTTCGTGAATCTCGCTGGGAATATCGTTCTTTGCATGGCCGGCGGCCATGAGCATCCCCGGCAGCACGGCAACCGTACGCGCGCCGCGCGCCACGCAGCGATCCACGGCATCCGTGATGACGGGCTTGGCAAACTCAAGAAATCCGTGCTCAACGATCCGCTGCGGATCGGCGGAGCCGAACAATTCCACAAGTCGGCAAAATTCCTGCGTTCCTTCCGGATCGCGGCTGCCATGTCCAACAAACAAGACGGCGGGTTTCATGGGTGCATCCTCCGGTTTTCGGCTTCTCTCGTTCCCACGCTCTGCGTGGGAACGCACGGTTGCGACGCTCCGCGTCGCGCCGGGGTCTCGCGCGGGACGGGACGCAGAGCGTCCGGACGTGCGTTCCCACGCAGAGCGTGGGAACGAGGATAGTACTAGTATTCGATCCCTTTTTGAGGCTTTATCCCCTGTTCGCGGTACGGGTGCTTGACCAGTTTCATCTCAGTCACCAGGTCGGCCAGGTCGATCAATTCCTGCTTGGCATTGCGGCCCGTGACGACGACGTGCAGCATCGCGCGCTTGTTCCGCAGCTCGTCGAGCACCTCAGCCAGCGGCAAGTAATCGTAGTTCAAAACAACATTCAGCTCATCGAGAATGACCAGACCGAACGATTCATCGCGAAGAAGGGCGACAGCTCGCTCCCACGCTTTGTGGGCGCTGGCGATGTCTTGCTCGCGGTCCTGGGTGTTCCAGGTGAAGCCGTCGCCCATCGTGTGCATTTCAATGGGTAGATTCAGCCGGCGAACCAGAGCTGCCTCGCCGGTCGGTATGGCGCCTTTGATAAACTGAACGATGCCAACCTTGAGTCCCTGACCCAAAGCGCGAAACGCCAATCCCAGGGCCGCTGTGGTCTTGCCTTTGCCCGCGCCGGTATGAACGAGGAGCAACCCTTTTTCGTGCGTCGCGCGGGCCTTGCGCTCCTCGAACGCTTCTTTCCGGCGGATCATGCGCTGCTTGTGCAGTTCCGGTATATCTGGTTCCATTGCGATTCCCTTTCGAATCAGCTTACTGCGAGGATCGCTTCCAAGCGTTTCATATCCAACGCGGCCTCCACCGTATCGGCTAATCGATCCAGTGACACATCGAAACATGTGGGATCGTTTGTTGTTATATTGCTGCCGCCCGCCGGGAGACTGGCCAACCATGCTCGGCGCAGCGGCGTATTCCCGAACAGCCCGTGCAGATAGCATCCCCAAATTCGCCCCTCCGCGCCGATACTGCCATCCCTTTCCTTGCATTGCTGACCATTGCGGGACGTTATTTCCAGCCACGAGGTTTCGCTCCGCGTACGGCCCATGTGAATCTCGTAGCCTTCGAGCGTCTGGCCGCGCAGATCCGCCAACCAGCCCGGCCCATCCATGATGCGCGCACGTGACTGATAGACGGCTTTCTCACCGGCAAAGACGGTTTCCACCGGAAGCAATCCCAGGCCAGGCATCGCCTCCACGCCGGACTCGACACGCTGGGGATCGCGGATCATGCTCCCGAGCATCTGATAGCCGCCGCAGATGCCGACCACCGCCGTGCCCTGCGCGGCCAGACGGCGGATCGCCGTATCCAATCCCTTCTCCGCCAGCCAGGCAAGGTCGGCCAAAGTGCTCTTGGTTCCCGGCAGAATGACGGCCGAGGGATTGCCGAGGGCAGCGGGGGAGTCCACGTAGCGTAAGCGCACGCCGCTTTCCGAACGAAGCGGATCGAAATCGTCGAAATTGGCGATGTGCGGCAAACGGATGACAGCAATATCGCGGATGCTGGCAGGAGACCGTCCCTTATCGGTGTCGAGAGCAACAGCGTCTTCTTCGGGCAGCGCCAGATCCGATAGATACGGCACCACGCCGAGGACCGGAGCGCCGCCGCGTTCTTCCAGTATGCGCACGCCATCGACGAACAGACGGTGATCACCACGGAACTTGTTGACGATCAAGCCTCGCACCAAAGCCCGCTCATCGTCTTCCAAAAGCCACAAGGTTCCAAGTATCTGTGCGAATATCCCGCCACGATCAATGTCGCCGACAAGCAGCACCGGGCTTCTGGCATAGCGTGCAATGCCCATATTCACGACGTCAAAAGAGCGCAAATTCAATTCCACCGGACTACCCGCACCTTCAATAATCACCAACTCATACGCCGCGCGCAGCCGATCGAGAGCAGCGGTGACGATGGGCCACAGCTCCTCTTTGCGACGAAAATAGCTACTGGCCCCGAGCGTTTGCCAGCGCCGGCCCAGGACAATGACTTGGGAGCGTGACTCGGCTTCGGGCTTGAGGAGGACAGGGTTCATATCGGGCGTCGGCGCGATGCCCGCGGCGGCGGCCTGCACGGCCTGAGCGCGGCCAATCTCGCCGCCGTCGTCACAGACCGCCGCGTTGTTTGACATGTTCTGCGCCTTAAACGGAGCCACCCGCACACCCCGGCGCGCGAAGAGGCGGCACAGCGCCGCCGTCAGCGCGCTTTTGCCCACCGATGAGCTGGTCCCTTGCAGCATGAGCGTCTTAGCCGGCATGGATCACCTCGCGGAGGGCGGCGATAAGCCGGGCGTTCTCTTCCGGCCGGCGCGTGCAAATACGGATGTATTCGGGTAAATCGAACGAGGCGCAATCGCGGACCAGGATGCCCTTGGAGAGCAAGGCGCTGCGAACGGCGGCGCCATTTCCGACGCCGACAAGAAAGAAGGGAGCGGCGGAAGACAGCACGCTCATCCCCAGATCCGCGAGTGCCGCCATCAACTCATGTTTCGCCGCAGCCAGCAATTCCACGGTACGCGCCAGGTGTTCTCGATCGTGCAAGGCGGCTATCCCCGCCGCTTGTGCCAGGGCGTTAGCGGTCCACGGCGGACGCATACGGGCCAGCGCGGTAATCAATACCTCCGCGCCGACGGCATAGCCCAAACGCAGCCCAGCGAGCGCGAAATCCTTGGTCATGGACCGCAATACCAGCACGTTGTCCCGCTGCGTATCGATCACGGAACCGATGCCTGGAGCAAAGGTCCAATAAGATTCATCCACGATGAAGATAGTATGTGGATGGCTATTGATCCATTTCTCAACTACATGGGAGTCAAGTGCTGTGCCTGTCGGATTGTTCGGATTGCAAAGGAAGATAATGCGTGGCTTCCACGAATCGAGACGATCATAGACTTCCGTAGGCGATAGAGCAAAACCATTTTCCTCCTTGGCAAGATGAATTTTCAGGCGAGCGCCTCCAAGCACCGCCATACGCGCGTACTCAGCAAAAGTGGGTCCAAGGACTAACACACGATCGAGTGGACGGAGAAACGCCAACGACGCCAACCAGATCAACTCCGCTGAGCCGTTTCCTGCAAGGATACACTGCGGAGCGACGCCCAGATATTCCGCCAGGGCGGTACGCAAGGCCAGCGCCTCATCATCCGGATAGCGATCCAGCGGCGTCCGCGCGACGGCCTCGCGCACCATTGGGGATGGGCCATAAGCATTGATGTTCGAACTGAAATCAAGTAATTCTTCAGGACGCACACCAAACCGGCGCAGCTCCGCAGGGTCCGGCGCGCCATGTACGGCGAGCGGTACATCCAGCACTTGCGAGCGCGGCGCGATCGGCATGGCTCACCTCCTCTCGCTCGCCACGAAACTGAGAAGCACAAGCACTTCGAGCAACTCGCAGATAGCGCCATAAATGTCGCCCGTCAATCCCGGCAGCCGCTTCATGACAAAACGCGCGATAAGGAACATCAGCGCTCCGCATAGAAGTAAAGCCAACCATCCAAACGGACCGGCGATGAACCATGCCCCAGTGGCCGCGATCGCGCTGGCCAGCACCACCTGGCCCCATCCCGAACGATCTTTCATGACACGCCCCAACCCCTCGGAGCGGGCATAGGGAAACGCAACAACGGCAACGGACATGCCCCAACGACCGAGCACCGGAGCCAGGCAGAGGGCCGCGCTGCGACTGGGAAGCGAGGCCAAGCTCTGGAACTTCACCAAGAGGAGCAGGATGCCGCCGATCACAGCGAACGCCCCAACGCGCTCGTCGCGCAGGATGCGCAGGCGCTCTTCCGGCGTCCGGCCGCCGAACAAGCCATCGCAAGTATCGAGAAAGCCGTCCAGATGCAGCGCTCCGGTGCACAGAATCCAGGCCGTTAGCACAAGGGCGGCCGACACGCCCGGCGGCAGGAACAAGCCGAGGAGGCGATCGATTCCCATTAAGAAACCGCCGATTAGCAACCCAACAAGGGGAAAATATCCCACCGCTCGCCCTAGTTCCGTCTCCGAAAGCGATCCGCGAATCAGGGGCGGGGCGACGGTCAAGAACTGCATGGCCGCCAGGCAACCCATCACATTGGTTCCTAGCATCGCCAGGAGTCCACGCCGTAGATCGAGCGAAGAATTGCCCATGTTGGTCCTCATCCACGACCGGCCGCCACGAAGCGCTCGGCCAACTCCGGCTTCGCCCAAAAATTCAGATGAACATAAGAAGCCCACAGATTGCCCACACAAGCGCCGTCTGCCCACGGTTCGCCCACGCCGCTGCTGGGCAGCAGCATGTAAGCCGAAGGAACGTCCGTGGGCCGATCCGCCCAGTGCGAATAATGAAACTCGTGGCCGCGCACGGTCTCGCCGCCGGCGAACAGCCAGGAGGAACCAACCGCTCGCGCCAGCCGATAGCCGAGCGTCAGCCGCTTGCCCATCACCGAGCGCCCCGGTAAGAGACCAGCCATGCGATGTTCGCGGCCATCGAGATCGACGATCGCTTGGGTCAAATACATAAGCCCTCCACATTCGGCATAGATGGGCAAGCCGCGCTCATAAGCGTCGCGGAGAGCTTGCTTCATCGAGACGTTGGCGGCAAGTCGGTCGGCGTGGACTTCCGGAAATCCGCCGCTGAGGATCACTCCCGACGTACCTTCCGGCAGGCCCGCATCGTGCAGCGGACTGAAAAACGCCAGCCGAGCACCCGTCGCCTGGAGCAACTCCAGGTTCTCCTCGTAGGTGAAATGAAACGCCTCATCGCGCGCCACGGCGAGGATCACACGTTCCCTCGCGGCGACGGGACGCGGAGCGTCCGGGCGTGCGTTCCCACGCGGAGCGTGGGAACGAGGAGGAGTTCTCGCCAGTGCGAGGAGGCGATCCACATCGAGGTGGCGCGTCACGGCTTCGCAGGCTGCACCCACGAACGCGGAGCCGTCGGTCGATTCCGCCGCGGGGACCAGGCCCAGATGGCGCTCCGGAAATTTCAAGCATTCGTCCCGCGGCAACCAACCGAGTACCGGCAAGCCGGTCGCCTTCTCGATGGCACTAGCCACGCCCGCGCCGTGATGATCGCTGCCGGCGCGGTTGGCGATGAAGCCGGATAGGGGCAGATTGGAATCGAAGCGCTGATACCCCAGGGCCAGGGCCGCGGCGCTGCGGGCCATCTTGCTCGCATCGATTACCAGAATCACGGGAGCTTGCAGGAGCTTGGCGACCTCGGCCGTGCTGCCGGTCTGGTCGTCATAGCCGGCCCCATCGAATACGCCCATGACGCCTTCAACGATGGCTATGTCCGCATCTCGACTGGCATGAGCGAACAAGGAACAGACGGCTTCGGGTGGCATCATCCACGTATCGAGATTGCGGCAAGTCCGGCCCGCGGCGGCGGTGTGATGGCCGGCGTCGATGTAGTCGGGACCGACCTTGAACGGCTGCACCGTCAGCCCACGCCGCCGTAGTGCGGCTATCAAGCCGGCCGCAATCGTCGTCTTGCCGGCGCCGCTGTGCGTGCCCGCGATAATCAGCCGTGCCGTCATGTTCATCCCTTCATCCGTTGGCGCACTTTCAGAATCAGCGTCTCCGCCGATAATTTCTCCAACGGCAAGTATTCCGCGCCCAGCGCATCCGCCAGTTGCCGCGCTCGCCCCACGCGGACAAAGCTGGCGTCCGTGTCCAGCACCAGCGCGGGAGTGCCGTCCGCGGCCAGATTCGCGGCGGCTTGCAGAGCTTGCTGCCACGGATCGCCGGGAGACTCCGGCAAACCGACGTTGGCCTTGCCGTCGCTGAGCAGCACCAGAAGCACGGGACGATCGGGAGCCGATCGCTGGCTTTGCTGAATCGTCTCGCGGGCCAGCACCAGGGCATGAGCCAGGGGCGTTCGCCCACCCGTCGGCAGGACGCGCAGCGTCTGTTCGGCAATGTCGATGCCGCGCGTCGGCGGCAGCAAAACCTCGGCGTTCGGTCCGCGGAACGCGATGACGCCGACCTCGTCGCGCTGTTCGTAAGCGCTTTGCAACAAGCCGAGCACGGATCCTTTCACCGCTGCCATGCGCTGCCGCGCCGCCATCGACCCGGAGGCGTCGACCACGAAGAGAATGAGCGTGCCGGTTCGGCCGGTGCGTTCCTTGCGGTGCAGGTCGCAACGCTCGATCGTCATGCCGCCGCCCGGTTGCAGCCCATGCCGTGCCGCGGCGCGAAGCGTGGCATCAATGGCGACATCCACCGGCGCTTCATCCGGCACGGCCCGTATGTAGGGACCGCGTTCGCGGCTGGAACTGCGATTGCGCCGGCCTTGCTCGCTTCGCGCGGTTGTCGCGGATACCTCGATTCGCCGCACATTTTCGATCGGAGTAGGCGAGAAGACGTTCTCCGGCGAGCGGGGTCGCGTCAGCGCCCCGAGGGCTTCGTTCTCCGGCGAGCGGGGTTGCGTTAGCGCCCCGAGTGCTTCCTTCTCTCGGGGCGCTAACGCAACCCCGCTCGCCTCCTGATCCGGTTGCGATTCCATCTTCGATAACGCCTCATTCAACTGCTCGCGGTCCAACTCCGGGCGCTCGAAGGGCCGGCGACGGCGGCGATGCGGAAGCACCAGCTCCGCCGCCGCGCGAATATCTTCCAGACCGACATGCATGCGGCCATCGAGCGCGGCCAGCGCACACGCCGTCTTGTGCAGCACGATGTCAGCCCGCAAGCCATCCACATCCAGCTCGCAGCACAGGCGCGTCAGAAGTGTCAGCAGCCCATCCTCCAGCACAATCCCCGGCAACAGCGCCCGCGCCGCAACGACGCGCTCGCGGAGCGCGTTCTGCTCGTCGGCCCAGCGCTCGTCGAACGCGGCCGGATCGCTCTCAAACGCCAAGCGGCGACGAACCACCTCGGCACGCAGCCCTGGATCGCGCGGCCCGACCACCTGCACGGCCAAGCCGAAGCGATCGAGCAGCTGCGGCCGCAGGTTCCCCTCTTCCGGATTCATCGTGCCGATGAGAAGAAAGCGAGCCGGATGCCGCACCGCCACCCCCTCGCGCTCCACCGTGTTGGTCCCCATCGACGCCGCATCGAGCAAGACATCGACAAGATGATCCGCCAGCAAATTGACCTCATCGATGTAGAGAACCCCGCGATGCGCCGCGGCGAGCAGTCCCGGCTGAAACGCTCGCCGCCCCTCGCGCAAGGCACGCTCGAAATCGAGACTGCCCAAAACCCGATCCTCGGTAGCGCCGAGTGGCAGATCGACAAAGGGCACGGCCATCTCGACCGCATTACGTTGGGCGAGGGCGCTGCAATGCGGACATTCGGTCCAGGGCGAATCAGGATCGCAGTGAAACGCGCAGCCAGTAACGAGCCGCACCGGCGGCAACAGCGCGGCCAGAGCGCGTGCGGCCGTGCTCTTGGCCGTGCCTTTCTCGCCGCGAATCAGCACGCCGCCGATCGTGGGATTCACGGCAATTACGAGCAGGGCCGTCTTCAATTGCTCCTGCCCCACCAAGGCCGCGAAGGGATAGTCCATTGGAGTTCCTAATTGTCTATCGTGTTGTCCGATTCCAAACAGAGTTTTGGAACCGGAGAGCAATATTCTTCTCGCGTTCCCGGTGAGTCTATTGCCAGAAGTGGCGATGCCAGAGCTAGCATTCCATGAGAGGGAGATTACTTTTTCCCCCGTTGCACGGCTCGCAGAGGGTTTGCAAATTCTCCATTTCTGTCTCCCCTCCAGAATCCCAAGGCTCAATGTGATCGACAACCAATAAAGTGCCTGGCTTCAATGCCGGACTTACGCCACAAAGCCGGCACATAAAGTTATCTCTTCGCATCACCAGAAACCTCAGGCGCCAGGAAACATTTCGAGAGGTTTTATGCCTTATCTGCGAGGGGGCATAGATAGAGCAGACGACTGTTACTTTCAATCCTTCATTTCCCTGGCTTGGGGATTCCGACTCGGAGGAGGCGGCAAATGCTTCGAGAGCTTTCCGATATGAACCGAATCGCCTTATGTACGGGGCGCATGAGTAGCGTGACAACGGCTTGAGATAATCATTTTTTGTCGGTTGTCGCCCAAGCGCTTCCCAAAGATGTTCCAGATTCTCGAAAAGTTCTTCATCCGTCAGAGTCTCATGAAACTTTGGTGATAGGGTAAGCCCGGCCTGTTCAAGCGCAGCTTTGAACGAGCCGCACCGTCTTGCAATCAATTCGATGCTATACCGTCCGTTAGGCCTGTATTCGCTGGATGAGAGCGTCGTCTTGCCGAGCTTGACTGCAATTAGTTTGAGGTCATTGATGCAATCCTCTGCTGTTGCATCGAAATGGCGGATCTTGCGCAGGCCAGCCAATTCGTGTGCTTTGCACCACGATCCGAAGCGGTTCTGGAGCGTCGAAGCGCAAAGTCTTCCTAACTTGTCGTACTCGACTTTTGTGACGTAGTCCTTGCCAAGCTTTTGGGCGACAGCAAGCAAGTCACCCAGGAGGACGTCGTCGCTCAAGTCCCGATTATATGGTGCCAGTTGGAATTTCGCTGGCTCCCTCTCCTTATCCATAAGCGATCCCTAATGAGTTTTTGCCTTGAAGTCGAACTAAACAATTCTAGAAAAACTCTCATCCCGCCTTTTGGACTTCCGCGGCGAAGGCGGTTGGATCGGCGATGCCGAAACCGTCCAGCGTCCCCCGCACGGCGACGAGGTGATGCTCCATTACTCTGTCGTTTTCTGGAAGGGGCGGGAGCGTGATGAAAGCCCCTGTTTCCTTATGTTCGTAATGGCGAGCGGGCGGCTTCCCTTGCACTAAACGGCTGGAAAAGCCTAACGAACGCAACACCTTATCTAACTGACCGTAAGTCAACTCAGTTGTGGTCATGATTGCTCTCCTTTCGCTCGCTGGAGGGCTTGCCGCTTGAAATCGCGCCAAGCTGCTACCCCCTTTGGGGTCACGGGTTTTCGCTTCGGCACATGCACACGCACAGTCTTCGCGCCTTGCCTCGGCTGGCGACTTGCGTCCTTGCTGAAGTACTTTTGGATGAACAGCCAATACGCCCGCCGGCGGGAAGCGTCGAACAAAATCAGTATAACTGGCATCTCCTCCAGCAACCACAAGTTGTAATCTCGGATGTCCAGATCAAAAACGTAATCGGAATCGCTCGCCTCCAGAATTTCGCTTGCCTTGACCTGCACGTAAACAAAGCCTGGCTCAATGAAAGCCAGTTCGTCGTAGGTAAACAGAACCAGATCATAGCCATAATCCGGAGTCAGCCGCTGGGCAGTGTGGCCGGCTTCGAGAACGATTCGCTCGACATAGTTGATGCTTAAGTCCGCAATCACATGCTGCCGAGTCCGCTGTTTGCGCGGGGTGAACATCTGCGCTGCCATTGGCTGTCCTCAACTCCTAAGTGTTGCCTCACTCCGCGCCTCCAGCATCGCCTCGCTGTCGAGCAGCGTTGCACGCAGTGCCTCCACCGTTTCCGGCCCCGGCGATTCCCACATCCCCCGCTGGGCCGCCTCCAGCAAGCGCTCGGCGATCGCGTGCAGCGCCCACGGATTGCTGCGCGCGAAAAATTCGCGCATCGGTGCATCCAGCGCATAACTCTGAGCGACTTGCTCATACATCCAATCTTCGACGACGCCGGCCGTGGCATCGTAGCCGAACAGGTAATCGACGGTGGCCGCCAACTCCAGGCCGCCCTTGTAGCCGTGACGCGTGATGCTCTCCAGCCATTTCGGATTGACCACACGAGTGCGGAAGACACGCAGCGCCTCTTGCTCCAGATCGCGCACCGCGGGGCGGGCCGGGTTGTGCGTGTCGCCGAAATAGTGCTGCGGCTTGCGGCCGGTCAAAGCGCGGATGGTGGCGATCATGCCGCCGTGGAACTGGAAATAATCGTCGCTGTCGAAGATGTCGTGTTCGCGGTTGTCCTGATTGTGCAGGGCCACCTGCACGCCGGCGAGTCGGTCGCGGAAGACCGCCCGCGCGTCCACGCCCATCTCGTCGGCGGTGTAGGCGTAGCCGCCCCAATTAACGTAGGTCTCAGCGAAGTCGGCGTCGTCGTGCCAGTTGCGCTCGTCGATCAGAGGCAGAATGCCGGCGCCGTAGCTGCCGGGCTTGGAGCCGAAGACGCGATAGCGCGCCCGCCGCTCGGCATCCGGCAGGCCGGCGGCGAGACCGGCCGCCAGGTCGGTGAGGTAGTGTTTGCGAACGAAGTTTTGTTCGGGCGGTTCGTCGAGCGCCGTCACGATGCGCACGGCCTCGTCGAGCAGCTGAATCAGATGCGGGAAGGCATCGCGGAAGAAGCCGCTGATGCGCACGGTAACATCGATGCGCGGCCGGCCCAGCTCCGCCAGAGGAATCGGCTCCACGCCGGCGATTCGGTGGTTCTCCTTGTGCCAACGGGGACGCACTCCCAAGAGCGCCAGCACCTCGGCCACATCGTCGCCGTGCGTGCGCATGGCGCTAGTACCCCATACGCTGATGCCGACGCCTTCGGGATAAGCGCCGGTTTCCGCACGATAGCGTTCGAGGACTTCACGCGCCAGCTCCTGGCCAACCTGCCACGCGGCCGACGATGGCAAAGCTCTCGGATCGACGGCGTAGAAATTGCGTCCGGTCGGCAGGACATGGGCCATGCCGCGCGTCGGTGCGCCGCTCGGCCCAGCCGGCACGTAGCGGCCATCCAGGGCGGCGAGCAAGTTATCGATCTCATCGCTCGTTCGCCGCAGCGCGGGAACCACATGCGTGCAGACGAAGGAGAGGACCGCGCGAACTTCCGATGCGCCTAGCGAGGTGCTGGTGAGCGGGGTCGCGTTAGCGCCCCGAGTAGGTTCCGCTCGGGGCGCTAACGCGACCCCGCTCGCCATGACCGCATCGATGGCGTCGGCGTTGAAATCGCGTTTTTCAAGCATCGCCAGCAGATGATGGCCAAGCTCCTCGATCGTCTCCAGTGCGTCTGCATTCGTGACAAGCGGGCGATCGGCCAGCTGAGTCAATGCCGTGGGGATGTGATTCAAACGAGCGCCGCGCTCGTTTTGTAATTCATCTATCGACAAATCAAAAATCTTCGCAATCGCCGTGGGGAGGCTCGGTACATCCAAATTGGGCAGGCGCGTCAGCGCGGCGAGCAAACCGAGCATCGGCTCGCCGTCGGGCACTTGTCCCAGGATGTGCAAACCATCGCGGATCTGGGCTCCGGCCAATTCGCATAGATAACCGTCCAGCTCCTGAACCAAATGAGCAACCTCGCGGCCGGCCATCTGCGAGAGCGTCCACGGCGTGCCGTCCGCCGTCAGCGCCTCGTCCCACTCGTGGACATGATCGCCGTGGTTTTGCCGCAGCAAATGCCGCAGGTCGTCTTGCAGGTTGGCGCGTTGGATGAGATCCCAGATCTGCCGCTGCAAGAGCGGCATCTTGGTAGGGTCGAGCATCTCGACCTGATAATATTCGTCCACCAGCTGCATCAGTTCGGCCAATTCGCCGTAGGATTCGGCAGTCGTCAAGGGCGGTGTCAGGTGATCGACGATGACGGCATGGCCGCGGCGCTTGGCCTGGGCGCCTTCGCCCGGATCGTTGAGGATAAACGGATAAAAGAGAGGGATATTGGCGAGAAAAGAATCCGGATAACAGTCCGCGGACAGGCCGACGCTTTTGCCGGGCAGCCATTCCAGGGTGCCGTGTTTGCCCAGATGCACGATGGCATCGGCCCCCCAATCGTCGCGGAGCCAGCGATAGAGAGCATAATAATTGTGCGGCGGCGGCAGATCGGGCCGATGATAGATCGCATTGGGGTCCATGCCGTAGCCGCGTGGCGGCTGCAAGGCGATAAACACGTTGCCCAGCTCCAACCCCGCCAGGGCAATGTGGCCGTCGTGGACGTATGCCTCCCCCGGCGGCGGTCCCCATTGCTCGGTCATCTGTCGCTGCTGCAAGGGAGGCAATTCGTCGAACCAGGCTTGATAGCGCTTACCAGAGACGCGGCCGGCCGCCTGCGCGAGCTGTTCACTTGTCAAAAACGTCTCATCATACGAGCATCGATCGATCAGTTCGTGAATCAACGCATCGCCATCGGGCGGCAGTTCGCCCACGTGATAGCCGGATTCGCGCAGCGCCGCGAGGATGCGCAAAAGCGACGCCGGCGCATCCAGACCGACGGCATTGCCGATGCGGGCCGCCTTGCCGGGAGAGTTGGTGAGGATGAAGGCGATGCGCTTCTCGGATCGCGGCTTTCGCCGCAGCTTGGCGAAACGCAGTGCCAGGCCCGCCACTCGCGCGATGCGATCGGCGACGGGGACGTAGTGAAGCAGATCCATCGACGTGCTGGTTTGGCGAGCGGGGTTGCGTAAGCGCCCCGAGGACTTCTCTCGGGGCGCTAACGCAACCCCGCTCGCCGCTTCCTTGAAGGAAATGGGCACCGTGATAATCCGGCCATCGAACTCCGGCAGGGCCACGTTCATGGCCGTGTCGAGTGGATTGAGGCCGCGCGGCGATGCCTCCCACTGCCAGCGGGTCGTGCCGGCGCAGATGGCTTGCAGCACCGGCACGTCGAGAGCGGCCAAGGCATCGACCGACCATCCGCTCGGCGTCGGTCCGTCCGGGTTGACATCGCCCATCGCGAAGGAAATCGTCGAAATAAGCACATCGATGAGTGTGCGGCCTTCGTGGCGGAAAAACGCGAACGCGGCCGGCCAACGCGAGGTTGCTTCTGTCTCCTTGAGCGAGGATGTGAAAATCGGCAGGGCATCGCCGCCCTTGCGCTCGATGTCACGCACCAGAGCGTCGATGAAAGCGAGGTTGCCGCTCATCCAATGAGAGCGATAGAAGAGCAGACCGACCGCCGGGCGTGCCGGATCGCGGCGAGCCAGCCAATCGGCGAGACTCGCACCGGGCGGCAGATCGGGATGATACAGTCCGTGCCGCGGCTGCTCGCAGGGTGGTTCGTAACCGAAGCCGGTTCGCAGCAAATGATCGGACAGGAAGCGGAGCAGGTGAGCGAAGTTGGCTCCGCCGCCGGCCTGGAGATACGCGGTGACTTCGTGAAGGACCGCCGGCGAGACCGTCGAGATGGCTGCCAGCTCGGGATCGGGACTGCCGGTGCCGCTGACGGCCAGGAAGTAGCCACCGCTCCGGCGAATCGTCTCAGCCAAAAGCCCGAACCCCGGCACGCTGCTTGGCCCACCCAGAAGGCGAGCGACAACAATCCGCGCCGTCGATCCGTGTTCGGCCAGCGCGGCGGCCATGTGTTCGGGACTGGCCAGTTTGCCCAGGCTCAGAGCGCGAACCGGCGGGAAGCCGTTGGGTAGAGTGGCGACCGCGTGGCGCAACGTGAGCAAATCCGTATCGGCATGGGTCAGCAGGAGGATGCCATCCATTACGGAAGCGGCGAGCGGGGTCGCGTCAGCGCCCCGAGAAGGCGATCCCGTCCATGCGTAATAGTTGAAGACATATTCGGCTAGCTCGGCCGGCGGCGGAACGTAGCTGTCGGCCGCGATCATGCGTTCGATGTAATCGAAGAGGGCGACGATCTGCGCCTCGGTGGCGATCGATTGGAACCAGATCGGCCGGCCATCGAAGAACAGTAGAACGACATTGGCCAAGGGACACGGACCCAGGCAGCCGTTCATCGAAAGGTGAACGATATTGCGGATTTTACGACGTTTGTATTCCTGTTTGTAGAAATCTACAGGCACGGCCGCGTAGCCGCGGTCGGTGCGGCCGCAGCAGCATCCCTTGGCGCAGACCATGAGATGCCCACGGCGGCGGACGACGTTAATCATCCGCCCATCCGAGCGCAGCACGCGCGTCCGTTCCCGCTTCTTGGTCATGGGCCAACCTCGGGGCGCTGACGCGACCCCGCTCCCTCGGGGCGCTGACGCGACCCCGCTCGCCCTTCGAGCAGCTTCGACACCAGATGCCAGCCGAGCCAGAAGCCGACCGCCAGGAAAGCCGCCAGCACGGGGACGTGCTGGGGTTCGATATGGTGCGCGAACAAGGGATTCATGCTGCCCTCCTTTCACTCCAGGCGGCCACGACACGCGCCAGGGCGCCGGCCAGTACGCCGCACAACAGAACCACGCCGCACATGAGGATCTCGTCCTCCGGCAACATTTGATGAAGCGCTCCCATGAAATCATTCCTCCTGACGGGACGCGGAGCGTCCCCCGTTACGTTCCCACGCGGAGCGTGGGAACGAGGGTCATGTGGTTTTCAGAAACATCCAGCGCTTGGACGAATCCAAGAATGGAAGCGAGATGGGTATCATGCTCTGGTCCCCTTCCGCGAGGCGGTATCGAGCGCGGCAGGGGAGATCGACCTGGCTTCCCGTGTCAGTGGGACCGAGACGGGTTACAGTTGCGGGACAGCGCCGGACTCGCACCGGCTTCGTCTTTGCCCCTGCCAGAAATTCGGTTTGTCAGTCCGTATTAGGTGTAGTGAAAGCGGCGCGGGAATCCAGAGGCATGGTTAGTTTCCCCATGTGTCTAGCAGTCCGCAGTAAGGATCGAAGCGTCCGCGTGAGTTGACTGCTGAGCTTCTGTGTTCGGCCACTTGAGTCCGTTGAGCAGGCAGCGTATGGTAATGACATGCCAGCCGACCTACGAGATGTCGATCCGGCCGAGTTACGATTGCCCGCCTCCCGATCCGCTGGAGCCGATCCGTATAAACTCCAGCGGCAAATTGCCCAGCACGGCACATCCGTCGTCGGAATGCCGCCTTTGCTTGTGTACGAGGGCTCGGACGGCATCCTGGAGTTGGTGGATGGAGTAACCCGCGCGACACGGGTGGCGAAACTCTTGCCCGGAACAACAGTCCGTATCGAAGTCCTCGGTAAGCTGCGGCGGCCAAAGGCCCAGGGTCGCCGCATCGGAGATGCGCTATGACGACAACTCAATCCTCTCCCGAATTGCTGGAGCGTCTCGCCGTGGTCCGCCGACTATGTCCGGAGATGCGGTTCGGCCAGCTGATCGCAACCATCGGCCTTCTGGCCGAAGATGAGACGGGTCACAACCTCTGGGACATTGAGGACGGAGCTTTCGCAGCGGCAGTCGAACGGTTCGCGACCGACTTATCGCACCGGGAGCGAGCGCCAGGGTAACGACGCCGACCAGTCTTTCCTGCGGCCATCACGGACGATCCCCAAGAATGGGCACGGTCTGCCGTGTCACGAGTTTCCCCGCCAGTGGACCGGCATCAAAAGTCACGACAATTTCCACTTCGCCCGTGACAATTGCCGGCACGCGCACGGGTAACGGCACTCGCACGGAGTGCGTGCAGAAGCGGCCTCACATAAAGCCCGAGGCGGCCTGATCCAGCAACGCAGCCTGGGGGCCGAGCAAACGGATGTCCGCGCTGTCGGCGGTGAAGTTGTCGCTGTTCCGCGCACAGGTTTGGCAATCCGCGAGGTACAAACCGCCGGCAGTCTGGAGGTTCGGCGTGACGTCGATCTGCTGTCCCGGCCGAATTCCCTTCGCCTCTCCATTCCGGCTCATGCTCAGGGCCAATCCCCGCAGCACGGCGGCTGTCGTCTCCTTGCCCGACGAAACATCGAGCGTGAAGCGGCGCGATCCGCCGAAACGGTATCGCCATTTCTGCCCCTTTGTATCGGTCAATTGAAATGCCAACGACTCGATGGCGTAACGACCGACCGGCAGCGACGCAGCCTTACCGAGCTGGTGCAACGTCACCAATTCTCCCCAATCGCTGACGAGTTCGGCGGTGAAATCCGCGGTGTCCGGAACGTGCTCATCCAAAAGGGTGAGCCGCAGGGTTCCCGTTTCGGCCGGCCGCTCGCGCATCTGAACGTCGCCGCCGTCCGCTGCCGGTTTGAACAGATATGTCTTGCCGCCCACGGTAAGCGGCTGGCCCAGGGGGAACTGCTCGGTCAGCGCGTCGAAGCGGCCGTCGCCGTCCAGGTCAATCCAGATGCGGTCGGCTCCCGGTGTGTCAAAACAGCCATCCGCGTTGCCATCCGTCAAGAGTACGCCATACGTTTGTGTGCCTTGTTGGAGTCTTCCCGAAACATAGCCGCGCACGGCATAGCGAAGTCCGCCGTCGGCCGTTCGCCGCAGCACAATGGTTCTTTGCACTTTGTGCCGCTGGGAGCCAGGACGCTGAAAAACCACCGCGGCGGATACTTCCAAGGGTTTGGAGCCAAGTTGATGGCGCTCGCCGTGGCTAAAGCGGCCATCGCCATCGGCGTCCAGCCAGACCTGTTGGCGCTCCGGCAGCCAAGCGATGGCCAGGAAGGAAGCCGGCGTGTCCCCCACCGGCAGCAGGCCATAAAGCGCCTTGCCGGGTGGTTGATCGCCCGCTTGCAGGGGGCGCGGCGGTCGTCCGCTGAACTCCACCCGGCGATAAGTGAGCAGAGACCGCCCCTCGTGTGTCGCCGCGTCGTGGAATTGCCAGGACGAGTCCGTAGGCGCGGCAGCGAGCAGGATCATCAAGATGCTTTCCATGACTCACTCCTCGTTTGGAAAGACCAGGCCGCTGTTAAGTCCCATAACCTTGCGAACACGCTGTTCCGGCGGCGCGCTCAGCACCTGAGCGAGCTGCATCAGGCCGCTATTGTAAAAAGACATGCGATCCTTCGCGTCCAGCTTGGCAATGGCTTCATCAACCAGCGCGGGTCCGCGCTCCGGATCCGCAAGGCAGCGGGCCAATAGCCAGTCCTGCTTCTCGAAGCCCGAATAACCGGTGCCCAGTACGTTCTGCTGCGGGGCAACGCGATCGAGCAAATGCCGAGCCGACGAGGGATCGACCAGGGCCAACACCTTCGCCATGCGCACCTGCGTCTCCAGTGCGTGAGCAGGAGAATGTGCTTCGTGTTTATCCAACTGGCAAGCCAGCGCTCGCGCCACCGCGCTGGCGGGATCTGGATAGCCCAGCACTTGCGCTTGTCCGGCAGTCCAGGCGGCAAAAACGGCTCGGCCGCCGCAGTTGGTCCAGGAGCGGAACGGCTCGGGTTGGTCAAGATAGAGCGCCAGTGCCTGATCGATGAGCGACCAGGCCAATTTCCGGTCTCGTCCGGCGACAGCGGTAGCAACTTGGACCAGCGCCTCCGCGCGATAACGGACATCGGGGATTGACGCGGCGATGCGAGCGCCCACCGCCGGGCCGCGGACGGCGGCCTGGCGGGCGATCCGCAACCGCGTGACTTCGCGGACGGTCGAACGGTCCTCCTTCAGTTCATCCACGAGAGACAGCGCGGCTTTGGGATCAGTGCGTGCCAGATGACCGGCCATTTCGGACAACCATTCGTTCACGGAGGGCGTGTCCCCGATGGGGCGGAGCAGTTGGCGAGCACGGGACAAGTCATACGGAGCGAGGCGGCGCGCCGCAGACGCTCGGGCATACTGCTGCAAGCCCTGCGTGCCGAGCTTTTCGGCCAGATCGGCCGCTTCGTTCAGCAGCTTCCTTCCCGCCTGTTGCTTGCCCAATCGGATAACCAGATCGGCTGCCGCGGCCAGCTCCCATACCCGGTTGGGAAGAGGCAATCCCCGCGCCTTCACGACGGCCTCTTCGGCGAAGCGCAGTCCCCGATCCTGCTCCGTCGCCTGGAAGCGCTCCCCCAGTTTTCGCAGTGTGTCGCAGGCATCCTCGGCATCCACTTCGGAAAGCAAAGAAATGGCTTCGTCTACATCCGAAGCCGCCGCTTGCTCGGCCTGAATTTTTCGCAGAGTGTGCAAGTAACGCCGAACATCGTTCGCCCCTAGCGAGCCGCCGGCAGCCTTCTCCTTGTCCAGCCACTTCTCGGCCTTCGCCAGGTCCGTGCGGGCCAGGCATTCAAAGACGTGACGCCTGTAACCTCCGGTCGCCGCCTCGGACAGATTGAGCACTTTGTCCAGCAGGTGCCGCAGGAGTTTCTGTTCCGCGTCGCGGCGTGTCTTCGATTGCGACTCCGGCGCCGCGGGCGGGACAGACCCCGCCTTCAACAGGACAACACGCGCCTCGGCCGTGCCGGTCTCCGCACGCGTCATGGTGAAGCGATAACCCTCCTTGCGAGCAAGCACGAGGACAGGGCCATCGAACAATCCGGACAGGTGGAACCGGCCCGCTTTATCGGTGACGGTCGAGACAGGTTGCGGTGCGTCCGCGCGGTTGAACACATTCACGCCGGCCACAGGGTGTCCGCTCTCCTCGACGACCACGCCGCGCAGCTCGGCGCTGGTCCGAGGAAGCAAAATCGTCCCCAGGTCATGGACTTGGCCCGCCTTGCCCGTCACCCGGATGGACTCGGCGCGGCCATGTCCTTCGTCGGTAACATTCACTTGATAGGTATCTCCGGGCCAGAGGACGCCCGACTGGAAACGACCCTCCGCATCCGTCTTCACTCCCCCAAGCCCGGTCCCAATACCCATGTTGGCATGACGGCCGACGCCGCGGTAATTCCAGTTGATGCCCACCGCCGCGGCCGCCACCGGCCGGCCAAGGTTATCGACGACGCGCCCCGTAAGCCGGCAAGCGGCCTTTTCGGAAAGCACCAGGCGGACAGGACCGCGCTGCTCCGCCACATTTACGACAATGCCCCCATCGGTGACGCCCCGGTCGCTGCGCGCGCGGAGAGCGAAAACGTCCTCCACTCCAAGACCGCGCAGCACAAACTTGCCCTCGGCATCGGTCACGGTGCGCCCCCGGCGCGACCATCCGAAATCATCCTCGCTGTTCCGTACCTGCACTCCCGGTACGGGCTTGCCCGACTCATCCACCACAATCCCTTCGACGTGGACGGCAGGCTCCAGAATGATGTCGGGAAAAGTGTGTTCAGCCCCGGCAGTCACCTTGACGGGCTTGACCAGCTCGCGCGTGAGGGTGGACGATGCGTACCCATCGGGCAAGTCCGTGATCCGCACTCCGATGCGCCCCGCGCGAATGTATGCGGAAAACCGGCCCTCCGCATCCGTCGTGAGCCAAACCCAGCCCCCTGGCTGACGCCTGCGTTCGTTGTCCCCACTTTCGGATTCGAGCGAGAGTTGCAGGCCGCCGACCCCCTTCTTGTTCTTGCCATTGATGACCCGGCCGTGTACGTGTGCCGCCGGCTCCAGAGGGATGGTAACTTCCGTTAGCTCTCCGGGCTTCACGGTGAACTCCGGCAGCTGCTTGGGGACGTAGGGCACCTTCCCGGCCCCGAAGAAACGGAGGTTGCAGCGTCCAGGGAGCACATCCGCAATGTCCAGCGTATCCTGGTCCTTCGTCTTTATCGACTTACCGGCATTGGTGAGCGGCCGTCCGTCCTCCACGTTGGACTTGGGATAGGTGAATAGCTCCAGGGGCAGGCCGGCCAGTTGCCGTGGATTGGCCGCCCCGGTGAAATGGAGACGCACCCTCCCGGCGCGCTCCAGGCGGAAATCGCCGGTCTGATCCTGCTTCCAGAAAACGTCCGGACTACCGTAACGGGGGGCCGAGACCGACGCCTGGAGCCCGCTGCCCAGGGGGATGCCCCGCAGGACGAAGGAGCCATCGGCCCCGGTCGTCGCCTCGAACAAGCTCGTCAGAGAATCGGGGACTTGGTGCCAGTTTTCTTGGCTTGTCGCCTTCCCTTCACGGATGCCCAACGATCGTACCCGCAGATGCACATCAAGAAGGGGCCGGCCGGCCGAGTCCGTCAGCCGGCCTCGTGCCTCGCCCACTGGGAACAACTCGATCCGCAGATCGGCGGACTCCGCGGAATCGTTCCGGAACAGAGACAACCAGCCGATGCGGCCGTCGGCGGCGCGAGCGATGATCTCGGAAGGGATAGCGTCCGTATCCTTCGGCTTTGTCAAGGTGAAACGCCCTTTGACGTCGGCCTGAGTTTCGACCAGGACATCTTTGCTCTCCGCTGTTCGGGTATAAGAGCGAAGCCATACCTTGGCCCCGTCCACGGGCTGATTGTTCGCGACAACCGTGCCGCTATACATCGAGTTCGCCGACGAAATTTGCGGCTGGAGGAGAAAGGCGGCCAGAAACAACGTGACGGACCGTGCTCGGCACATGGCGGGCCTCCTTCAAGATTTCAGAGGAGACGAAGCGTATCAAAGCTGGTTCTAACCCGCTTAGGCGCGATTGGAAGAAGGTTCCTTTTCTCTGGAAACCACTTCGATGCGGCAAGCGGCGCTTCTACTTCAGCCAGCGATCCAGCCACTCATAGGCCGCCTTGCGTGCCTCGGGCGGGAAGTCGTGCTTGCAATCGGGATAGTTCGCCGCCAATTTCTCCCTGGCGCCGAGCAATTCATACACCGGCTGGGCAAGGGCGATGCAATCTCTCACGCCGGAAACTTCAAAATTGTCATCGTGCAACGGAGCGCTGGCCAGGAACGCTCGCGGCGCCAGGGCGGCGACAACATCCGGAAAATCAAACGGCATCTTCTCCGGCTTCATCTCGTATTTGCTGGCGATAAGCGGCATGTAGCGAGCACTGGTCCAGCCTTTCAAATTGCCCCCGTAGTATTTGGGAAAACTCGTGAAGCCGCAATTCGATACACACGCTTTGATGCGTGTGTCGAAAACGGCGGTGAACATGGTATTGTGTCCGCCGAGCGAATGGCCGATGCAGCCGATGCGCTCGCTATCGACTTCCGGCAGCGCGACGAGCAAATCGATGGCCCGCATGTTGTTCCAGATTGCTTTCATGCTGCCGGATAGAAACTTGCTCTTGGCGAAATCGTAGCGATATTCGCCGAAGCTGGGATAGTCGGGACAGAGAACGACGTAGCCGCGATCGACGAGATGGACGCCGATGCGTTTGTTCTCCTGCTCGCCCAAACCGGCCGGCTCGTCCTTGCCGATGTTGATCGTCTGATGCAGCACGAGTACGCCCGGCACCTTGCCACGACTCTGCTTGGGAATCAACAAATACGCCGGAACGCGATCGTCTTTTTCGACCGCGAACGTCAGTTTTTTGCGAACGTACTTTGGCAGCTCGACAGTGTCGGTAATCTTCACATCAAGAGGAACTTTCTGGCTGTCGTCGGGCAGCGGTCCCATGACCCGCTGCATATTGGCGAGAATGCGCTCGCGTTTCTTGGCCCAATCCGCCGCGGTGCGTATGGGCGGATCGCTTCTAACCACAGAGTCACAGAGAACACAGAGAAGAAGAACACCGAGAAGAAAGATGCGAGGAAAGAAGGAAGCATTCATGGGAAACCATCCTTTCCTCGTTCCCACGCTCCGCGTGGGAACGCACGTCCGGCCGCTCTGCGGCCCGTCTCACGCAAGGACAAGACGCGACGCGGAGCGTCGCCCGCTTACGTTCCCACGCAGAGCGTGAGAGCGAGGAGTAAAAAGTCTATCCAACCGTGACGGCGTTGCCGGAGAGCACGGACTGACATTCCTTCTGGCACAGCACCAAGGCATCGCGAGCCAGCTTGGCGCTGAGAAGATCGGGTTCGCGGCCTCTCTTGACGCCTTCGACAGCCGCTTGCAGCTCGGCCGTGAAGGCCGCCGTTGCTTCCGTTGATCCCTTCAGTTTCGGCTGCTTGATCTTGCCGTCTTCGGTCAACACGGTCAACGGCTGCGTGCCGGACTCGTAAAGCAGTGTCGCTTTCTCCAGGTACAGCTCGTAGCCATGCACGAATTCGCGGCCCTTTTTCGCCAGCGCCCCGCTGGAGCAGGAGAGAGCAAGGGCATTCGGACCGGAGCCGTAGAGATACTGCGTTGTCAGATAGGTGACGGTGTTGCCGTCGGGGGCCAGGCCTGTTGAGAAAACCTTGCGCGGCACGCCGGCGATCAGACCGATGAAATGCGTATCGTGGATGTGCAGATCGACGGCCGGCCCGCCGGTTTTGCCGGCATCGGCGATATCCGCGGACCAGTCCGGCTGCGCAATGATGCGTTTGAAATGACCGGCGAGCAGCCGGCCGTAGACGCCGGAGCGGACCGTCTCGGCGGCGAAGGCGAACTCCGGGATAAACGGCAGCACGTGGGCCACCATGAGTAGTTTGCCGGCCTTTGCCGCCGCTTGCAACATGGCATCGGCGTCCTTGCGCGTCAGAGCGATGGCCTTCTCGACCAGGACGTGCTTGCCGGCTCGGAGGGCCGCCCGCGCCATGTCGGCATGCAAATGGGTTGGCGTGCAAATATCGATGAGATCGAGATCGGGATCGGCGCACATCTCTTCGAAGGCGGCATAGCGTTTGATTTTGCCGAGGTCCATGCGCGTGCCGGCCGGCCCGAAATTGCCGCGTATGCCGCGCCAATCGCCGGCAAGTTTCTTCGGATCGCGCGTGCAGATGGCCGCCACCCCCGCGCCGCGCAGCTTCGCCGCCGCCAAGTAATGGATCATGCCCATGAAACCCACGCCGACGATTCCGATCCTCACCATTTGCGTTTCCCCCGTGTTTTTTGCGTTTTTCTAGCGCCCATCTTTTCCCTGGCACCCGCAAAAACCGCCGTCTTTGTTCGTATTTGTTCGCATTCTTGTTCGTTTTCAGGTAATGGTTCACATCCCCTTTTTATGGAAAACCACACCTGCGTACTCTGGGCGCACACCCCAGGTGTTGACGAGTAACGAACGCCCGATTCCTCCTATAGGTTGACCAGGGAAGTTCGTCCCAGCCTGGGGATTGTCGACGAGCCGGTGTCCGAATTTCCCTGGCTGATAATACGTCTTGCCGTCGTGGGGAAGTCCAAATGCCATCGCGTTTCGTTCGATCCCAATGTCCCAAAACGCTTCCGACAGAATGGGAGCGATTCGACGGCGTTGACAATCCGCTCGACCTCCGTGGGACCTCGACCTTCTGCGGCTATTCTACCGGCGATATGGGTACAATGAGCAGATGGAGAACCGCCATGCCGCCATCCATTTTCACCATCGGCCACTCGAACCATCCCCTGGAGCAGTTTCTGGCTCTGCTCGCCCAGCATGAGGTCGAGGCGCTGGCAGATATACGTCGCTTCCCCGGCTCTCGAAAACATCCCCACTTCAACCGAGACAACCTCGCTGCGGCTTTACAAAAGACGGGCGTGGAATACCGCTGGCTCGAAGACTTAGAGGCCGTCTAAGAAGCTAGGTTTTGCAGCGTTTTGGGGGACGTTTCAACAAATCATCGTCTTTGTTCTTCTCCGGTAAACTGAATCGAGACATGCGATGGATCATGGCAATATAGATCCAGGTCTCGCTACTCTTG
>DASRBG010000020.1:0-9071 GCA_035653735.1 Gemmataceae bacterium
TGAGTCCGGAGCAAGCGTTGGCCAAACGCGGCCTGATCGACCACCGCACGGACATTTATTCGCTTGGGGCCACGCTGTACGAGCTGCTGACGCTCCAGCCGATCTTCGCGGGGCAGGAAGGTCAAGAGCTGCTCTGGCAGATCGCGTATCAGGAGCCGGACCAGCCCCGTTCGATCGACCGCAGCATCGCGGTCGATTTGGAGACGATCCTCTTGAAGGCGATGGCCAAGAACCCGGCCGAGCGCTACTCTAGCGCCGGCGAGTTGGCCGACGATTTGCAGCGTTTCCTGGAACACAAACCGATCCTGGCCCGCCGGCCGACGCTCCTGGACAAGGCGGCCAAGTGGGCGCGGCGACATCGCACGATGGTTGCCGTTGGCCTGACCGCTTTCCTGCTCCTAATTGGCGGACAGATGGTCAGCCATTACCTCATCCGACGCGAGCACGGCCGCTACAAGGACGCCTACCTCGAAGCCGAGGCGCACCGCAAGCGAGCCGAAGATAACTTCCGCCAGGCACGGCGGGCCGTCGATGACTTCGTCAGATTAAGTGACGAAATGATGTACGACAAACCGCTGCCGCAAGAGATCCGCATGAAGGTGCTGGAAACGGCGCTGGCATATTACCAGGATTTCATCGCGCAGCACGGCGCCGATCCGAGCATCAAGGCCGACCTGGAGGATTCGCGTCAACTGGTGGCGCGCATTCTCCAGGAAATTTCCATCATACAAGATGCAAATAAGCTCCAATGGCTCACGCGCACGGCCATCCAAAAAGATCTTCGCCTTACGGACAGCCAACAGACGCGCATTGCCCAGCGTTACAAGGAGATTGTTGATTGCTGGAAGCAACATGGCGGCGACGTTCGGCAAAACGGGCGGGAGAAGCTCCACGAACTCATGCTGAAGATCTGCCAGCAGGCAGAGCAGGCCGCGGCCGAGATCCTTACCCCCGACCAGAGCCGCCGCCTGCAACAGATCGCCGTTCAACAGATGGGCATCCGTGCCTTCCGCCATCCGGCGGTCATCAAGGCGCTGAGCCTGACCGCGGAACAACAGCAAGCGATCGTGCGCCGCTACCAACTCGAACTATTTCCTCAGAAGCCGATCTTTACTTCTCTCGATATCAGTCTCAAGCAGGTAGCCGAAACGGTCATGGAGATGCACCGGCGTCACCTGAATAGCATCGTGGCGAAGGAACTCAGCGCCCCACAACAAGCCCGCTGGAAGGAACTGACGGGCAAGCCCCTTGAAGGAGATGTTTTGTTTTGCGTGATAGACCGAAGCGCTTGGTTCCGTCGTCAGTACCTATTCGAGCCGGATCACCCGTCCGCCGAGTCCCGCCCCAAAATGGATAAGTTGCCCAGGAACAGTCATGAAGATTGAACTCATCTGCCGCGCTTGCCATACCCATTTCACCGCGCCGCCGGAAACGCCGGAAGACGACGTGATCCAGCGGATGACCGAGGAAGGTCCGTGGTTCGCGCTGGCTGCGGGCGGCTGTTTCCGCGACATGATCCACACCGCCCTGCAACGGCGCGGCGGCATCGCTTGCCCGGAATGCGGCGTGTTGGTACATATCGTCGAAGTGTCCGAAGTCTTGGTTTAGCCGCGGTGCAGAACGAGTTGGATTTCAGATTGATGATTGATGATTAATGACTCGAAAACCTATTTTCGAATCATCAATCATCAATTCCGAAGGGTTCCCCTCATGGACGAAGCGATCGGCCAATTGCGCTCGCGGCCTCGCTCCTGGATGGGAGCATTGGGGGCCGTGCTGTTCTTCCATGTGGCCGCCCTCGCGCAAGCTATTGCCAGCGATGGCCCGGCCACATTTTTCCCTCCGCCCCCTCCAGGTGCGGCGGCCGCCGGCGCAGGAACAGCGGAATCGCTCAATCCGGCAGGCATCCCCCCGACCCCAGCCGCCGGATGGCCAAATGTCGATACCGCGACGGACGGGACGACGGAGGCCGATCCGCTTCCTGCGCCGCGCCCGCTCGACCCTCCCATCGGCGGGACGCCGATCCCACCGACTCCCGTACCGCCGGTCGGAGGGACCGGCACGGCTGCCGCTCCTCCACCGCCCGGCGTGTTGGGAGCGCTGCCGGGCGCTCCGGGTATGGGTGGGATGGGACTGATGGCCAGCCCCATCGTCGGCCGGCTCCCGGTTCTCGCGGGCTATCGCGCCGCCGAGTTCTTCGACGCTCCCGTGAAAGATCAAAACGCCCACCTCGGCTACACGCAGCAGAATATCAACATCTTGACACCCATTTGGCAGAATTGCGCCAATGAGTTCAGCGTTATGGCCCGCGTCGGCGTCGAATCGTTCGATACCAACGCCATCCTGCCGAGCACGCAGCAGCACTTCCCCGCCGAGCTATGGAACATCAGCTTTGGACCCAATTATCGTCATCTGTTCGAGAATGGTTGGATCGCCGGCAGCAGCGTGCAGCTCGGCTCGTTCAGCGACAAGCCGTTTCACGGCATCGACGAAATGACGATCAGCGCCGAAGGGTTCCTTCGCATCCCGTCCAAACAGAACAACGCCTGGATGTTCTTCGTAGCCATGTCCAGCAACAGCCAAATTCTGCCGTTCATCCCCATCCCCGGGGTGGCCTATTTGTGGGTGCCGAGCAAATCGTTCCAGGCGCTGGTCGGCTTTCCCTTCGCCAATGTGACCTGGAGACCAACAGATAATTTGACATTCAACGTCTCCTACGCGCTTTTGACCAATTTCAATGGGCGCGTCAGCTATCAGCTATGCCGGCAGGTTCGCCTTTTCACCGGACTGGAATTCGTCACCCAGAATTATTTCCGCACCGGCCGCGTGGACGTGCAAGACCGATTTTTCGAGTATTACGATCAATTATTTACCGGCGTGCAATTCATCCTGGGACCGCGCGCCTTCATCGATCTGTCCGGCGGTTATGTCTTCGACCGCATCTTCTTCGAGGCGAGGACGTTCACCAGCAGTCAAACCAACCGCGTCAACGTCGATCCCAGCGCGTTCGTCAGTGGGACGCTGCAGTTTCGGTTTTAAGAGCCAGTGGTTGGAACGGGAGAGTGCTTTTGTAGAAATTCTACCAGGCCTTTAAAATCCGCGTTGCTGCGATAGAGTTCGCTGGGATCGAAGGGGTGGCGCTTTATGAGTTCGCCGATGCGCAGCGAGCGGTCCTGATAGCTCGCCTTGCCATGTTGGAATGACTCGAAGTCCTGCTTGATCCGTGGGTCCGTCATGGCCCAGGCGTCCAAGCGTGGGATGGCCAGGGCAACATACCAGCCCTCTAGTGCGGCGCGGGCCAGAAGCCGCTTGATCGTCGCGCGTTCTTCAGCGATCTCCCGACTAGTCCCAGATGGACCATCCAGCAAGACCGCGACGGGCTGCTCCGGATTGTCCAGGAGGGAGCCCATGGCCTTGGAAATGGCGCCGCTGCTTGTCCCCCCGTCAATAATTTCGACTGCGTAAGGCTGGAGTATTACCTCGGCAAACCTCTTAGCGGCAATCCTCTCCACATACACTCGAGGACACAAAGCAGACATGGCAGGACTCCGTCTAGTTAAACAAGTCGATCGTATCGGATACGGATCGGTGGGGCAATCCGTCCTTTAGCGCCAGCACCCATTTCCGCCGGATCATCTCCGTCATGCGACCGTTGAATGGCCCGGAGGTCAGCGCCCACTTCAGGTCGTCGCCATCGAAGAGAAGGACCCGAAACGGACGAAGCAACTCCGCGGGTTCCAAGGCAGGCGCCGTAAATCCGAAGGCAGAAAAGAATAGCCCCATCGTTCCAGCTGGCCGAGTCTCCACATGAGCATGAAATAAAGCGATGGGGCCGAAATCCACTCCTTTCGTCCAGAATTTGGATTCTACCAAGAACCCTTGCCAGCCGTCGAGGATCACGCCGTCTATCTGCTCGCGCGTGCTTGCAGATTGGCGAAGGGATACCGGAAAAGCGTAATGTCCCGTCATGCCGCTCAAGCGGAAGGCTTCAAGGACCCAACGCTCGAATACGTCTCCCGCCTCCCCTGGCGTGATGTTCCGGCCACGGAACTTGCGCTCCGTACCTTCTTCGATCGAATCCGTTCGTAGATCTTCCCAGATCTTCCGAAGTTCTTTCGCGCCGGCAGCCTGCCAACCGGTCAGCGAAATGGGATCAGATTTTGATGTCGCCATTTCAATTCAATCTTCACCGCAGCAACCACTCCACCACTTTCTCGTCCGCCGCCTTTTCGGATGTTCTTTGGTTCTTATCCTTCGCGCCTGCCGCCTCGTACATCGCCTTGAGCCACTGACCGGAGCCGGTGCCGCGATCATTGTGAACGTACAACTCACCGGGCGCGGCCAACGCTGCCAGCGCCGGTAGTCCGCCGTACTTGAGCGCTCCGGGCAGCATCATTTCGTCATCGGTCGTTCGTACTTTATCGAAGCGGAAATCGTTGCCGTCCGCCGCCGTACGCGCTACGACATCGCCGCACAGTCCGCGAGCCAGCAGCACCCACGGGCCGGCTTTCTCGAAACCAACGAGATGCACCGTCTTCACTTTGTCGTAGTTTTTGGCGAAGGCGGTCGCGGTCAAAATGTCGTGAACGCGCTCGGCCAAGAGGGTGCGGTTGTAACCGAAAGTGAAACCGGCGTACTTCGGATCGACGGCGAATGGCTTTTCGAGCGATAGCTCGCCGGTGCCGAATACATCCACGGCGAGGATGGCGCTCTTGCGGTCGATAATGTGCTTTGCCGCCGGAACCAGTTGCCCATCCTGGAACAAGCTGGCCTTGCCGCGTGGATGAATCCACACCACCACGGTGCCGTCGAATTCCGGCGGCAGAAGGCCGAGGGCCGGGATGCGTTCGTTTTGCCCCTTGCGCGTCAGGAAGAAGCGGCGCGAAGAGTAACCGTCATGCTTCTCCATCTCGCCCTGGCGGATTTCCTCGACCTGGTCGGCGACCGGGTATTCATCGTGAATCATCGCCCGCAGCGCCGCGCCGAAGATACGGCGATATTCGGCCAGGCCCGTTTCATCCTTGGGCACGAGCGCCTCGATCTGCTTGTCCGATTGCTCTGTCATGTACTGCCGCAGCCGGGCGGCATCGACCGTGTCGGCCGGACGCGGATGCGATTCGTCGTAGACGCTCAGCTCCTTGGGCGGCACCGGCTTGAACGGCTTCTCGACGACCGGCTCGGCGAGACCAAGTTTCAAATGTTTATTGAACCAGTTGTACATTACTTCTCGGCTAACCTGATTGTAATTATGTCCAAACTGCGGGAAGCAGCGCGCCAGAACGCGGTCTTCGACACCGTAGAGCTTGTACAGCTCTTTCAGCTCCGGCAGTCCCTTGCGTTCGATGTCGATGGTCCAATCGTTGGCGCCGCTCATGCCGAGTGGTTTCGGAGCAAACAGACCCGCTAACTCGATATTTCCCGTGCCGACGCGCAAATGCGAACAGTTCTCGCAGACGCAGCCGCCCTGCATGGCCGTGGACACCATCACGGCGGGAAAAGCGACCGTGGGCCGATCGTCGATGGCGCAGAGAATAAACGTCTGCGTGCCGCCGCCGCTGGCGCCGGTGACGCCAATGCGCTGCGGATCGACATCAGGCAAACTCCGCAGGAAATCGAGGGCGCGAATACTATTCCAGGTTTGCAGCCCCATGAAGCTCTGCAAGCGCAGCTCGGCGTCGGCATCGGTAAAGCCGGTGCGGTGTTCAATGGCCGTGCTATCGGCGTAGCCAACCATGTCGTAGTGGAAGACGATGCAGCCCATCCGCGCCAGCTGAGCGCAGCGCGCTTGCAGGGGATATTTCGCCCCTTCGGTCGTTTTCTCGGCTCCCTGTTTTATCTCGGCGGCGGCAGCCTTGTCGTTGGCCTCGTAAAAACGACCGTTGTTCCAGTGACCGTGCGGGCAGAGAACGCCGGGCAGCTTGTGCGCTCGGGGCGCTGACGCAACCCCGCTCGCCTTGGGACGATAGAGATTGCCGCTGACATAGTGGCCGGGATAGCTGGCGAAGAACACTTTTTCGATGGTGTACTCGTCGCGGTCGATCTTGCCGTGAATGACGGGTTTCAGCGGCGTTTTCACCGGCAGCGGCCACAAGCCCGTGGCCACGAGGATCTGTTCGCGGACGGCCTGACGGCGTTTCTGCCACTCTTCTTTCGTAGCCGGCACGTGAAAGAAGAAGTCCTTATCGTTGAGATTGCGGAGCTTGGCGTGGAGCCGGCTATCGGCGGGTTTCTCCTCGGAGCGGGCCGGGGTGGCGAGCAAGACGAGCAGCAGAAGGGGGAGATACGTCAGATGTTTCACGGCAGGATCCTCGCGGGCGGAGGGAATGTTGGGGGTATGCAACGAGAGTAAGCGCAGGCGGGGCCATCGTCAATGAGCAAACAAAAAATCCAGCCCGCAGCGCAAGCAAGGGATATCGATCCCTTGCTTGCGCTGCGGGCTGGTGTGATTTGTGCCGCGGTACTTATGTGGCCCGGATGACTACGACCGTCACATTATCCGTCGCCCCCTGGAGATTGGCCAAATTCACGAGCCGGCGCGCCACGGTTTCGGCGGAGTAGCCTTCGCCGCGGAGCATTTGCTCCAGGTCGGCGTTGCTGACTTGATTGGTTAATCCATCGGAACAGACGACGACCCAATCGCCGGGTTTCAGCGCGCCGTGATACAAGCCCGGCTCGACATCGGGCTGGCCGCCGATGGCCTGTTGCAATTCGTTGCGGCGCGGATGCGTCTCGGCTTCCTCCGGCGAGAGCATGCCCAGCTCGACCAGGCGATTGACCAACGTTTGATCGCGTGTCAGTTGGATGAGCCGGCCTTCGTGCAGATGATAGGTGCGGCTATCGCCGACGTGGCCGACAATGACGTTGCGGCCATCGACGTAGACGGCCTCGGCGGTGCAGCCCATGCCGCGGCGCTTCGAGCCGGGCATGCGCGAGAGGACGTAGATCTGCTTGTTCGCTTCCTTGAGCGCCGAACGCAGGAGCTTCTTGACCTCCTCAATGTTGATCGGCGGAGCGGCGTGGCCTTGGTCGCCCCTTGCTGGCGCTGCGGGCTGGTCCAAGATATCCGCGAACGACGAGGCGCCGCATAGGGGCGCGAACGGCTTCTGCTTCACCAGATATTCCCGCATGATCTGGATAGCGAGGGCGGCGGCGATCTCGCCGGCCTCGTAGCCGCCCATGCCATCGCACAACAGCGCCACCGCCGACTCGCCGAGATCGTCCTGACGCGATTCGCAAGCATGCAATAGGGCGAAAGCGTCCTCATTGCCGGTGCGGGTCATGCCCGTCGTTGTCCAGGCGGCAATCTCCAGACGCACGTTGTCGAGGGTTCGGCCCAACGTGCGCAGCGTGCGGATCAGTTCGACGAAGCCGGTCGCGTCTTCTCTGAGGGCCTCATCGCTGGGGAAGCGGCCTTCGACATCCTTGCGAAACGTCTTGGTCATGAGCCGGCCAAACGCTGGATGAATGTCCGGGAAGCGCGGGATGAACGGCTTGGGTATGCCGAAGCGATCGAAATCAACCTCGTTGAGATCCCGGCCGACGTGCAGGGCGTAGAGCATGGCGCCAAAGCTGTACAAGTCGGCGCGGGCGTCAGCCTTGCCGGCCAGTACTTCGGGAGCCGTGTAGGACATGCGCCGCAGGGGCAAATCCGGAGGCAGCGGCAACGGCAGCAGTTCGCCCAGGTCGGTCAGGCGCGCCCGGCCGTCCAGCGCGATGACGATCAGCTCGGGACGCAGCCCTTCGAGAATGACATTGCAATGATGCAGTTGACGCAAGATCTCGGCAACCTCGGCGAGGTAGCCGAAACGCAGCTCGGCGTCCGCCTCCGGATCGTCCCAGGCATCCCACAGCGATCGGCCTTCGGGCACTTCCTCGACGAGATACTCGAAATCGCCTTCGGTAAAACGATCGACAACGGCCGGCAGACCGGGATGTTCCAGCGTGGCCAGGACCGCCTGCTCCCAATCGATGCTCGGCCAGGTGGGTTGCGCCGGGAGGACTTCCGTGGCTGGCAACGCTGTCGGCAACGTCTCGTCGAAATCCGGCAGAACTTCCTCGTTCTCTTCGGCAACAGGAACAGGTTCCGCGGCCGGCACTTCCTCGGCGACGGGCGGAGCCGCGGGACGCGCAACGGCTTGGCGAACAATGACCACCGGGACCGCCTTGCCGGAGCCGTCGCCGTGATCAAGGCCGCGATAGCGCGTCACACCACACCGCTCGCTGGTCTGCTCGCGGATCTCGAAACGGTCTTTCAGACGATGAGAGGGCATATCCGACATCGGCACGGGGCAGCTCCCACTGGCACAGAGAGCGGTACTGCGCGGCGCCAGATCGGCCGTCGAGAAGTAATAGCCGCAGTCGCCGCAAGAAAGCTCTTCACCCTTGCGGGCCGTACCGCACACAGGGCAGAGGATTGGAGTTTCGACCGGCGAGACGCCGGTCCCACCTGCTTCATGGACCGGCGAGACGCCGGTCCCACCGGCCGCTTTCGGTTCTTCGGGGGATGCCGGCAGTGCACTTTCGAGTAGGTCAGGCTTTCCAGCCTGACTCTCGGGTTGGCCGTCAGACTGGAAAGCCTGACCTACAGGTTCGACCACCGGAGCGGCGGCATCGGTCTCGCCAGGCGGCACGGGCTGGGCGTCCGGCACCGCCTCTTCAACAGGCGTTAGGGGGACGGGCGGCGGCGTCACATCCCAGGTCGGCAGCACTTCCTGTTCTGTCGTGGACGGTTCGTCATTCGGTTTCATGTTCTGGACCAAGCCCTTCAAGCGGGCCAACCAACCGCCCGCGCGAGAAGTATTCGGATTCGATGGAGTCGAGGACATAATTCTGAGTTTTGAGTTCTAAGTTCTGAGTGTTGAGTTCTAAGTGCTGTCTCACTCAGAACGCGCGTGTTGTGGCACGGTCTCCGGACCGTGCCACCCGCGTTGACCGGAGGTCTCCTGAAGTCCGGGAGACCTCCGTGTTGTGGCACGGTCTCCGGACCGTGCCACCCGCGTTGACCGGAGGTCTCCTGAAGTCCGGGAGACCTCCGGTCGGTCGAAGTGGCACGGTCCGGAGACCGTGCCACA
>DASRBG010000021.1:0-20890 GCA_035653735.1 Gemmataceae bacterium
ACCCAGCCGCCATAGGGCGACTCGCCCGTGATGCGGACCTTGGCCAGCGCGCCGCTGACCTTGGCGATGTAAGTGTTTCCGACTTCGATTTCGCATCGCTTCATCGCGTGGTAATGCCTCCTTCATGTCCGCGAGCCCGCCAGATCCGGGCGGGCGCGGGCGGGGCGGCGGTTCGGTTACGGCATGATCCGGCGCGCCACGCGGTAATCGCCGTCCAGGCCTTGCGCCCAGACCACGTAAGCCTCCGGGCAGGCCGGCGTTTTGCCGGCTTCGAGGTCGCGCATGCGACCGCGCATGTCGCTCTCGGCGATCTCGCGCACCTCGTTGATGCTCACCACCACGCCGATCGGCTGGTAGGCGTTCTCGGCGAACTCCGCGACCAGGATCGCCAGTCCCAGCTCCGTGTCGTCCTTGATCTCGATCGCGAACCCCGGCGTCGGGTTCGTCGCGCTGTGATTCTTGGTCCGTGCCATCTGCTTCGCTCCTTGCATGAACATGAATTGCTCGGTTCGGCCGCGCGATCAAGAGAATTCTGCCTCCCTCTCAACGATTCAGGCGATAGAACGGCGATGGCCGAACGGGAGGCGAAATGACGGGCGTTTCTCTTCGCGCTTACGCCCGAATGCGTGGGTGCAGTCTCCCTGCCGTGCAGAAGGCGATTAAGAGCAAGCGAATCTCGCTGCTCCCGGGCGGGACCATCGATCCCGAACGCGCCAACCAGGAGTGGGAAAGGAACACGTTAGCGGGAGGCGCGCCAAGACGGACGCAGGCCGCTCCACGTGGCGCTGGCGCGAAGGGTACTGCGTCCGCTCCGCCGCAGGGCATGCCCCAACCGGCGAGCGCAATGAGCGATCCAGTCGGGCAGTATCTCCGCTCGCGTGCGGTGAACGAAACGTTCAAAGCCAAGATCTCGCAACTGGAGTACGAAGAACGTTCCCGCAAGCTGATTCCGGCGGCGCGTGCTTCCGAATATGCCGCGATGTTCTCCGCAATCGTGAAGGACGCGCTCATGTCCATGCCCGATCGCCTGGCGCCGATGCTGGCGGCCGTGGATGACGAGAAGGCGACTCATCGCATGCTGCTTGCCGAGGTCACGGCGGTGCTGAAAAAGGTGAATAAGGCAGTTGCGGATTCGGGTCTGTGATGCAACCGTTCTCGATGTCTGAAATCGGCGCCGCGGCGGTGCTGCCGCCCCGCGAGATCACCGTCTCGCAGTGGGCGGATGAGAATCGTGTGCTTACCGGCGGCGCAGCTGCGGAACGGGGCCAATGGTATACGCGGCCGTATCAGCGTGAGCCGATGGACGTCCTCAGCCCGTTGCATCCCTGCCGACAAGTGGTGCTGTGGTCGGCAGCCCAATTGATGAAGACCGAGGTGTTGCTGAATTTCCTCGGCTTCATCGCGGACGTCGATCCGGGTCCAGTGCTGCTTGTAGAGCCGCGTACGGAGGATGCGAAGGCGCTGTCGAAGGACCGCGTGGCGCCTATGTTCCGCGCCACACCCGCGCTGCGCGGGAAAATAGCACCGGTCAAATCGCGCGATTCCAATAACACCACGCTGCACAAGGTGCTGGCCAACGGCGCGGGGCACATTACGTTCACGGGCGCGATCTCGCCCTCCGGCCTGGCGATGCGGCCGATCCGTTATGCGCTGCTCGACGAGGTGGATCGGTATCCGGCCAGCGCCGGCACAGAAGGCGACCCGGTGTCGCTCGCTATCCAGCGTACGGCTGAATTTGCCCACAACAAAAAGATCGTCATGGCGTCCACGCCGACGACGAAGGGTCTCAGCCGGATCGAGCTCGCCTGGCGCGAGTCGGACCAGCGTGATTACTTCGTGCCATGCCCCAAGTGTGGCGAATACCAGGCGCTCACCCTCGGCGACGGAACCGGGCCGGGGCTGGTATGGCCGGAAGGAAAGCCCGAGGAGGCGATGTACCGGTGCGCCGGCTGCCAGCAGTTGATTCCTCACCACCAGAAGGCCTGGATGGTGGAACGCGGGGAATATCGAGCGGCCAATCCCTCGTCGGCGATACCGGGCTTTCGGGTGTCGCAGTTGATTTCGCCCAAGAAGTCATGGGGCGAGATCGCCGTCGAGTTTCTGGCGGCGAAAAAGTCGCCGGAGACACTGAAGGCCTTCCTGAACACCGTCCTCGCAACGCTGTGGGAGGACACCCACGAGGTTCCCACGGATGCTCATGCGCTGTTGAATCGCTGCGAACCATTTGAGGCCGAGGTGCCTGAAGGCGTGGCGCTCATCACGGCTGGCGTGGACGTGCAGGCCGATCGCTTGGAGATGGAGATTGTCGGCTGGGGCCGGGATGAGGAATCCTGGTCGATCGGCTACCACGTAATTCCCGGCGATGTGACGCGCAACGAGGTGTGGGATCACCTCGAAGGTCTGCTGAACGCCCAATACCTGCACGCCTCAGGCTTGCCGGTGCGCATTGTGGCAACGTGCATCGACTGCGGCTTCAAAGACGCGACGGTGCTGCGGTTCACCCGCGACCGGTACAACCGACGCGTGTATGCCACGAAAGGTCGGGCGGGCGAATCGCCGATCTGGCCGCGCAAACCCAGCCGGAAAAACCAGACGCCGTTCTTCATGATCGGCGTTGACGCCGCGAAGGCGGCGCTGTACGACCGGCTGAAGGCCGTAAAGCCCGGGCCGGGATACTGCCATTTCCCGATCGGCCGCGACCTGGAGTACTTCGAGCAGCTCACCGCCGAGAAGAAGTTCACGCGCTACCACAACGGCTTTCCCAAGCCGGAATGGCGTAAGCCAGCGAACGCACGAAACGAAGCTCTGGATGCTCGGAACTACGCCTACGCAGCGCTGCATGCGCTTTACGCCAGCGGATTGAAGCTGGCGGTCCATTGCGACCGCTTCAGGCAGATGGTTGAGGCACGACGCACACACAGTCAGACGGTAGCTCCGGAAGCGGCGCAGCAACCGGCCAATCCTGCACCGCAATTTCCACACAGGGAGCGTCGCGAGCCTTGGGTGCCGCGGCGGAACTGGTTCGGGAGGGATTGAGATGGCGCGAACGGTTGAACAAATCCAGGCCGACATCGACACGTTGCATGCCGCCTTGGGGCATTCGGAGAAGGTGATCGTTTTCCCAGATGGACGGCGGATCGAGTACCTGAATACGGACGACAAGCTCAAGGCGATAGCAGCGCTCGAGGAAGAGAAGCGAAACGCCAGTGGCGGGTCCGGCGGCCGCGTCCGCTTCGCGCAGCACAAGCGTGGCGATGGGCCCACGGGACCGACACTTTACGACAGGCCGGGATTGTGGTGATCCGCATGGCGAATTGCGAGCATTGCGAAAATCTGGCGATCGAGATTCGAGAGACGCGGTCCATTGTGGAGCGCCTGGTTGCCGAGACTGCCGCGACGCGGACCGTCGTTGAAGGCATGCAGAAGACGCTACTCGGGAACGGGCAACCAGGCCGGTGTGCGGAGCACGGCATTCGAATCGCCCGCTTGGAGCGGTGGCGCTCCTGGATCGCTGGGGCCCTCGCCGTTCTCGGCGTGCTGTGGATGGCCGCCGTTACGATCGCGGCTGCCGTCGCAGTGGAGCGCTTCAAGCGATGAGCATCAGGGATGTGATCGACGCTCTCGAGCGCGCGCCGCGGCAGGGTGCTGCTGCGGACAACCCAGAGGGAGCGCGTTACGTGGCCATCAGCGAAAACGCGCTGAATCAGCTCATCCGGGAATTGCGGTTAGCATGCGCCGAGCGGCCGGACCCAGAATTCTTTGCTTCAAAAACACGAAAGGACAAAAGCCAATGATTACTCTGCAGAGAATTGAGCACGCGGTTGCCAGCGTCGCTCACGACATCGTCAAAATCGCGCGGGCCGTCGTGCCCGTGCTTCAGAAAGTGCAGGGCCAGGAGGCGACCGTCGAAGCGCTGACTTCCCTCGTCGACCCCAACGCTGTGAACATCGAGCGCGCGGCCTTCGCCGTGCTGGGCAAGGTCTGCGTGGCGATCACGGATGCGGGCAACGCGGTTGCGGCCAACGGCCTCAACCTTCAACTGGACGCTCAGGAGATCGCGGACCTGAAGGCTGTCGCCGCCTATCTCCAGGGCGCCACCAAAAGCGCGGTTATTGCTGCGTCCACCCTGGTGCCCGCGAAGGCGTAGCCGCATGCAGCGGGTTGTCGAACTGGTAGAGCGCGAGGCAGGCCACGTGTTGGTCAGCCTCGTGCTCATCATCCTGGGCGCACTTCTCTGGCTGCTGAAGGTGCCCAAGGGCGAGGATCTCATCCCGTTCGCCTTGGGTGTGCTCGGCCGAAGCATGGTCGGAAAGTCGAATGAATCTTCTCGATAAAGCCATCAGCGTGGTGTCGCCACGTGCGGCATTGCGGCGCGTGCGGCACCGGGTAGCCCTGGAATTGACTGCGGGCTACCTGGAGCGGCACGCGCAGCGCTTCCGCTACGAGGGGGCCAGCGCGGGCCGGCGTTCCAACGGCTGGTACGCCGCGTCGACGGATGCCAACGTCGAGCTGATGGGGTCGCTCATCTGGTTGCGCAACCGCAGCCGCGATCTCGTCCGCAACAACCCATACGCGGCACGCGCCATCGAGGAACTGGCCGGCAATGTCGTCGGGACCGGCATCGTGCCGAAGGCAAAGACCGGCAATGTCGCGATTGATAAGGTCATCGATGCCGAGTGGCCGTTCTTCGCCGAGACCTGCGACACGCCCCAGCGCCTCGACTTCTATGGCATGCAGACGCTGACGGTGCGCACCATGGCTGAGAGCGGAGAGGCGATCGCCCGGTTCCGGCCGCAGCCGGCGGACTTTGGGTTGCGCATTCCGCTCCAGCTGCAGATGCTCGAGGCGGACTTCCTCGATCAGGCCCGCACGATGGGCCTCGTCAACGGGCACGTGATGGAGGGCGTCCAGTTCGACGAGAAGGGCCGGCGCGTGGCCTACTGGCTGTTCAGCTATCACCCCGGCGGCGTGCTGATCCTGAATCCGCGCGGCGGCATCGTGAGCCAGCCGGTTCCCGCTGACCAGATCATGCACGTCTATCGCGTGCTTCGGCCTGGCCAGGTTCGTGGTGTGCCCTGGCTGGCGCCCGTGATGATGTCGCTCCGCGACCTGGAGGATTACTGCGATGCGGAGCGCGTGCGCAAGAAGATTGAGTCCTGCGTCACCGCGTTCGTCACGCAGCCGGAGGGCATCGACGGCGATCCGCTGGGCCTCACCGATACCGACCCGATTAGCGGATTGCCGGTCGAGAATTTCCAGCCTGGAATGGTCGAGTACCTGAAGCCCGGCCAGGACGTGAAGTTCAACAATCCCCCGGCTGCGGGCGGCTACCGCGAATACAAGATGACCGAGCTGCAGGGCATCATGGCCGGCATTGGGCTGCCGTATGAGCTGGGCACCGGCGATATGTCGCAGGTGAATTACTCCTCCTGGCGCGGCGGCATGCTGGGCTTCCGCAACACGGTGGAAGCGTACCGCTGGCTGACCCTGATCCCGCTTTTCTGCATGCCCGTGTGGCGCCGGTTTATTGACACGCTGATTTTACAGGGTAAAATTCCGGCCGCTGTTGCAACAGATGACAGGGTCGGCCTGCGCACTGTGCAGTGGACGGCGCCTCGCTTTGAATCCGTCGACCCGGTGAAGGACGCCGAGGCGGTGTTAAAGGACGTGCGCATGGGCCGGAAGACCTGGTTCGAAGCGGTGTTGGAGAACGGCTATGATCCCACCACGCAGATTGAGCAGATTGCGCTGTTCAACAAGCTGGTGGACAAGTTCCAAATCATTCTCGATTCCGACCCGCGCAACACGACGCTCCGCGGCCAGGCGCAACCGGCGGCGAATGCAGATCCGGCACTGAACCGTAAGTTCGCTCCCGCCAAAGGGAAGAACCAGCAGTCCGCGGCGCTCTCGGAAGAGGACCTCGGCATGATCCGGGAATTACTCGCCGCGGGCATGTCGCGCGTGAACAGCAGCTTTGAATCCACATCCCGGCTCTACCGGGGATAAATCCAAACCGCAAGGAGAAACAGTTATGCAGGGTGACCCGAACGTAAAGGCCGGGCTGCAGCGCCTCGTCGTCGCGCTGTGCGACCTCATGTGCCAGTACATGCTGGACGCGATCAACACCAAGCGCCTCGGGCTGAGCATCGGCGACGGCTTGGACAAGCTGGGCGAGCAGTGCGCCACGGACCTGGAAGATCTCGTGAAGTGGTTGTACTTCCTCGAGGCCCAGCCGGAGATTGGCTCCGCCAAATCGCATGCGACCGTTGGCCAGATCCTGACCGATGCCACGACGGCGGAAACCGCCTTCGTTTCCGCGGTCAATGAACTCGCGGATGCGGCGCTCAAGGCGGGCGACATGTCCGTATTCCATGGCCTTCAGCACCTCGCGAAGTTCCACACCATCGGCGGCGGCGTAGTGGGCTCGACGGACCGCAGCGGGCATATCGCCTGGCTCCAGAAGCAGGGCTGGCAGTTGCGCGAGTTCGGTGAAAAGGACTACGAGGCCACGAAGGCTTAGGAGGCGATCATGCCGCTACTCGAGACGGAAGTATTGGAACCCGCAGATGCGAAGCTGCCGGTACCCGCCACACCACCTCCCGCGAATCCGAACACGGAAGTCTTTTCCGCCGACGCCCACGTCATGCCCAGCACTGCGAATGCCAAGGACGGCACCATCGACGTGGTCTGGTACAGCGGGGCCTACGTCCCGCGCGTGGATCGCTCTACCGGCGAGCCGTACATGCTCAAGCTCGATATGGCCGGCTGCCGCCTCGACCGGCTCAATAATGGCGCGCCCGTTTTCGACACCCATTTCACGGGCGACGATTTCAAATCACTCATCGCCGGCAGGGTCGGCACACGCGCCCAGGTCGGTGTCGTCCGGCGCGCATGGGCGAATGGCGAGAAAGGGATGGCCACACTACAATTCGATCTCGGCAACCCGGACGGTGCCGAGATGTTCCGCAAGGCCAGCGCCGGCATCCTCCAGAACCTCAGCTTCGGCACCTTCGTGTACAAGCGCGAGAAAGTGGATGCCCAAGTGGAAGGCCTGGCCGAAGGCAAGCCGCCCTACCTCAATGACAAGGAAATCGGCATGTTTCGCGCCACGGACTGGGAACCGTTCGAGATTTCTCCGTGCACGGTGCCGGCCGACTTCAATACCGCATTCCTAAGCGCCCAGCCCACGGGCGAAGTCACGATTTTCGGCACGCCGGGGTGCCCTCTGGGCCCCGGCGTGATCGATGCATTACGGGCAATCAGCCCACAAAAGGAGAAACCTGCAATGCCTGAAACGACCACGCAGGAAACGGGCGCGGATGCCCGTGTTGTAAACGAACAGGCCTTGGCCGCCGCGCGGGAACAGGCGGTCCAGGCCGAACGGCAGCGCGTCAGCGAGATTCAGGCGCTGAGCGCGACCGCAACCAAGTACGGAATCGACGGCGCGGTGATCAGCGAGTTCATCGCCAAAGGTGTGTCCGTCGACCAGGCCCGGAAGGAACTGTTCGACCGGCTCGTTGATCTGGGCGGTCGCGGCGTGCCGCCGGGTCCCGGCGAGAAGGGGCCGAAGTTCCCGACCGTCCCCGAGCGGCCGACTGTAACCCGCGACGGCCTGGGAACTCGCCTCGCCTGCATGCAGGCGGCGATGCTCCTGCGCGCCGACAACCGTTTCTTTCTCGCCCGGCACCGGGACCACAACGGCGATTACGTCGGGGAGTACCTCGATGGCTGCGGCCCCGAGCACCAGAAACGGGCCGAGGAGATGGCGCACGAGTACCGCAATTTCAAACTCGTCGACATGGCCAAAGAATACCTTCAGATGAAGGGCGTTCCCGTACGCGGCATGGACGTGACGCGGATCGCGGAGCTGGCGCTCCAGGCTCCCTCGCGCGGGGTGGAGTACTTCGAGGGTGGCGCCGAGTCCACCTCCGACTTCCCCGCGATCCTGGCGAACGTCGCCAACAAGACGTTGCGACAGGGCTATGAAGCCTACCCGCGCACCTTCCAGCCCTTCTGCCGGCAGGTGACCGCGCAGGACTTCAAGCCCATCAACCGCGTGCTGTTGGCCGACGCGCCCGCCCTCCAGATGCTCAACGAAAAGGGCGAGTACCACCGGGCGCAGCTCACCGACAACAACGTCAGCTACAAGCTCGCCACTTACGGCAGCATGGTGGCGATCACCCGCAAGGTCATCATCAACGACGACCTCCAGGCGTTCACCCGCGTCCCGGCGTTGCTCGGCGTAGCGGCGGCGCGACTCGAATCGGACACCGTCTGGGGCATCATCACCTCGAACCCGGCGGCGATCTACGCGGGCGACAAAACTTCCACGGCACTGTTCGCCGCTGGCCACGCGAACCTGTTGACCGGCGTGGCAAGCAGCATCGATCCCACCGTGCAGAACGCCAACGCGCTCGCGGCGTTGGGCGCCGGCCGCAAGTCGCTGCGGTTGCAGAAGGGGCCGCAGGGCACGCCCCTCAACATCATCCCGCGGTTCATCGCGGTGCCGACGGCGCTGGAGACCTACATGCTCCAGCTCGTCTACCCGATTAACATCGCTTCTGCCGACGCGACGAAAGTCGTGCCGGAGTGGGTGCGCAGCCTGGTGCCGGTGGTGGAGCCGCGTCTCGATGCGGCAGCGGGCGGGAGCACGGCGTGGTACCTGGTCGCGGACCCGGCGCAGATCGACACCGTGGAGTACTGCTACCTGGAAGGGCAGCAGGGCGTGTACATCGAAACCAAGCAAGGCTTCGAGATCGACGGTGTCGAGATCAAGGCGCGCATGGACTTCGGCGCGGCGGCCATCGACTACCGCGGCCTGCAAAAGAACGCCGGCGCGTAGGGCGCGCCTGACGTAAGGAACCCACAACCGACCGGGGCGGTTGCAGCCGCCCCGGTCAGAAGAAAAGGAGATCTTCCCAATGCAGAACTACGTTCAACGAGGTGATACCCTTACCGTCACCGCGCCCTATGCTCTGACGAGTGGTCAGGGCTGCCAGGTGGGCAACATCTTCGGTGTCTCGGTGAACAACCAGAGCGTCGGCGATTCCACGGAGCTCGTGATCCAGGGCGTGTTCGATCTCGCCAAGGACAACAGCACCTTCGCATCGGGCGCCAAGGTCTACTGGGACAACACCCAGCAGTTGGCGACCGCGAACACCCTGACCACTGCCGGCGTCGCCAACAAGGAAATCGGCTTTGCCGTGCTGGATCAGGCGAACGGCGTGGCGGCACCGGGCGGGCAGGCGGGTGATGCGACCGTGCGAGTGCGGCTCAACCCGCTCGGCTTCGGGCCGGTGCAGGCCTCCGATACGGACCCGTCGCTCATTCAGAAGGCGGTCGTCACGCTGACGGCCGCTCAGATCATCGCCATGTACGGCGCGCCGGTCAGCATCCTCCCGGCTCCGGCGGCCGGGCAGGTGCTCGTGATCGATCAGATCATCGCGCAGATGAAGCCCGGTGCCACCCAGTTCACCGGCGGCGGCGCCGTTTCGTTCCAGTATCACGGAACCGCCGTCGTGCCGCACTCGGGGAACATCCCGGCTGCCACAATTAACAGCGCGACCGGCAGCGAGAACGTGGTGCCACCGCCCACGGGCACGATCCAGCCGCCCGCCGCGACCGGCCTCGACATTACGAATGCCACGGCCGCGTTCGCGACTGGCAACGGCACCCTCGTGGTGACTGTGTTTTATTCGCTGATCACCCTCAGCTAAGCTCGTTCATCGCCGCGTGGATACCTCCGGGGCGGCCGCCGCGCCGCCCTTTTGCATCATTGTATATGTCGGATTGGGCCACCATCGGTGCCGGCGTGAACGCCGCGATGATGAAAGCATTTGGCGAGCCGGTTGTGTATCAGCCCGTACAAGGCGGTTTCCCCGTCGGCGATCCTGTCACCATCACCGCAATCCGGCATAGTCGGGAACGCGCCGAATCCGGCGCGGTCGCGAGTGCGGAAGAGATTTCCGTCAATCCGACCGATTTGCCCGACTTTCCCCAACCCGGCGATTGGGTCACGGCCTGGGGAATGCAATTCGTGGTGGGCCCGGTGCGCCAGCCCGACGCCTACGGCTTGGCCCAGCTCTCGCTAATCGCACGGCAAAGCGCAGATGATCAACCCTAAGACGTTGCTGGCCGAGTGGATGGACGCTCTCCGGTCCTTGCCGAAGCTCGTGGAGGCGCTTGGGGGCAACCCGAATCACATCCAGTTCTACTCCGAGAACGCCATTGTTTTCGGTAAGCCCACGCAGAACAACATCCGCCTGGCGATTCTGTCCATGCCGCCCGGCTCGATCCTGGTCGCGTGGCAAGGCACTGCTCCGGGGCGGCTCGGCAACATGCTCGTGTTCGTGCACGAGTTCTCGCTTTACCTGCGTGCGCCCGAAGAAGCCGAGGTCGGCTATGAGGACCTCTTCAACTGGATCGTGAACGACACCCCGCCGGGCAGCACCATCCCGATGCTGCATATTCAAATCGACCCGAACTGTGAGCCGATGGATTTCTACCTGCCGTCGGCGCGGCGCAACACCATCGTGATCAGCGCGGATGGGGCCACCTTCGAGTACTTCGAATGCCCCGTGCGGTTGATCGAATCTTACAACTCTTAACCTTTTCCGAGAGGAAACACCATGGCTGACGTGGCTTACATGCGTTCGCCGCACACCGGCGAAATCAGGCAAGTCGAAGTGACTCCAGAGGCGCTTTCACCGCTCATGTCACAGGGCTGGACTCAGGTGCCTGCGCCAGCGGAGCAGAAACCGGCAACTCCGGTTGAGGAGGAACACTAGCATGGCGAACGTTCAGGAACTGATCCAGGGCTGGGGCTATAAGAAGCAGGCCGATATCGTCACGCCCAACGTGGTCGCCGGGATTTGGCGGCATACGAATCTCAACACGAAGCCGTGGGCCAAGGTGCCGGTCAACGAGGACGACCGGGCCGAGATCGGCAAGGGACATGAGTTCCCGACCCAGCTCTTCAAATCGCACTACAACATGCCCACCTTCGAGATTTCGAAGTATGCCTCGTCGGAGTTTCTGGCCTGGCTGATGTCGTTCTCTCTGGGCAACGTGGTGCTGACGGGCACCGGGCCGTACACGTATACCATCGTGCCCGCACTTGGCGCCACGAATCCCACTGGCCTCGAGCTGCCGTACTTCTCCTACGTGCAGCAGATCCGTCCCGGAGGCTCCGCGATCCTGGACGAAATCCTGGTGGGTTGCGCCCTGAAGGGCTGGAAACTCTCCATCAAGAACTCGCCCGGCCGCGCCAGCGCCATGTGTTCGGCTGAATGTGTGGCAACCGGCCAGTACACCACCCCGAGCGGCATCACTTTGCCCGCCGCCACTGTGCCGCACGAATTCAACGCCGGCATGATCACGGCCCTGACCTTCAACGGCGTCAATTATCTGACGGGCGGTAGCGGCAAGCAGTTCGTTTCCATGGATGCCTCCTGGGAGAACAACTTCCGGCCGGGCTTCTTCCCCGGCTCGGGCATCCAGGACGGCTACCAGATCCAGGGCCGTTTCGAGTGGGGCGACCGCACCTTCGCGGTGCAGTTCGTGGTCCGCGTGCAGGCGGGATCGACGGAGTATACGAACCTGATCAATCAGACCACCGGCTCGGCCACCTTGACCCTCACCCGCGATGCGAGCAACAGCTTCTCGATGGTGATCCAGAAGATGGGGTTCAATGTCGTGGAGCTCAGCAACACGGATGGCATCGTGACGATGCAGATCACCGGCGTGCAGCTTTACGACGCCACCAACGGGCTGGTGACAGTCACTGTAGTCACGCCCCAGAACAACATCTGCCAATAGGCTTTGATGCGGGGTAGCTCAGCGGCAGAGCGCCGGACCCATAATCCGGAGGCCATCGGTTCAAATCCGATCCCCGCTCCCAATTTTAGAGAGGACGTATGGAACAGACGCAGACGAGTAAACCTGTTTTCGACGCCACGAAGCCGTTCGTGGTGCCGATCCTGTCGGGCGGCGAGAAGCAGTGCGAGGTGCGCTTCCCGACTGACGATGAGTGGTGCGGCTGGGCGCGCAACCAGCGCACAGTGCGGCGCTTTCTCGGTCGCGGGAAGTCGCAGAGTGAGGACCTGGATCTGCCGAAGATCAACGCAGAACTGTTCGCCAAGATCCGCACCGATAAGGACGGCCCGGAGTTCGATGACGCCGAGGCCGGCATGGTGATCGGCCGCATCGAGCGGTGCACGGTGATCAACATCGAGCGCGAGGGCAACAATTACTGCATCGAGATGAAGGTTCCGGGCGCGCGGGTGGTGCACGTGCTACGCATGCCCACGGCCAAGGAGATGCAGGACCACGAGCGGGCCTCGACCAGCGTTGTTGCCGCTCGGCGATCCATCGAAACGCGGGCGTTCCTGGAGCCGAGCGGCGCGCTCTATGACAAGCTGCACGTCTCCCACGACGGCTACGCGGGTGCCGTGCCCATTGTGCACAAATCCGCGGCCGTGTCCGAAGTCATCGCCCAACTCGCCATCGACGGTGACGACGACCCGGAATAGCGGCGCCCGACTCCCCCGAGGGGCCGGGCGTGCGGTTCCTGATCCGGTCGGCATTGCGCCAGAGCATGCTTTGCGGGAAGGAAGAGGACTGCCCGGATCGGCTCTTCCGCTGCCGGCAATGCGGCTACTCGCAATCCACGGAGTTGGACGGCTGCCCGGTTTGCGCTGCCGGCTGGAGGGCGATTGATGTTAGCCACGGCCCCGCTTGCCCCAAGCACCTCGTGGAAGAGGCTTTCGAAACGCCGAACGGCGTCCTGGTACGCCGGTGCTTCCGGCTTCTGAATGCCAAGGCGATGGGGTTGGCCATCACGCTCAACGACATTACCGAAGAAGAGTTGCGCGTGATGGAACTAATTGAAGCCGAAAAGCAGGAGCAGGCGGCGGACGAAGACAAGGACGCGAAATCCTTCCAGGAACTCCTGCTTCGCAAGCTCTCGCGACGGTAAGGCGAATACGCGACAGGGACCTACGTCCAGCACTGCGAGTCATGCCTGCCCAAACCAACGTGATCAAGCGTTCTTCTATTGCGGCGAACCGCTGTCTTCGGTTCCACGTCTCAGCGCTTCGTAGCCACGAGCATTGGCGATCTTCGAAGCGATCTGATGCACTAATGATTCCCGGCTGCTACGCTGGGTCGATCTTATTCCCAAGAGGGCTGCAATAGCATGCAGGTCGCGGGGTGAGGTGGCCGAGGAGTTCTCTAGATTCGCTCGCAGATCATTGATCGGCAGCTTCTCCAGTTTTTCGAGCAATGCCCGGGCTCGTTCGGAGTCGACTTCTGTCACCGGTACCGCTTTCGGCTTACGGTCACATGGTTGTAGACCTAGTGCTCCCGCCAGGGGAGCGCTCGATCGTGCGCGTGCGAACAGCGAATTCAAGCCATCGATGGCTGCCTGGACCGAGACCGCGCTCTCTTGGGAAGGAAGCGAACCCACGGTCTTCTTGATCTCACTGAGGAAACCGATAACCATGTCGAGATTTGCTGAGAGCTGCTGCTTCTCCGACTCCGAAGGGAGCGACTCTACAAGACCACGCAGGCTCTGCACGAATTTCTCTGCCTTGAAAAAGTCTGGGGATTTCCGTGTACCCATTAGCGCTAAAACCTCTTGGCAAGTTCGTTGGTGATTTGCTCGTACTCGCCTTTTCTAGCCGCACTGATGGCGTTCTTTGTGTTGGTCATCCACACGGGTAGGCTTTGCTCCGCTGCTTCACCGTACCCAATCAGCTCCGTGGTATGGCCTTCGAAGCAAACGCCGTGTCCGAGGGAACTCCGCACCTGAACCATGGTGCTGAAGTGCACGTTAGTTATCATGCTGCCGCCGAGTCTCACTCGGACAAAGATGACGCCGCCCAGCTCCGCAGCTCGAACAGGACCGGCGTCGCCTCCGGCAAGCGTGTGGGCGTGCTTAAAGGACTCTCCGATCCTCCGCGCCTTTTGCTGAAGGATGCTGAGACCGATTGTCGAGAGGTGATCCGGGATGGCAGTCACGACGTACCACCGACTCGCAACAAGAGCGTTCTGCGTCATTAGGTAAAGGTTGGGCGGGCAGTCGATCAGAATGTAGTCGTAATCGTTTTCGACTTCGCGTAGGGCTTTTCTGAGGAAAGAACGGTCCTTGATGTACTTGTCAGCGTGACGCTTTAGGAGTTCGAAACTCGGGATCGGCCCCGCCAAATCGCCTCCTCCGAGGTCTTCGCCCAGCAGGTCAATATCACATGGAATCAGGTCGAGGCCCTGGATGCGCTGTTTGATGTTCCCCCCAACAGGCTCTTTCCAAATGAAGTATTTGGGATCGAGGGACTTGCCCTCAAGATAGCGCCTGTACATTGAGTTTATCGTGCCTTTGGTCTTCTTGAACTTCTCCCACTCTTCGATCGAGGCGCAAAGGAACGTCAGGTTTGTCTGGGGATCGATATCGACGAGGAGCACGCGCTTCCCCAAGTGCTGCGCGAGGCAGCAGCCCACATGGTACGTTGTCGTGGTCTTTGCCACACCGCCTTTGTAGTTTATAAAGGCCAACACTTTTGCTTTTGGCATAAGCGCATCCTTTGGGGTCTTTGACGCGAACCGCGTGATGCAGTATAGCACCAGGCAGACCGCCATGAGGGTTCCCCGAGGCATCAAAACGGCACTGGGTACTTCAGTAATCACGAGCATGTTGGAACATTCCGCTTCTTGTCCCATCTAGGGGTATGCCATGGCCCGCTTCCAAACCGTCGTCCGCCGCGCCCGGTTCGTCTATTCCCCCTACACCGCCGAGGAGATGCAGGGCTTCGCGCAGGTGTTGGCGGATGCGATCCGCGCGCGCATCCAGAGCGGCCAGAACATCTACGACCAGCCGGCCGCGCCGCTGAAACCCGGCAAGCCCGGCCGCCGGGGATATCCGGATTACAAATCGGCGCGCGGCCTCCAGCCCATCCGCGACTGGACCTGGAGTGGGCACACCCTGCGGTGCCTTAAGGTCCTCACGGCCAACGAGAATCGCGCGGTGATCGGGTTCCTCGATGAGGCCATGCCTGGCCGCCGCCAGACGGCCTCGCAGATCGCCTACTACAACAACCTGCGCGAGCGCCAGTGGGGCGTGTCTCCCCGCGACCGCGCCGCGGTCATTGCGGCGATCCTGGCTGGCCGCCGCGTCGTGAGCGTCAAGGCAGCTTGAGATGGGTGACCAGGCCGAACGCGTAGTTCTCGAAGCCGAGGATCAGGTCAGTCCGGTAGTCGACAAGGCCAATGCCGGCCTCGACAGTTTCGAGAAGAAAGCGGAGTCGGCGCACGGCAAGGTTATCCGCATCACGGACCAGACCCGCTCTAGTGTGCAGCGGCTCATTGCCTCGCTCGAGAAGCAGGCCGACGTCTACGGCAAGAGCGGTGTGGAACGGCTCATCTCGCAGCGGGACCAACTCCTCCAGCGCTATGCCAAAGAGCCGGCGGCCATCGACGCCATCACCCGCTCCTACGAGAAGATGATCGCGGTCGAGGAAAAGGCCGCGCGCGAAGCCGCTATGGCCAAGGCCGCCAAGGAAGCCGAGGAGGCCCTGCGGAAGCAGTCCGAATCCATTAAGTCATTCGGGGAGCGCGTTGGGCAGTTCATCGAGAATCCCATTCAGGGGGCCAAGGGCGCCATCGGCTCCATGCTTTCCACGCTGGGGCCGTTCGGCGTAGGCGTAGCGGCCGGCGCAGCCGCCCTGGCTGGTTTTGGTGTTGCGGCGTTTGAGGCGGCCAAGAGTCTGGGTCAATACGGCACGGCGGTAAAAGACGCGGAATTGCGCACCGGGCTGACCGCGAAGGAGGTCGGCCAGTTCGGCTTTGCCGCGAAGGCCGTCGGCCAGGACATCTCCATCGTGGAGCGGCTCATGCGCGGCCTCTCCCAGGCAGCGGATGAAAATTCGCGCGAGGGTGAGAAGGCGCGCGCCACCTTGCAGCGCATGGGCGTCGACCTGCGAAACGCCGCCGGCGAAATGAAGCCTACCTCCGAAATCCTGATCGAGATTTCGGAGGGCCTGAACAAACTGCCGGAAGGCCTCCAACGTGATGCGGCCGCCATGGAGCTCTTCAAACGGGTTGGCATCGAGGCCATCCCGTTCATGACGGAGTTAAACGAGAACCTGCGCATTGCCCACGAGCAGGGCTTCGGCCCAACCGAGGATGACGTTCGCCGGTTCCAGGAATACCAGCGCGAGGTGGCGCAGCTCGAAACCAAGTGGGACGCGCTGGTTCGCAAGTTCAAGGAAGGGATCGTCATCACCGTCTCCTGGGTCGGGAAGGGCGCAGACTGGTTCCTGAACAACATCGGTACCGCTGGCGACGACGAGCGCGCGCGCCGTGAAGAGGAACAGGCCCGCCAGGAAGCAGAACAGGTCCGGTCGGTGGGCGGCTACGGCGCGAGCATGTCGCGCAGCGCCCATCGCCGGGAAGTCGCCGATCTGGAGCGGCGCGCCCCCGGCATCATGCAGAATCGCGACGCGATTGAGCGTCAGATCGCAGACCTCCGAACGCGGCAGCAGGATCTCGTCGGCAATTTCGGATGGGTGCAGATGCTCGCGCCCACCGAGGAGGAAGTGGGCCGCATGCGCCAGGCGGCCGACCTCCAGAAGCAGATCGAGCAGTTGCAGCACGAGTTGGATGCTGCGCAGCAGGCCACGCACCGGATGGACCTCCGCGCTGGCCAGGAGGAATCCGATCGGCTTCGCGCTCGCTTTTTCGGCACGCATGAGGGGATGGAGAAGGCTTACTCCGACGCGAAAAAGGACGTGGAGCGATACCAGAAGGAGCTGTTCGAGCCAGAGAAGCCCCTCACCAAGACGGAAGTCCTCGATCTATCCGGCAAGCTCCGGACTGCCCAGGCGACCGAGGCCCGATGGAAATCCGCGCTGGACGCGGAGAAGAACCAGTCGGAGCAACTGAAAGAGTTCCACCGCGAAGCCGAGGCCTTCGTGAAGAAGGGTGAGGAATCAGAGCTCGACGCCATCGGGAAGATCTACTACCAGCGCGATCTCCTGCTGAAGCAGGCTGCGCAGGTGAAGGCGACCGAGGCCGAGATTGCCGTCATCCGGAGGTCGGCCGACGAGCAGGCCGAGGTGGTGTCGAAAAAGGCCTGGGAGGAATTTGAAAAGTATGACGAGAAGCGGCGCGCCGAACGGCAAAAGGAGATGCTGGGGCTGTTCCTTCCCTCCAAGGAGCAGTTGAAGGAGTGGCAGGACGTCTTCAAGGCCCAGGAGCGCATCGAGGATATCGGCGTCCAGGCGCAGCGGGAGGCGCTCCGGCGCCACGCCAACGTGGAAGCGAGGCGCGCCGAGACGCCCGAGGAAGCGTATCGAGTTCGCGTCGATCTGGCCATCCAGCTCGCCGAGATCGAGGTCGCGCGCATCCAGAAGGAGGAGAGCGCGGCCCGGCGAATGGAGTTGGCGGCGCAGGCGCAGAAGGACCTCTATACGGAACTGGCCCAGGCGCAGGATGAGCTGGACGAAAAGCGCGCGGCAGCCGAGCAGAAGCGCACGGAGGAATTGCAGCGCCAGGTCGACGAGATCCAAAAGGTCTCCTCCGGCCTCCTGCACACGCTCTTTACCAAGCCCGGCGATTTCCCCAAACAACTGGGTAGCGCGATCCAGGAAGCGGTACTGAAGCCGGTCACCGAAGGTTTCGGCGGAATGATCGCGAGCGCCCTCCATCCGCTCATTTACGGCAGCGACGGACAGGGTGGCATCTCTGGGATTCTGCATGGCGCGTTCGGTGGTCCCAAGCAGGACCCGATTACTGTCACCACCGACAACACAGCGGCCACGATTCAAAACTCCAGGGCCATCTGGTTGCTGACCGCCGTCCTGTCGGAGTACATGGGCCGGAACGTCCCTGCGCTGAGCACGCAGGGAGGCATGGCCGCGCCCAATGTGGGAGTCGCTTCGCCTTCGGGCTTCCTGAGCCAGATGCTCCGCAACACCGGCGGACTGCCCCGCTTTGCCGAGGGCGGCGTCACCAGCGGCCCCACCATCGTGGGCGAGGCCGGCCCCGAGCTGGTCATTCCGCTCGACAAGCTGCTGGACCTGCGGCCCACGCGCCGGCGGCCTCTGGTGACTCCGTATGATCCAGCCGCCATGGATGCGGCATTGGGCAAGGCGACCATGGGTCTGTTCAACGTCGCTTTGCCCGCGGGCCTCAGTGCGTTGGGTGGTCCAGCCGGCATCAGCGTCGGCGACACCATCATGTCGCTCCTGGTAGGTGGCGTTGCGGCAGCCACACCGCCGAGGAACGACGGCGTGCTGCTGGGCGTGGTACCGATTGGGCCGCCCGGAAGTGGCATAAGCCGCAGTCTGGCCGAGCGCGATGCACTGGCGTGGCCGGGCGGAATCTTCGAGCGCGAGGAGGACATCGTAAAGAGCGGCCTATGGGCGGTCAATCCAAAGACCGGCAACATTCGCCTCTCCGGCTTTTCTCCCAGCGGGCATGCGGAGCCGCACGCGGTGTGGTTCGAGAGAATCGGCCTGCCATCGATCGGCAGAGAGTTTGATCGCGTGATTCGGGGCAGGGCGTACATTACCAGCGACGGCGCGATCAACCTCGTCGATGAAACTTGGGGTGGGGGCCTCACCGACGACATTTACCGCAAGGTGCAACGCGCCATCGTGCAACGATACAACCCTGGCGTGCGGGAGGCCTCCGTGCGCGGCCCGCGCGATCTCATCTATATCCGCAGAAACGAGCCCTCCTGGTTCAACCTCAAGGGTGGCCGCGATCTCTGGAACATGACGTATGAGCAGCACGTGGCCGCCGGCCGCAAGGGCGGCCTCAAGAGCCAGGCCCTGCGCCGCCTCGATCCGCGCGATCCCGAACTGGACGAATTTGGCAATTACATCGGACCGCCGGTCGACGTTCCTGAGACCGCACACCAGGCGAGTGCCAGGATTGACGAAGTGGCGCCCCACCTGAAGGACATCGATTGGGGAAGAAAATCCGGCCAGATCACGCGGTGGGTCACCGTCGGCGGCGAAAAGATGAGCTTGCTCCAGGCCGGAAAACGTCTCGGTATCTCGTCTCTGGCGCTTGAGCAGCGCCTCGGCGCGCTCTACCCGAACAGAGAGGATTGGGCAGCGTTGGATCTGTTGGAAGTCACGAAGGACTGGAAGGTTACGACCCACAAGGCGTTCCGCCTGCCCTCGCACGACGAAGGCGGCACCATTGCCAGCACCGGCCTGGCCGTGGTCCACAAGGGCGAGGCGGTCATTCCGCAGGCCGACACGCTGAAGCGCAGCATTGACGCGCTCACGGGAGCGATGTATGGCAACGCCGGCATGATCCGCTGGCTGATCTCAGCGATGTTCAGCGGGCGAACTGCTGGATACCCGCTCGCGATCCCCGGCGTCGGCACCGTTTCCGTGCCACTGTTCGGCGGCGGCTCCTCTTCGACAGCGGCGAATCCGCCCGTTTCCTGGAGCGGCGGAACCGCGAGCGCTTCCCCGGTGGGCGGCTATACTCCGGCGCCGTGGGCTGGCGCGGGCGGCTATACCCCAGCGCCATGGGCCGGCGCAGGCAGCTTACCGCAAAGCGAACTGGACCGCATCGAGAAGATGGTGTCCGGCGGCAAGGGGCAGGGCGTGAATAGCCTCTTCTCGAAGGGCGGTTTCTCGCAGGCGCTGTCGAACCTGAAGGGCGCGGTTTGGAACGAGGATGCGTGGAACGCTTACCCATGGACTACCGGCGGCGTGATCGCGGGCGGCATCGAAGGCGTGGCCAGTTCCCCGGCGGCCGGTGTCGCCGGATTGACGCTCGCGACGCGCGGCCTGATCAGCAATGCCGGGTCTTGGACCGGCGCGATCCAGGGCGCCGCCGGCGGCGCGCTGATCGGCAATCAAATCGGCGGGCCGCTGGGCGCGGCGGCGGGCGCTTCATTCGGCTTCGAGATTGGCGCGTTGGAAAAGCTGTTCGGCGTGAAGTCGCTCAACCAGACGGCGCACGACGATATCAAGGCGATCTACGGTGTCGATATCCCGACCAACAGCGGCACGATCAAGCAGATCGTGGAGATCGCGAAGTCGCAATTCGGCGGCAGCATCTCCGTGGCCGTGCGCTCGCCCAGCGTGCGTCAGCTCGTGATGCTGTATTCGGAAGCCACGGGGCAAAAGATGCCGTTGTCGGCCGCGACGCCTTATGCGGGTAGTCTCGTGGAGCAAGGCGGGAATCTTTATCAACAGGCCAGCTTCCAGAACAACGCCTGGCACATGTACCAATCGAGCCTGCCGACGCTGGGCGGGATCGCGGGTAGCCCGTATCCCACGCAGGCCGGACCGAACACAATGGCGGGCGCGGGGCCGACGTACGTTTCGCTGAACATCAGTGGCGCGGCGGTGGCTCCATTCATGACCGGCCAGTTTGTAACGCCGGAGTTCGTGACGGACCAGGCGATGGCGGCGCAGTATGCGAGCTACGGCCGGACGCAGCAGTCAGCCAACATGCAGGTGCCCGGTCTGACGGTGGCGTAATGCCGTTCAATTGATCCGATCACATTCAGCCTCCTCCTCGGCGGTAGGCGGGATCAGTTCGTTAATCGCCTCACCAAGGCGCTCGATGGCGGCACCCAGTGCGGCCGACAACCGGATGATGGCTTGGCATTCGATGAGTACTTTGTCTCGGTCGGTCATCGTGGTCCTCTGACTCTTACCCAACGGTTGGGGTGGGAGGAAATAGCAAGGGGAATTTTGCGATGCCCGGTAATCTCCAACCCGCTGCGCCCAACGGTGTGATGCCGTTCTCGCTTTGCACCGCGTTCACGGAGTTGCGGGAGTACGCACAGCTTCAGGACCAATACCGCGACGGCACAATTCAGCGGTCGCAGCTCGCGCAGACCTCGCGCCGGATGTTCCGACTC
>DASRBG010000022.1:0-21070 GCA_035653735.1 Gemmataceae bacterium
CCAGACATTTGGGCGTGGTGTTGGTCAAAGGACGCAGTCGGCTTCCGATTCCGGCCGCAAGCAGCAGCGCGCGCATCGCCCGTCCGTTATTCGTGGGTGAAACCGGACTCGTCGATCTCCGTGACGAGTTCGGTCGTGGTCAGCGGTAGGTTGCCGACGCGGGATACCTGAAGCGCCGCCGCGAGCGAGCCGAGATAGGACGCCTGCCAGATGTCAGCGCCGGCCCGCAGGGCCATCGACGCGGCCATGAACAGGCTGTCGCCGGCGCCGGAGACGTCCTTCGGCGACGGGTTGAAGGCGGGCAGGCGGTCGGACTTGTGGATGCCATCGGTCATTGTGTTGATCAGCGCGCCTTCAGCGCCAAGCGTAATGACGAGGTTTTTGGTGCGCGCCTTCTCGATCAACCGCTCGCTGATGACGGCAAGTCCTGACATGAAATCATTGAGCGCCACGCGCGCCTCGCGTTCGGTGGGCGTGAGCAAAGTCATCCCTTTGAAGCGAGAGACGTCGCCCGTCTGCGAGGAGACCTGGCTGTCGGCGCCCATCATCACGCCCTTGGCGCGCGCGAGATCGCCGATGGCGTCAACCAGGTCCTGGGGCAGGCAGCCATAATTGAAGCATGAAAACAGCAAAAGATCGCTGGTCTTCAGAGCGGTTTCCACCGCGTTCAGCATCTGCCGCTGGATGTCGGCATCAGCCGCGTGCTGGCGCAGATGATTGACCCGCAGCAGGGTCTTGTTCAGTGCACGGAAGCGCTGCTTGCGTGTGGTCGGGCGGGTTTCGTCCACGAAGGTCTTGCAGTCAACGCCATGCCGTCCCAGCGTATCGCGGGCGAAGCTTGAGGCCTCGTCATTGCCGACTAAGGTGAAAAATTGGACGTCAGCCCCAAGGCCATGCGCATGGGAAGCGACGGCGCCCGCCCCACCAACAAAGGTCTGGGTCATCAGTGGGGTGACAACAATCGTTGGGTCCTCCTGCGACATGCCCACCGGATCACATGTCACATATTCATCCACGATGAGATCGCCGATAACCGTGACCCGCATGCCGGCCAGCTTGCCAAGCAGTCGCTTCAGGCCCGAGATTTCGAAGCCGTGGCGCTTGGGAAACTCCAGCGGCTTGCGTACGTTAGAGATGTCGACATTGGCATCGCGCTCCAGGAGCGCGAGCGAGGTGAATCGCAATTCGCCCGAGGAAAAGATCAGCCGGCCGCCATAGGCTTCGACAACTTCCTGTTCGGGATTGGAGCGGTCCTCGAATTCCTTGCCCTTGACCACGACCGTTGGCTTCAGCCGAGCGATGAAGTCGGAAGCGGATTTGTCCAACCGCACGACGTGTTGGACGAAGGCGATCGAGCGGACGTTCTCGAGCCGCATCTCCTGCGCAACTGTGACGCCCGGCGTAGAATCCGAATTGACCCCGACCACGAGAACGTCGGCTTGCTCTGCTGCAAACTTCAGAAGACGCAGATGGCCCGGATGGACTACGTTGAAGTTTCCGGAGACAAACGCGATGGTCTGGTCAGCGCGGCAGGACGCCCGAATCTCCCGGCAGGCGACATCGCCGTGCGAAGGGTCGACAAGTTGGTGCAAGAATTCCCCCTCGGCCCATTCTGGGCCACCACGTTGAACCCCAATGGGGCTCACCTCAGCTGACCGGATAGCCCAACTCACGCGCAGAGAGAAGCAGCAATCCTACCCGACAGTGCTGAGATTTGTGACAGCTTCGAGGCGGTCATTGAAATAATTGGAGTTTTTCCTCTCTATTAGCATCAGCTCCGTTCAAGTTCCACCTGAAGGTGTGGGTAACTGGCGGGCCTACGATAAAATCTTTTTCCTTGGCGGCTGCGAATAATTTGAGCATGAAGCACAGGGAGATGTGGGACGCTCGAGAAACCATGGGGCTACTGGGGGTGCGCAAAGATGGTCGGTTCATCGGCTCCCTGACGGGGCTCAGATTTGTAGCTGCTGCCACGGTTGCTGTCGGGCACGGCGCGCTCGCGCTGCGCCATGACTGGCTGGCGCAACTCGTGGCCCAAATCAGCAGCATCGGGATGACGCTGTTCTTTGTGCTAAGCGGGTTTGTGCTCTGGCTGAATTATGCGGAAAGCTTTAGCACGAAGCCCTTCACGGGAGCCATGCGCAGCTTTGCAATCGCGCGAATCGCGCGCCTGTATCCGATGTATGCCGTGGTGGTCCTGGGCATTGTGGGCTTAAAGGGCGGCGACCCGCGTGCGCTTGGCTTCGTGCTCACGATGACGCAGGCCTGGTTCCCGGCGCTGGACGACAAAATGCTGGTGGCGGTGATTCCTTCGATCCAGCATTTGTGGTCGATCAGCGTCGAATTCTTCTTCTATCTTTTGTTTCCGTTCATCTGCATCGGGCTTGCTGGCGTGCGACGTCTGACAACGGTGATGTTGCTCGCGATTGTAAACATGCTTGCCTTTGCGGTCGCGATCTTCGTGTTCTTTCGCTACGGAAGTACCTTCCTGGAATCCGTGTTTCCACTGCCTGCTGACAACGGAATGCAGTGGCTCACCTACTACGCGCCATACCTGCATGTCGCGCAATTCTTAGCTGGCTGCCTCGTGGCAATGGCCTATCTTGAGCGCGCTGCGAAGCCTGTCAGCCGCGGCGAGCAGGGCGGGGTTACAGTCCTGTTCTGGCTGTCGGTGGTTGGGCTCGCGCTGCTGCCGGTCTTGCTGTTCTTTCAGCCGAGGCTGCCGCACGACTATCTCGCGATCGAGATCGCCGTGCGCCTCGGTGAAGTCGCCTTCTTCTCAGTCATTATGCTGGGCGCAAGTCGGTACGGGCTCGCACGATTTCTTTCATGGCGGGCGATGATCATCGGCGGCGAATGCAGCTATTCGGTCTATCTGCTGCATCCGTTCCTGATGCGAATCGCGATGGTTGGAACTTCGGACATCGTAACGGTTCCCGAGTTTGTGCTTCGGCTTTGCCTGTTCGTCGCCGTGACGACCGCCGTAGCCTGGGGGGCCTATTCGCTGGTTGAAGCGCCGTCCCGCGCATGGCTGCGCCGGGTAATGGGTACCAGCGCCCCGCGGGATGTGCTTCGCGCCACATAAAGTCTGCGGGCCAGGCCATTGCAGTTGACGTATGACTTGGAATAGCAAGAGCTGGGCAAGCAAGTAGCCGGAAATCTCGTTCAATCGCTCGGGGGCGCCTTCAGGAAATGCAGCACACAGCTATCACGGCAGTTCCCGGGGACGGGCCCGATGTCAAGCTGACGTCGGGCGCTATGCGCCGCTATTTGCGCGCGCTTGCTTACGCGATCGTTGTTGGAGCATCAATGATTGTCGCGGCGTTCGCCGTTCTCTGCAACGACCAGGGCGCGAGGCATGACTTCTTTTCGGAGATCGTGAAGAACGGCGATGCCGACTGGTACCGCAATTTCGGCGGGCGTCGCCTTCCGCAGATCCAGGACGAGGACATATTCTACAACAATGTCGGGCATTCGGTTGCGGCGGCTAAAGCAGCTGATATCGTGCTTCTCGGACCGTCCTTTGTGAGTTATGCCGTCGATCGCCAGACGCTGCAATCGGCCCCGCAGCTCGGCGGATTGAAAATTTACAATATGGCCTTCGTCGGCATTCGCGGCGGCGAGTTTTCCCGCCTCGTCATCAAGCGCTGGGGCATCCGGCCGCCGCTCTGGATCATCAATGCTGACGACCAGTTCGTGCATTTCTTCAGCAACGATCTGGACCTCACGATCGGGCCCGAAAAGATGCCTATCACCGCCGTTCAGCGCAACCGGATGCGAGGCTGGCTCACTGTGATCGGCCGCGACCTCAGATGGCGCATGGAGGACATCGAGGCCGCTTACCAGCAGGGAAACTATTCGATCGTTCCTCCTTTCTTCGGTCTTTACCGCAGGGTCTCCAATGGCGACATGCTGCTCGACGCGAATCCCGCCTATGTTGCCAGCAGCAACAAGCCCATGCGATCTGCACGCGACCCGAATTGCCATACTGATGCGGCGGTGGTCGACTACGCTCGCAAGTTCCTCAAGGAGGTCGGGGGCAACGTTGTTTTGACGCTTGTGCCGCACAGCCAGTCCTGCGTTCAGCAGGCGAGGGAATTGGCGGATGCATTGAATGTGGAACTGATCGCGCCGCCCTTCGATGGCTTGACGACCGTCGATGGGGGAGGGCACCTCGACAAGAATGGCGCGCGAATATTCACGACGTATCTCACCCGCGAGCTCGTAAAGTCGGCTGCATTCAAGCGTGCCTTTGCCGGCAGGTTGGGCGATTGAGAAATAAGGGCGTGGCCTTATCGAATCAGTGATAGAGGTCGAACCTCTCTCCGCTCTTCAGATTTTTCTGGAGATCGTCTTCCAGGACGGACTTGTCGATTTGAGGAAAAAGCTCCCGGAAATCCTTTTGATCAAGCAGATCGATGATCGTGCGCAGGACGCCGCGTTCCGTGGGGTGGGCCGGATCGAAAAAGTTGTTAGGATCCGCATTCAACGGGGCGCGGCTCATGTCGAAAAAGCGGATGCCGAGGCTTGCAAATCGCTGGGCGGTCGCCTCGCTTCTTAGTTCACGCCAGAGCCCGGCATATTGCCAATAGGACTTATCGGTATCCATGAAATCGGTGGCGGCCTTCAGGATGGGGAACTGAATGGCCACCATGGTAAAATGGCGCTCCCTCGCGAGCTGCGACAGCTTCTCGACATACCCGAACTGTCTCTCGCTCAGGTGTGGCGCACCGGGGAAGGCCCCTGTGACATTTTCGACGCCCTCGGCGAGCTGCTCGTCGGCGATCCTCCGATAAACGGGAGCGACAAGGATCGAGCCGTCGCCGCGAAATCCGAACTGCCCGCGAGTTGCCTCGGTTCCAAGCAGGCGATTATGGTCGATCGGCTCGAATTGATCCCGCTCCATCGACGCCAGGAATTCGTGCAGATTCCAGTGGGTCCGGTAGGCGAAATCGATGACGTCGTGCAGCTTCCTGCGGTGGGAGTCGAGTCCCTGACGGTAGTCCATGGTGCGTTCTCTTCGCCAAGCCTCGGCGAGCGCATCGCCGAACAGAAAGTAGTCGAGCGCCACGATGACGACTCGGGGCCTGCTCACGCGCGTCGTACGATCGATGAAATCAACGACATGTTCGAGCGGCCAGGCGGTCAGGCAACCATTGTAGGTCTTGTAGGGCCGGAACATCTGCGCGCGGGCCTGTCCGCAGCGCGAGCTACCCACCAGCAGCACTTCCGGCTGCACCAGCTTGATCCGCTCGAGCTTGTAGGGCGCGTAATCCTTGAATGCGCCAAGCCAAAGCGCATTTTGGCGATCCTCTTGCTCACCAGCGATGGTAGACAGCGAAATTGTCGCCCCGAAGCGCCAGCCCGCCCATTCGATGAAGCTTACCAGCGGCACGGCCAAAACGGCAAAAATAACGCCTACGATGGTTAGGTACCGCCGCAGCGGCTGAACCATTCCGGCCTGCAACGGCTGTAAGGACGAAACCACTTCGGATGTCGCGTCCATCGCTGGGACCTCTGACGCTCACCTCCGCCGCCTGGGCGGAGGTTTGTCGGTTAGAACTGGAAATACAGGAATTGCGAGCTGTCGCCGGCCACGAGATTGATCACGACCGCAATAAACAGAGCGAACGAGGTTACGATTGCCCAGGCAGCGGATGGCCGCCAGGTGAAATTGAGAATGCTCCAGGGGCGCTCGTTCTTGTAAGTCTCAAGTCCGACATTCCAGCGCGAAAACATCGCGTTCACATTGGGCAGGATGAGGCAGGCAACGTAACCCAGAGCGATCGATACACCTCCGTACGCATCGACGAGGCGGGGGCCCACCCGGTGCTGGTCGGCGAAGCCGGCCATCGATTGGATCACGCGGACGGCGTCATAGAAATTGTCGGCGCGGAAGAAAATCCAGGCGAAGACGACGGCCATCTGGGTCAGGCCGAGCGCAGCGATGGGATACCACCAGGCCTTTGTCATTTTCTCAAGTGCAGGCTGCTTCTTCGTGCGCTCGGTCCAGCGGTGGTTGATAGTGAGGAATAAGCCGTGCAGCGCGCCCCATAGCAGGAAGGTCCAGCCTGCGCCGTGCCACAAGCCGCCGAGCACCATCGTGATGGCGAGGTTGATATTGCGCCGTCGGTCACCGTGCCGGTTCCCGCCGAGCGGGATGTAGAGGTAGTCGCGGAGAAAGCGCGAGAGCGAAATGTGCCAGCGACGCCAGAACTCCACGATACTCAGCGATTTATAGGGCGCATCGAAATTGAAGGGCAGTCGGATGCCGAACAGGAGCGACAGCCCGATCGCCATGTCCGAATAGCCGGAGAAATCGAAATAGATCTGCAGCGAATAGGCGAACGCCCCTGCCCAGGCGTCCAGAACGTGAAGATGAGCTGCTTTTGCGCTCAGGAATACCGGGTTGGCGATCAGCGCAAAGCCGTCCGCAATGAACGATTTCTTGAACAGGCCAATGGCGAGGATGGTAAGCCCGATCGCGACGTTTTCCGCCGAAATGGTCCGACTGGACTTGGATCCAAACTGCGGCATCATCTCGCGATGGTGAAGGATGGGGCCGGCGATCAGGTGCGGGAAATAGGTGACGAAGAGCGCATATTTGGTGAAGTTCTTTTCGTTGGGATAACCGCCGTAGACGTCGGCAAGATAGGCGATCTGGGTGAAAGTGAAGAAGGAGATCCCGAGCGGAAGCACGATCGCCAGCGCAGGATATTTCGATCGGGTGACCGCATCGAAAATCTGTATGGAGAAGTTGGTGTATTTGAAGAAGCCAAGCGCAAGGAGATTGGCACTCACGGCGGCGGCAAACACCCATCTCCTGGCCGTGCGACCTGATTGCCGCGCGATCAGGAGGCCCATCACGTAGTTGAACAATATCGATACGACGATGATCGGAACGAAGCGCACGTCCCAATAGCTGTAGAACACCAGCGACGCCGCCGCCAGCCATCCCAAGCGGGCGATGGGCGCGTCGAACAGGTAGGCAATGAGAAAATATCCCGCGAACGTCAGCGGAAGGAACAAGAACAGGAACTCAAATTGGGTGAAGAGCATTTGATGCCGCCTCGTTCTTCCGCACGGAACAGCCGAGCCATAGTGCGCGCTTTTCCGTGGCTGCCAAGTGGCACGCGCCGTTCGCGCACTGGCAGGTGTATCGCCGGAAAAGCTCACATCTTCAAGAAGATTCCGTCCCGATCGAGGTCAGGACCGTTGCGGGATTAACAGGCCGATCGATCATTTGGAAGCACCACTGGTTATGGCGAACTCGCATATGGTACTGAATTAGAACTGCCGCGAACCGAGTTTGTCTTGCCCACTTCTGAAGCCTCATGGTACATGACCTAAAGTTGAAAGGGATCCAAGAAGATATTTTTCCGTTGCTGGTGTCGGCTGCAAGCTATCCACAGTTCGGAAATGTCGTTCAATCAGCTGCAGTGTTTGACCTGCGTTTTGTCGCGCAGTCTGTTATTGACCTGACATGAAAAACGACCACACGAGATCTCGAAGAGTGGCCAAACGGGAGTTCTCCTGGCTGGAGCGACGGCGGCTGGTCCATTTGTGCTTTGTCTACGTCGGCGCGGCACTTAATCTTTTGCCCAAGCGGCTGGTGTTTTTGCTGTTGGTCATTTTTGAAGCGCTGAAGCTCAAGGGGCATGGCCGTTTGGCAGTGGCATATCAGCCTTATGCGGTCTCCTTTCTGGCCAAGAACCCATCTTGGCGATTTGCTCGACGAATCGCGCGCCTATTCCCGGTGGCGTCAGTCCAGGTTTTGTTTAGAATTGGCGCCTATCGAGAGGCCGGTAGTCTATTCCTTGACAAGGATTTCAGTTCGGTCGAGTCGGCCGTGGCCATCGCCAGTGCTCAATTCGAATTGGGACAATTCGAGGTAGCCCGGGCAGGGGTTTCGGCGCGTGCTGCGGAGGTCGATTTGAGCAAGGAGCCTCGTCTTGCCTTTCTTAAAAGTATGCTCGATATCATCGATGGGGATGAGTCCGCGGCGCTCGCCAGCGTCACGGCTGCCAGCAGGGCGGAATTTCGTTTCCTGCGCCCGCACCAGAACTTGGCTGCGCGGCCGACATCGCACTACGTTCCGAATTATCTGGATTTTCTCTGCGGGGCGGAAGGAAGACTGTACGATCTCTGCAATTTCACGGGACAGCGGACCACGCATGTCGGCTGCGGCGACATCGGCGTTCGTCTTTACGCGCGAGCGCTTGCGGCTCAACAGAAGTTGCGCCATTTGCCGCCCCCACCTCTCTCCGCAGAACTCGGACGGCTCCTCGAGGAACTCGAAATCCCGTTTGATCAATTGCGGCTCATTCCGGAAGAGTGGACGACCCAGATTGGCCATCTCGGTATGCTCGATATTCTCTTTCGAATGCGCGAACTCGGTTGGTGGTCGGGAACGCCGGTTCTGGTTACTCGACGCAAGCTGATCGCCAATCAGGCGTTCTTCCGCCTGTTTGAGCGTTACGGGAGGATTGTGCTGATCGGTGAGGATGTTTCCGAAGGGGTTTCAGAAGAACTTCTCTCGCTGCAGCGCTGGTGCGGCATGAACTTTAATGCATTCCGCATGCCGAGCGGCGAAATTGTTCCATGGCAGGAGGCGGGGGCGCAGGCTATCGCTCAATGGGAGCGGGAAGACCGCGGTCATCCGCTCCGTGACGAATACGACCGCGTCTACGGTCCGTCGGCAGAACCGGCGGGGGAGATGCGGCGCTTTCGCGAGAATTTCGGAATGAAGCCTGACGATTGGTATGTGTGCCTACATACCCGTGACGCGTCCCACTATTTCGAACTGGCCGGCACCGGTCAGACCCATCGCAACTCGCCGATCGAATCCTATTTTGACGCCATTCGCTCGGTCACCGACCGGGGCGGTTGGGTGATCAAGCTTGGCGGGCCAAACTCGCCGAAGCTCCCCGCGCTCGAGCATACCATCGATTACGCGTTGAGCGAGTTTAGATCGGAGCTGATGGACATTTCACTGATCCGGAACGCCAAGGCGTTCCTCGGCACCACCTCCGGGCTGACAAACGTGGCCATTAGCTTCGGCGTCCCCAGCGCGATTGTGAACTGTATTACGACGGACGCGCAACTCTGGAATAGCAATGTGCGTTTCGCGCTCAAGCCGGTGCGCCTCACAGGCGAAAAGATGGTGACGCAGTCCCAACTGACGTCAGCCCCTTGGCGTTGGCGTGTCTTTGATGCCGCAGTTCTTAGCCGTAGTGGCGCACAACCGGGTATCAACACCCCCGACGAGATCGCTGCCACCGTAAAGGAGGTGGATGCCTTGGCGAGTGGGCGGTCGGCCGAGTTCGAGCGCGAATTTGCCACCAAGACCCTGCTGTCGCGCTGGACCAAGCAGCTCGCGCTGCCACATTTTTATGGCACCAGCAGGCCTAGTCTCTATTATCTCAAAAAGTATGAAATCGAATTCCTGGCGGATGGGGATGAACAGATCGACCGGGGCGATAACGCTCTGCAGCGCGTGATGAATGGTTAGTCCAGGCCCGATGGAGTATTTTTTCTGGGAGCAAAGCCGGCGACGAAGGCGAAATAAGTGACCAAAATATAGTTTGCGGCGGATCGCTTTGATCGCGGCCGCTCGAACGTCGAAACCTTTCAACAGACAGATTTATAGATGCTAAAGCAACTTATCGCGACCGCGGCTCGATCAATCGGATACAACAGCAAGGCCAAGGGTCCCACTCTGTCGGCCCAGCATTATTTCGAGCTAGGCGAATCTGCAAGACAACGTGGCGACGAAGAAGCGGCCTTCAAAAATTTCGCGATTTCGATTTCGCTGATTCCGAGATTTGAGCCTGCTCGAGACGCCCTGATCACGATGTCCAACGAATGCGTTGAGCGGTCAGTAGGTGCCCAGGGAATTGAGAAGCTGAACCTGCTCGTCAGAGCGCTTGAAATGAATCCTCTCAACGCTGAGGTCCGGAGAGAGATCGAGAGATTTTTGAAGGATCGGCAAGGTGGCTCCGACCTAACCCAGATGTGCTTTGTATTTTATGACGCCGAGCGGGCGCGACGTATCCACGAAGAAGCTTACAAGCGCGCACTTGAATTCGTGACCATCGGGGGTATTCCCGGCGCCGTAATGGAATTCGGTGTGCTCGGAGGCTGGTCGGCGAGGATATTCTGCGAAATCATGCGGGATATCTTCAACCTCAACAACATCTATCTATTCGATTCGTTCGAGGGGTTGCCCGAATACACGTCCTCGGTTGACCGTGAGAGCTACGAGGTAGGCGGTCGCAACGTGTGGTCGGACAAGATGAAGTTTCCGGCGAACTTTCTCGAACAATTCGGCCAACCTCATGAGTGGCACATACGCGATCGGCTGTCGGAAGTGATCAGGCCCGAACGTATCATCGTTCGAAAGGGATTTTACTCGGAGACGCTGCGGCAACCGCCACGAGAAAAGGTTTCAGTGGCGCACATAGATTGCGATCTGTACCAGTCAACGGTCGAGGTTTTAGAAGGACTGCACCGCGGCGATTGTCTACAGGACGGCACTGTCTTGCTATTCGACGATTGGAATTGCAACAAAGCAAATCCGAACTTCGGCGAGCGGCGCGCCTTCCGCGAATTCCTTGAAGGGCAGAACGAATTTACGGCTACCCCTTGGCTCACCTATGGATGGTGTGGGGCGGCTTATATCCTTCATGCCAAATGATAGCTTGATCGAGATGGCGAGCGAACCGCTGCCAATGCCCTTACAAAGTAAAGCCGTCTCGTCTGAATTGAGACTTGTCTGTCGGGATTGAGAAGGCGAAGGGGTCGGCTGGCCAGTGGTTCATCCCCGCCACTATCACTTCAGATTGGCTTTCTGGCAGCCGAGGCATAAACACGAGATCGATTGCCATTCGGGTACCCGAAGTTGGAGGCATGGCTCGGTGTGGCAGCCTCATGGCGTCGAACACCAGAAGGTCCCCTGTCTTGCCGGTAACCGTATGGATTGTGGCATCATCATCCTTGTATTGGAAGGGGCCGTCGGTCTCGCGAACATCCGTGAGATACAAGACGCCGCGGATGATCCCGGGTGGACAGCCGTCCTCATGCCAGGATTGCGGGCCGATGCCCGCCGTCGCATGAGGCAACGATTGCACAAGACGGCAATTGCCGATCGAAACGGAACAGCCAAGGACACCTTTGAAGAAGGATTCGTGATACGGACTTGTGATCAAGCTTAGCAGCTCGGCTTTCAGCTCTTCGGATGGAATTCCCGTTCTAAGCACGCTGCTATAGGGCTCGACGGAGTTTCCAGCCCAGTCCCAGCTCGAGTGCCGATTGCCGACGTCGCGGTCGAACTTTTCAGTTTGGCGCCAGTAAAGCGCGCGACCGGAGTCCGTTGGCAAGACGACTACTCCCTTCCGATGAAATTCGGCGACTTTCTGTGCCGCCAAACCTGTTTGCTGCTCGCGCTGATCGGCAAACAAATTGCAGCGCCGAGGTGGTTCATTTTTTGCGGCACGGAGCGAGTAGGATTTCCTGGCGGGCCGATCGCCCCTCACGGTTGATGAATCGGCCTGGGCCACGGATTGGTCGCCCCCTTTGACGGGCGTGCGCACGATAACGTAGCCAAATCGATCGAGCAATTTACTGATAACTCTCTTCAATTTCATGATGCATTCGCAGGTCGGGTTTCAAGCGGAGCTAGGCCGCATGCCATTCGATAGAACATCTCGTGACGAACGTGATTGACGGACTCCCATGCTCGGTTGATGGCATGCTCCAACAGTTGCTCGAGGTGCATTTTCGCGGCACTCGGCCTCAGATGAACACCATCGAGTTCATATTCATTGAGGAGATACCCGTCCGCGCTGGTGAGTTGCGGCCAAATATCGATAACCGGAACGTCCAGCGCGCTTACCTTGTCAGCGAGAAGGCAATTGAACGAAGCAACGAGCTTGCTGCGGACCGACAGCGGACATGAAACGCCGTTAATCTGCGTGCTTCTATTGTCGTCTGTTGTGGGAGGTACAACCGGCTGCACATAAATTCTGTTGAAGCCTGCAGTTCGCAACTGCTTCAGTCCCTCGACGAACGGGGCTAGCCGTTGCTCAATAATTTCGGCGATCACGTCCCATGGTATAATCTGGCGGTCGAGTACGGGGTAGGGCAGGTCAAAAGGAGGGACGAAATCGTATTGATCTGCGAGCTTCGGCAGTAGCACGCCGCGAACATCGATGTCGCCCGCCGTAAACAGAATTAGCGGTGGGATCATTGGCAGCCCCGAAGTCTTAGCAATGGCAAAGTCGATCTCGTCCTTCGAAAGGTGCGTCGCCATGCCGTCCCGAACCAGCTGCTCGTATTCTAGGCACTCAATGATGGACGGGAGAAATTCCTGGGTCTTTCGGTTGAAAAAATCGTGCGTTGTTAGTCCCGAAACTGTCGCCAATAACATAGATGGGCAGCGTTGTTTGGGCCGGGTCAAACATCAATGCATCCTCACATCTCTGCTGCGGCCAGGGCTTTGAAGAACTCTTCTTCATCGCAAACGACTGGTTGAGTTTCGATACCGGTAAACTTGTCAGGGCCTGTCATCTTGGCTGAAACGGGCTGGAGTCCCGTGCTATCCGCATACAGCTTAAAAAAGGAGTTCATCACATGGTCGATCCCCTCTTGAGTCACCGAACGCCTGTCTTCGGCGAAATAGGCGCCTGTTCCCGCGATGATTTCGTAAGATGCGAAGTAGTGGACGTTCCTGAATGCGAGTGCAGTTTGCTCGGCCGCTACTCTAAGTACGCTCTTTGAATAAGTGGTTGCCTGTAGGACGTGACGAGGCTCCATCGTTGCGATCAAAGGGACTGGAGATACCGTCAGAATGATGTTTGCGGCCGGATTCAACGAAGCTACGATCTTTACCGCTTGAGCGAGATGCTCGGTTGTCTCGGACACGTTGAAATTGCGAAACACGTACTTGTCCAATCAAATTCGCCTGCGCTTCCGCAGCCGGGGCACGTAGGGTAGACTGTGCCGTCCAGCCGCGATTGCCAGCCCTCGGTAAGACCGAGCGTGAACACGAACACTTCTACTTTTTCAAAAAGAGTTCTGACGGAGCGCAGATGATGCCGGACGTCGGCTTTAAGTTCGGTGAGCGAAGCGAATCCTCGCGGGTTTATGCGCGGTCGCAGCAGGTCGAAATATCGGCCCTTGCCGTTATGCCAGAATTGATCCTCCGGCGAAAACAAGCCAATGGTTCGCTGCATCAGCTGCAGCCATTGAAGGGGCGTGTAGAGATTTCCATATCGCGCTGAAAAGATGCCATAGTTGTTTTCTTTGGCGGTCTCCTCCGACATGAACGGCGGAGCTGCTTCTGTGACGAAATACTGGTATCCACGCGTGCGAAGGCCGGCGGAGATATTTTGAGCGAAGCAGCTTCCACCGGAGCCAACCCGTGTTGCCGACGTGATTTTCAGGCACGACGAGATATGTGGGTTGATCTCGATGGTCGGTCGACTTGCCATAGATCGATCCCATCGACTCGTGTCGGGTAGATCGAAGTAGGGGCACGCTGATTTCACAGGGCGATCCTTATTTCTGAGCCGATTGGGGCCCCAAATTACTGGCTCTGCGTCGATGAGTGCAAGCTTTTCGACGAAGAGTTTTCTCGTCAAACTTGGGCCGGTTGGACAAAGTCGGGAAACAACGGTATGCGCGGTGTCAGGAGATCGACGGCAACGTTTATTCGGACTAACTTGAAACCATCGGCATTTGGCATATGTGCGGCATAACGGGCCTGTTCCGACCGGGGGGAGCTGACGACAGCATGCTGTCCGCTCTCGCAAAACGCATGTCGGATGCGCTGGCGCACCGCGGACCCGACGGCAGCGGCATCTGGACCCATCCGGCGGCGGGGATCGGTTTCGGCCACCGGCGTCTCGCCATTATCGAGCTGTCGGAAGCCGGCGCCCAGCCGATGCGCAGCGATTGCGGGCGGCTTGCGATCACTTATAACGGCGAGATTTACAACCACCTCAATATTCGGGCCGAGCTCGAGGCCGCTGGCGGCGCGCCAAATTGGCGCGGACACTCGGATACTGAAACGCTCATTTATGCCATCCGGCAATGGGGCGTGGCGGCGGCGCTTAAGCGCGCCTCCGGCATGTTTGTCTTTGCCGTATGGGACGAGGAAACGCGGATGCTGACGCTGGGCCGCGATCGCTTCGGCGAGAAGCCACTCTACTACGGCTGGAGCGGAGGCGATCTCCTATTCGGCTCCGAGCTGAAGGCGCTCGCTGCGCATCCGGCGTGGTCAGGATCGCTCGATCGTGCTGCGCTGACCTCGTTCATGCGCTATTCCTACGTGCCGGCACCATTCTCGATCTGGAGCGGGGTCAGAAAGCTGCCGCCGGCGTCTTTCGTGAACTTTGCCCTTGATGTCGCGCCGGGCACGATGCCGCAGACCGTGGCTTATTGGTCGATGCGCGAGCAGGTCGTCGCTGCTCAGGCGCAGCGGATCACGGATGAACGCGAGGCGACTGCCGAGTTGCAGCGGGTATTGTCGATCGCGGTCAAGCGCCAATGCCTGTCCGATGTGCCGATCGGCGCGTTCCTGTCGGGCGGGATTGATTCTTCCACCGTCGTGGCGTTGATGCAGGCGCAGGCGAGCCGGCCCGTCCGAACCTTCTCGATCGGTTTTCGGGAAAGCGCCTTTGACGAGGCCGAAGACGCAGGCAAGGTCGCCGCACATCTCGGTACGGCGCATACGGAATTCTACGTCGATCCCAAAACGGCCATGGATGTCATTCCGCAGCTGCCGCGGATATATGATGAGCCTTTCGCGGACTCTTCGCAAATTCCGACCCATCTGGTGTCGTCGATGGCCCGTCAGCATGTCACCGTGGCCTTGTCGGGCGATGGCGGCGACGAGCTGTTCGGAGGCTACAATCGCCACGTGTGGGGCGAGAGCCTCGAGCGCCGGCTTGGCCGAACTCCGGCCCCGCTTCGGCGGGGGCTTGCCACCCTCTTGCGCGTCATTTCGCCAGAGCCTGCGGATACGCTCGCGCGCCTCATCCAGCGGCTGCTGCCGGCGCGCTACAAGATTCGTCGCTCCGGCGACCAGGTGGCGAAGCTCGCGCGAATCCTGGGAACCACATCGGGCGACGAACTCTATCGATTGCTTTGTTCGATTGATGATGATCCGTCGCAGACGATTCTGCAGGGCGAGGAGAAGGTCAGCTGGTCGAACGAGGAGATGGCGAGGCTGTCGAGGCCGCTCGATCCGCTCGACCGGATGACCCTTGCGGATTCCTTGAGCTATCTAACGGACGATATCCTGCAAAAGGTCGATCGTGCCGCGATGGCGGTTGCGCTAGAGACGAGGGTGCCATTCCTCGACAAGGATGTCGTTGAATTTGCCGCACGCATCCCGCCAGAAATGAAGGTGCGCGACGGTCGCGGCAAATGGCTGGTCAGGCAGGTACTGTATTCACACGTGCCACGAAGCCTGGTCGATCGCCCGAAAACCGGCTTTTCCGTGCCATTAGACGCGTGGTTGCGGGGCCCGCTAAAATCGTGGACGCTGGACCTGCTCTCGCCCGCGAGGTTGAAACAGCAGAATCTTTTCAATATCACTCGCGTCGAGGATAGGGTGGGTGAGCACATGAGCGGTGCCCGCAATCACAGCTACTGGCTTTGGAATGTACTGACCGCCCAGGCTTGGTACGATATGTGGTGCGCCGGCAAATAGCTCGATGACGGCTGATCAGTTCTCCGCAGTGTGCGCCACCGCGATATGACCTGAGGCCTTCTCGGCGGAAAAGATCCAGACCAGCCCGCCGATCGCGCCGACGATGAAGTAGACCGCGCCGAACAGGATCGACACCACGGTGCCATCGGTCTGGGCCAGGCCCGCATAGCCGAATGCGACCATCATGGTCGCCTCGCGCACGCCCCAGCCGGCGATCGAGATCGGCATCATGGTGATCAGCATGATCGGTGGGGTCAGCATGAACAGCTGCGCGAAATCGCCGCCGGCCGCGGTCGCGCGCACGCAGCACCAGGCGATCACCACGGCGAGCACGTGAATGGTGAGCGACAGCACGGCAATCTTCGGCCCGCTCTTCTTGGAGAAGATCACCTGATTGGCGATCACCGAACAGGCATGGACGTGCTTGGTCGGCCACCAGCTCTTCAGCCAGCCCCAGTGCAGGCGGCCGAGCAGGAGGAAACCGAGGCCGCCGGCGAGGGCGGCGAAATCGATGAACACCAGTGCAAGCCGGCCCTTGGCATCCGAGATCATGCCGTAGCTCCAGGGCAGGCTCGCAACGATGATCAGCGCCAGCGCGATCAGGCCGACGGCGCGATCGGTCAGGATGGAGTAGGTCGCTGCGCGCCAGCCCGCGCCGCCACGGTTGACAAGCCAAAGTCGCACCGCATCGCCTCCGATCGAGGACGGCAGCGTCTGGTTGAAGAAGCTGCCGATCATGTTGTAGCGGAAGGCCATGAGGTCGCTCAGCGGCGCATGGCAAAGATCGGAAATCTCGCGCCAGCGCAGCGCGCCGAGGAAAATCTGGAAGATGGTGACGGCAACCGCGAGCGCAATCCAGAGAAGATTGATTTGGCTCAGCCGCGCCTGGATGGCGCCCAAATTGATTCCGCGTAGCGCGAGATAAAGCAGCCCCAGCGATACCACCACCCGGGTCGTAAAGATCAAAAATCCGCGCATGGCTGGCCGGGTTCGCTTAACCGTTGGTTTGGCCCGGCGCGGGACGTGCTGCCCGCATGGCCGGATCGGGCTTCGCTAGTGACACGCCGAAGTAACCCTAACATCGGCCGGGTCGGCACCCCTTGCGGACTCTAGCATACGGTGGCTAAACAGTCGGCGCAGTGGCGTCAATGGCGTCTAGAACACAGCCTGGAAGATTATTTTATGTCCCACGGCCGGAAGATCGCCGTTATTGGTTTGGGCTATGTCGGCCTCCCCGTCGCCGCCGCATTTGCGCGCGCCGGCAGCCGCGTGATCGGCTTTGACATCGACGCCGACAGGGTAAGGGAACTCCGGGCAGGGCGGGACCGGACTCGGGAGGTCGAGGCCGCCGACCTCAGGCGAGAAACGCTGGCTCTGACGTCCGACAAAAATGCACTCAGAAGCGCCGATTTTTTCATCGTCACGGTGCCGACGCCGATCGATGCCGCCAACAGGCCCGATCTGAGCGCCATGCTCGGGGCGTCGGGTACGGTCGGAACGGTGCTCAAACGCGGCGATATCGTGGTCTATGAGTCCACGGTTTATCCCGGCGCCGTCGAGGAGGATTGCCTGCCGATCCTGGAGCGCGCCTCTGCCCTGAAAGCGGGCACTGATTTCGATGTCGGCTATTCGCCCGAGCGCATCAATCCCGGCGACAGCAAGCATCGCTTCGAGACCATAACCAAGGTCGTCTCCGCGCAGAATGCGCGAGCGCTGGATATCGTGGCCGATGTCTACGGCTCTGTCGTGACCGCGGGCATTCACCGCGCGCCCTCGATCAAGGTCGCGGAAGCGGCCAAGGTGATCGAAAACACACAGCGTGATCTCAACATCGCGTTCATGAACGAGCTCTCGCTGATCTTCCAGGCGCTCGGGGTCGACACCGGCGACGTGCTGGCGGCAGCCGCCACCAAGTGGAACTTTCTTCCGTTCCAGCCTGGCCTGGTCGGCGGCCACTGTATCGGCGTCGATCCCTACTATCTGACCTATCGCGCCGAGAAGGCGGGCTATCATCCCGAGGTCATTCTGGCGGGCCGCCGTATCAATGACGAAATGGGCCGTGAGATCGCGCGCGAATGCATTCGCGGCCTGTTGCGCCGGAAGGGACGCGCCGGCGTCGTCACCATACTCGGCATCACCTTCAAGGAGAACGTGCCCGACATTCGCAATTCCCGAGTCATCGACGTGGTGCGCGAGCTGAAGTCGTTCGGCGTCAAGGTGCAGATCGCCGATCCCTTGGCCGATCCGCACGCGGTCGAGGAGGAATATGGGCTAGGCTTGAGCGTCATCGAGACGCTGGAGCCCGCCGATGCCGTGATCCTGGCGGTCGCGCATGATGCGTATGTCGAGGGCGGCTGGCGCCTGGTACAGCGCTTGTTGAACGATGGTGCAGGTTTCGTGCTCGACGTCAAAATGAAGCTCGATCGCGGCGCCAGGCCGGCGGCAATCGAGCTGTGGCGATTGTGAGAGGCGAACACGTGATGCCGACACAAGCAGTCCTGGTCACTGGCGCAGCCGGCTTCATCGGATTTCATGTCGCACAGCGCCTGCTGGCACAGGGGCGCGAGGTGGTCGGTGTTGACAGCGTCAACGACTATTACGATCCCGCGCTGAAGCAAGCGCGGCTTGCGCTGCTGTCTCGCGAGGCGAAATTCACCTTCGTCAAGCTTGATCTGGCCGATCGCGCGGCAACGGCCGCGCTGTTCGCACAGTACGGCTTCGCGGAGGTGGTGCATCTCGCCGCGCAAGCGGGCGTGCGCTACTCGCTGCAAAATCCGCACGCCTATGTCGATGCCAACCTGCAGGGCTTTATCAACGTGCTGGAAGGCTGCCGCCAAAGCGGCTGCAGGCACCTGTTATTCGCATCCTCATCATCGGTCTATGGCGCCAATACAAAGTTGCCGTTTTCGGTGCACGACAATGTCGACCATCCCGTGAGCCTATATGCCGCCTCGAAAAAGGCCAACGAACTGATGGCGCATTCATATAGCCATCTGTTCCGGCTCCCCACCACGGGTCTGCGCTTCTTCACGGTCTATGGGCCGTGGGGCCGGCCCGACATGGCGATGTTCATCTTCGCCAAGGCGATCCTCGACGGCGAGCCGATCAAGCTGTTCAACCATGGCCGCATGCGGCGCGACTTCACCTATGTCGACGACGTCGCGGAGGCGGTCGTCCGGCTGATCGGCCGGCCGCCGCAAGGCGAAGCGGACTGGAATGGCGACAAGCCAGACCCTGCGACGAGCAAGGCGCCGTGGAAGGTCTTCAACATCGGCAACAACAACCCTGAAGAGCTGACCCATGTGGTCGCACTGCTGGAGAAGGAATTCGGCAGGGCGGCCAAGAAGGACATGCTGCCGATGCAGCCGGGCGACGTCGAAGCCACCTATGCCGATATCACAGCGCTAGAGCGCGAGATCGGCTTCAAGCCGGCGACACCGATCGAAAACGGCATCGCGCGTTTTGCGAGATGGTATCGTGAATTCCACAAGCTATAGGCGAGAAGCCCGATGAGCAGACGAATCATCCCCCTGATCATGTGCGGCGGCGCCGGCACGCGACTGTGGCCGGCGTCGCGCGAGGGCCGGCCGAAGCAGTTCCTGCCCCTGTTCGGGGCGCGCTCGACCTTCCAGGATACCCTGGTGCGGGTGTCGGATGCCGTGCTGTTCGAGCGGCCCATCGTGATCACCAATGCTGCCTACCGCTTCATGGTGCTGGAGCAACTGGCCGAACTCGGCATCGAGGCCGACGTGTTGCTCGAGCCGGCGCGGCGGGACTCGGGCCCGGCGATTGCCGCGGGGGCTGCCTTCGCGCAGGCGCGTGATAGCGAGGCCGTGGTGCTGGCGCTTGCCGCCGATCACGTGGTCCGCGACACCGCCGCCTTTCTTGCCGCCTGCCGGGAGGGGCTTGCCGCCGCCGAGGGCGGGCGGATCACGACGTTCGGCGTCAAGCCCGAGCGCGCGGCCACCGAATATGGCTATATCAACCCGGGCGAGGGGGTCGCGGGCGAGGTCCGCACGGTTCAGAAATTTGTCGAGAAGCCGGACCAGGCGACCGCCGAGCAATACATTCAGTCGGGCTTTCTCTGGAACAGCGGCAACTTCATGTTCCGTGCCGGTGTGTTGCTCGACGAATACCGCAAGTTCGACGCCGCAAGCGTCGAGGCCGTCGCGAGCGCTGTTAGCAAAGCGGGGCGGGATCTGTCTTTCGTCACCCTCGACCCGGATGCGTTCGGGGCGGCCAAGGCGATCTCGATCGACTATGCTGTGATGGAGAAGACCGCGCATGCCGCCGTCGTGCCGGTTGCCTGCGGCTGGTCCGATGTCGGCTCCTGGCACGCGGTGTGGGAATTGTCGGAAAAGGATGCCGAGGGCAATGCCGCGCAGGGAGCTGCGGTATTCGAGGATTCCCGCAACTGCAATGTCGCGACCGACAAGGCGCTGGTGGCGCTGGAGGGCGTCGACGACCTCGTGGTGGTGGCGACCCAGGACGCCGTGCTGGTCTCGCGGCAGAAGGATGCCAACGGTCTGAAGCGGTTGGTGGCTAAACTCAAGAACGTGGCGCCGCAGGTCACCGTGGATCATCTCAAGGTGCACCGACCCTGGGGCAGCTACCAATCGGTCGACAATGGCGAGCGCCATCAGGTCAAGCGCATCATCGTCAAACCGGGACAACGGCTGTCGCTGCAGAAGCACTATCATCGTTCCGAGCACTGGATAGTGGTGAGGGGGACGGCGCGCGTCACGGTCAACGACCTCGTCAAGACCGTGCATGAAAACGAGTCGATCTACATCCCGATGGGCGCGGTGCACCGGCTGGAAAATCCCGGCAAGATCATGCTGGAGCTGATCGAGGTGCAGACCGGCAGCTATCTCGGCGAGGACGATATCATTCGCATCGAGGACGACTATCGTCGCTCATAGGCTGCCCCCGGCCGCGCAGCGCTGTCCTGTACGCCTCCCACAACGGCCGCATCCATGCTAGGCTGACCCGCCAAGGAGTCTCGCCGGACGGAGAGAAGGCGAGGGGAGAGCCCGCCATGCTAATCAAATTGTTGCGCCGTTCGCGGTCGGACGACCCGTTCCGGACCCGCGCGCCTGGCCGGGATCAGGAACTGGACAACGAGCTGGTCGGTCGGGTCGCGTCCGCCATCGACCAGGCGCTGGAAGAGGTCGAGTCGCAACGCGACGGGCTGAAGCGGCGGCTTGATGACGTCATCGCCCGTGCGGCCGTTGTCGGCGGCAATGACCTCGACGACTGCCTGACCCGGGACGAGGCGCGTGCGAGCTTGCTTGCCGACTCGGACAGCGAGATCGCGCGTGGCCAAGCGCGGTTGAAGACGCTGGACGAGCAGCT
>DASRBG010000023.1:0-79357 GCA_035653735.1 Gemmataceae bacterium
CGCTCGCCCAATCCCAGATCGAACACACGACGCAATTCCTCCGCGTAGTCATCTCGCCAGCCGGGATAGAAGGCTCGCGTGTAGCAGATCAGCTCGGCGATGGTCATCCACGGCGGGAGGTCATTTTCTTCGGAGAGATAACCAATTCGCGATAAGACACCGACTGGATCGGCCACAGGATCGCGTCCGAAGACACGCACGCTGCCGGATTCGGCGCGCAGCAATCCCAGGACATGCTTGATAAGTGTCGTCTTGCCTGAGCCGTTGGCGCCGATCAAGCCGAAGACGCAGCCGCGCGGCACGCTCAGGCAGACATCGTCCAGGGCCGTCTTAGCGCCAAAGCGGCGCGTCACTCCCTGGATATCGACGACAGGTGAGGAGGAGTCAGTGGCGATCATGGGCATCAATCTCCTGGAGAATGCGGTTGCAGCGCGGCGTCGCGCTGATGAAGCAGGTCAATGATTTCCTTCGTACCGATGCCAAGCTGGCGCGCTTCGACGAGCAAAGCATCGATACGCTCGGTCAAGATTTTGAGGCGCTCGCGCCGAGCCAAGGGCGAGCCGGCATCGGAGACATAGGTTCCCGTCGTGCTCCGCTTGGTAACGATGCCGGCCATCTCTAGCTCGCGGTAGGCTCGGGCGACCGTATTGGGATTAATAAGGAGCTGCTCCGCCAGGACGCGAATGGGCGGCAGCTCCTCTCCCTCTTGCAGCCGTCCCGAGGCGACGAGGTATTTCACCTGGTTGACGATCTGCAAGTACGTCGGCACACCGTTCTGACGCGAGAGGTGAATTTGCACGTTGCTGCTCCACGACTCTGGACCGGTGCGTTGATCTATTGTATTAACACTTTAATACAATAGGTACGGCTTTGTCAATCTTTTTTAAGCCGTCACGCCCCCAGGCAAAGCGTTTTCCTTGACGGCTGTGTGACATTGCGGCTAGCATGAGATGGCGAGCAGTGTGGCTCATGCAAATCCTGGGGAGGGGTCATGAACTTACAATCGTCTGATGATTTCCTGGAGGTCCAGACGCGGGAGGATGCCGTCATTGCCCGGTTCACTCGCCAAATGAGCCTGGCTGGGGAAGTGGTTGAAGAAGTAGCCGAACGATTCATATCCCTGTTGGCCGATTCGGGCCAACAGCGGCTGCTGGTGGACTTCGGAAATGTCGATAGCCTATCTAGCTTCATGCTTGGCCAATTGGTCAAGTTGAATCGAACGGCCGAGGCGGCAGGAAAGAAGTTCGGGCTGTTCAATCTGCGGACGCACATCCGCGAGATTCTCGATGTCTCCCGGTTGAATCTTATCTTGTCGCTTTACCAGGACGAGGCCGACGCGCTGCGCGGCTCTTAAGGTGTGGGGAGATCCAGGCGCTGGGGAGAATTCTTGACCTGCCGGCTCTCGCGAACGCTTCGGACACGTTCGGTTGACGCCGGTGGATGCCGGCCCTATCTTCTCTCTACTCCCTTGCTGCACGGAGAGCGCCGGTGAATTTTCCCCGCCTGTTGCTGCGATTGCTCGGTCGTCGCTTGCCGCGGACCCAAGGGGTTCTCCGCGTACCGGCACTGCAAGCTCCGGTCCGCATCCACCGCGATCGCTGGGGCATCCCGCACATCGAGGCGGACAACGATCTCGACGCCTGTTTCGCCATCGGCTTCTGCCACGGCCAGGACCGCACATTTCAGCTCGAACTTTTTGTCCGCGCCGCCCGCGGCACGCTCTCCGAGTTGATTGGGGGCGCGGCCCTGCCTATTGATCGGCTATCGCGGCGCATCGGCTTTCATCGCTCCGCCGAGGCGCAGTGGCCTGTGCTCAGCGACGAGATGCGAGGACTGCTCGAGGCGTACGCGCACGGCATCACCGCCGGGGCGACGCTCGGTCTGCCGCAGCGGCCGCACGAGTTCGTTTTGCTGCGCAGCCGGCCGACGTCGTGGACGCCCCTGGATAGTCTCGGCGTCGTGAAATTGATCTCTTTCACGTTGGCCAGCAATTGGGACGTCGAGTTGGCGCGTCTCAAGGTGCTGCTCGAAGATGGGGCCGAAGCGCTCGCAGCCCTCGATCCGGTTTATCCATCGCGGCATACGGTGACGTCGCCGCCCGGCCAGCAAACTCGCCCTATGCTCGATCGGCTGACCGAAGAATTGAAAACATTTGCAACCCTATTTCCCAGGGGCGGCGGCTCGAACAACTGGACGGTGTCGGGTGGCCGCACTGCGACGGGCCGGCCGCTCGTCGCCAACGATCCGCACCTCGACGCCCGGCTGCCGCCGCACTGGTATTTGGTCCAAGTGCGGACGCCGACCTGGTCCCTGGCCGGGGCAAACTTCCTCGGCGGTCCCGCCGTGCAGGCGGGCCACAACGGCATTGCCGCCTGGGGCGTCACCGCCGGGCTTATCGACCAAACCGACCTGTTCCGCGAGCAAATCGGACCCGACGGCCGCAGCGTGCGCCAGGGCGATCGGTTTGTACCTTGCGAGGTGCGCGAAGAAGTCATCACCGTCCGCGGCGGAGCCAGCGTCACCGAGCACGTCCTGATCACGCCGCGCGGCCCCATCGTTTCCCCTGCCCTGAAAGCCGGCGGCGAGGCCTTATCGATGCGGGCTGTGTGGCTCGATCCCCGGCCGATGGACGGGCTGCTGCGTCTGCACCGCGTTCGCAACTTCGCCGAGTTCCGCAAGGCCGCCGAGCATTGGCCGGCCACCTCGCAAAACATTGTCTACGCCGATCAAACCGGCACGATCGGCTGGCAGATGTTCGGCCTGGCGCCAAAGCGACGAAAGGGCTGGGGGCTGATCCCCGCGGCCGGCTGGGAGGAGGACGCCGGTTGGGAGCCGGACCTGGTGCCCGCCGAGCAATTGCCCCACGCCCAAGATCCACCGCAAGGCTTCATCGCTACGGCCAACAATCAGCCGCTGCCCGACGGTGTCGGTCCCTATCTCGGCTCCGACTGGCTCGATGGCTACCGTCTCGACTCCATTGTGCGCGAGCTGAGCGCTCGAACCGATTGGGACGTACCGCGCACGATGGCCTTGCAGATGAACCAACGCGCCATCGCCTGGGAGGATCTGCGCGACGCCGTGCTTTCTGCTGAGCCTCGGGACGCTGACGCAACCTCGCTCGCCGAAGCCGATGTACGCCAGGCGCTCGATCTGCTGCGCGCGTGGAATGGCCATGTGTCGATCGATTCGCCCGCTGCGACGGTATATGAGCTATTCCTCGCGGAAATGGCCGGCCGAATCGCGCGAGCCAAGGCGCCGCGCACCTTCGCCGTCGTCCTGGGCGAAGCACTGGGACCGATCACGCCGTACAACTTCCTGTGTTATCGCCGCACCGGCCACCTGGCGCGGCTGCTGCGCGAGCAGCCGGCCAGCTGGTTTGCCCATTCCTGGCCCGAAGAAATCGCCGACGCCCTGGCGGCCGTGATCCAACGTCTGCGCAAGGAACACGGCAGCGATCCATCCAGCTGGGCCTTCGGCCGGCTGCGCACGCTCACCCTGCACCATCCAATCACCCGCCGATCCTGGCTGGCGCCATTCTTCAATCTTGGCCCGTTCCCTTGCGGCGGCGATACCGACACCATCAACCAGGCTTCTGTGCTGCCGCTCGCTCCGCTGGCTTCCGCGGACAACATCGCTTCGCTGCGCATGGTCGTCGATGTCGGCGCCTGGGGCAACAGTCGCTTTTCCCTGCCGGGCGGCCAGTCCGGTAATCCGTTGTCGCCGCACTACGACGACCTGTTGCCGCTATGGCTGCGCGGCGACGGTGTGCCGATCGCCTGGACCGACGAGGAAGTACGACAAGCCGCCGTGCAAACGCTTGAGCTTCTGCCTCGTTAACAGTGCGTTAATGTTGCTTCTCGGAAAATATTAAGAGATATTGACGAGCTAGGCGTTAACGATTAAAAATGTAGAGAGATGCCAAGTTCTTGGCAGATTGCCTCATATCCCCTCAGGCACACAATCTTCCCCCTACCTCCCCCACTGCCTCCGGGCAGAAAGGAACGTCACCGTGTTTCACACCCCGTTGCTAGGGAGAATGGGACTTCCCTGCCTGATGCTGGCCGTCTTCGCTTGCTCCACTTCGGTGCAGGCGGACTATGCGCCGCCGTCCGCCGCCACGGAGCTTGTGGGCGAATTTACCGCATTCGTGGGCGATTTCTCAACTTGGAACGCGAGCCTGCATAACGAACCCCTTCGTTTCTTGGAGCAGACGACGGGGACTGATCAGAACGAAAAGGTCTTCTTGCTTTTTTGGCTGTGGTTGGAAGGCCATCACCTAGGTGGACCGATGGGCACGGAACTGGCGTCCTTCGGCGTAGTCCAATCGCTATTCGACGAACTTGGCCTGTCCTGGACGCCCTCAACGAGCAGTGTGTCTACATCGGGAAACGATTCCTCGTTGGGCACTTTCTCTTTGGGAAACACTCATTTCGATAATGGCGTCAATTTCGGCGTTACTCACGATTCCAGCGACTCCACCGGCGACTCCGATCCGTCGCTACCGAACGATCCCGCCCCCACGCCGGAGCCAGCATCTCTTGTGTTGTTGGGCACTGGCATCATCGGGTTTCTGATGATCGGGATCGCGCTTGGACGAAAACGATCTCGGCAGGCCAACGATATGGCGATCTGTTAGCGTTCACTCGGAATTAAGGGTTGGTATCCCATCTACCTGCTCCTTGCGAGCAGCCGGGTTGCGAAATAACTCGAAGGCCAATCCCCACAGGGTCGCCGGTTTCTGGCTCCCCTCCTCTTTCGCGGCCAAGTTCCAGGCCAGTGCCAGAGTGCGCGACCAGAGCGTCAGAAGGCACTTGACGGCCACGCCTGCGCCGCATGCGGGGAGAGGATGTCTTGTTCAAGAATTGGGATCAATGTGTAAGCATTGAGTTGAGGGAGCGCCACGGTGATTGATTTACAGATCCGTAAGCATGTGGTATTCGCTCGCCCTCGTCTTGATGGCAGAGTGCGCTGGAGTGCTAGAGGGTAGGGCGGGTATACTCCATCGCGAATACCGAAACTCACGGAGGGCAGATGCGATGTCAGCACTGGCGATGATCCTTACGGTAGCGATGGTGGTTCCGGGCGACGGGGGTGGGCGGGAAAAGGCGTCTATGGAGATGGGGTATGTGTTTGACCTGAGCGGCGAGTGGGAGGGCACAGGACAAAGTGCCATGGAATCGAAATGGAGGATCAAGTTCTCCAGAGGATGTGTTCATGTCCAAACCCAACGGAGTGCTACAGAGTCCCCGTTCAAGATCATCGGTGAAAGTGAAGGGAAACTCCGAATGGAAGTGGGCCCTGCGGGGGCGGTTCGGAGATTATTGAGCATTTACAAATGGCAGGGCGATCGCCTCGTGATTTGCTGCCGTGAGGAAAGCAAAGGCCGGCCTACAAGATTTACGGTTGAAGATGAGAACCGTTTGCTTATCCTCCACCGGACCAAGCCCCGCAAGTAAACGCCTGCCACTTCGACATTGGCCAAAATCTGGTTAATGGGCAAGTTGAGATTGTTGGGCAAAGCCGATTTTTTGTGCAGAGGCGATGAAGCGTGCAAAGCCCCCTGCCCGACGGCTTTGCATTTTTTTTACTTCCGACCGACCGAATAAAAGTGCAGCCTCCCGAATTTAGGTGCAAGATGTTTAGCCAGGAAATCGGAGGATTTCTCGCGGCTCATCGTCTTGCGGCTTTCGGTCAGAGAACAGCGGCTCAATCCCCAACTCGTACCACGCCGCGATGAGGCAGCATAGGTTGTGTGCCAACAGTTTGCAGAGGACTTCGTTCTTCATCGCCACGTCCGTTTTCGACCGCACCGAATCGCCAAACTTCCGCTTGACCATCGAGAAGACAGATTCGACGTTGCTCCGGCGATGGTAGTGCTTGAGGTATTCATCGCGGAGGATACAGAAGTAATGGAACATCTTTTCAAAGATACCGCCAACGCTTCCCGTCGTGTTTTTCTTGAAGCCAGCGTACAGTGTGCCTCCCACAGCTGCGAGGGCATCGAAGTTATCGCGGGAGGCATACGCCTTATCCGCACTCATTTCGTGGATCGTAAAGTTTCGAGAGGTTTCGGCAACAAGGGTAGGCAACTGAGTCGAGTCCGCCGTGTGCTTCTCCAAAGCCTCAACCGCCGTGACAATGTGCGTCTTCGTTCCGCAGACGATGTGGACCTTGACCCAATCAGCTTGCTCGCGCGTGACGCCGTACTTCACGTCAAACCATCTCGTGAACCGCGACGCGCAAAAGCCCGACGAATCGATGGCGAACTGCGATTCCACGCCTCTGAGGGGCAAGCCGCTGGCGCGAATAAGATCAATGAGTATCGGCGTCAACGCCTCACTCTCTAGGGCTTTGAGGCTGGCGTTGAAGTGCCGGGTACGGTTGACATATCCGTCTTCCACGGCGTTTTCTAGACAACCCATGAATCGACGCGCCGAGAAGGTCGAGTAAATCTTCAATGTGGCGATGAAGATCTGATCGGCGAGAGGAATTGGCTTGCGGCCACGGCAGGAATGCGGAGGCTCCGGCACATGTTGGCACAGATCGGCGAGCAATCGGAGGAAGTGACGCTGCTCGTTCACCTGTGCGGCATTGTAATTTGGCCAGTCTTGCGGATAGGTCTTGCGCTTGGGTTTGGGCAACGGTTGGCGATCTTCGCAACTCGGTTCGTCTTTCGTTAGGTCGCGGCGCTCAAGCCAGAGGCGGACGGCCAGAATGTGCTTGCACGGCTTACCACGCAGTTCAAAGTCCTCGCATTCGCAGCTATCGGGATCAAGCTGGACGGTATAGCGTTTCGGGCCGGACTGACTCGGCACGGAGAAGCCGGAACTGCGGATTTCGATGCGGCTTTCCGCGATTTCTTCGGCTTTCAACTGGCGAGCATCGCTTGTATTCACGGAGCGATCCCTTCCCAGAAAGTCGGCGGGATCGCTAGAATTGCGATTGAGGGTGCTTCTGGCGCTAACCCGCCGGTTGCATCTGCCTCCGGCGTTGTTGCTAGCAGCGTCGGAGGCCTTTTTCTCCTCTGCAATTATATACACTATATCTTCGTAAGTAAATGGTAGAAAAGGATTTGTGTCGATTTTTCTTGGCATTTTTCAGCGCGATCCTCGCTAACAAATTGCCTCTAAACGCACCACGATTGCGCTGGGAAGGTTCAGGGCGACGCGGAGACTCTTGAGTTCGGGATTCGCGTGAGGGACGCTGAGCGTCGGCTGCCGCGAAGCGAATTTTTGTAGGACGACCGGAGCGATTCGTAGAATAAAAAAGTGGCCATCCGTGGCCCGATGTGTCGTCAGCCATGACCATCGCGCTGATGCTGAATTGGCTGGAGAAGCAGCCGTATCCAACGCATGGCACACCTCCTCTCTGCCGTGGTTTAGGCCGCGAACCACAGACCACGGCGGTAGGAAAACGAGAAAAGCCGGTCGCGGAAACGTTTCCGCGACCGGCTTTCGTTATAAACGGTGCGTGTCTGCCTGCGTGCGGTTGGGTTTTAGCGTCGGTTAGTGTCGGTCAGATCAGACAGTTGTGTAGTTTGGGAAATGTCGGTCAGTGTCGGTCGGTTTCGGCCGGCTCACCGACACTGACCGTCAACGCCCCGCAGCATGTGGAGGGATTTCTGGCAAGGGTCTGCCATATTCTCTTTCGAGCCAAGGGCGCAATTCAGACCATAACCATTCCGCTGGCTTTCCGCCTCCGCCCTCAATTGCTGGCGCTGGCATCCTGTCCTTACAGCGCTCCAGAGTGCGCTTTGAGCGATTCACCAGAGCGGCAGCTTGATCCAGAGTTATGTAATGGACCGATTCGGCCCTTATGTCCTTGCTTTTGCTTTGATGTAGCGGTTCCAGTGGCTCGTCAGCCTCATTCAGTTGAAATCTGATAGCATAAGCCGATGCCAGATTCGCATTGATGGAGAGATAGGTAACGACCGCACGATGATCCAATTCGTCAAGCGGGAACGAAGGAATCATGCGGTTAAACTCTAGTTTTGTCGCGGGACGTGAAATCACGAACGACGCTTTGGAGCGAATAAGGCGACGATAAACGAATAGCATCCATTTCGCATAGTCGGTCGCCGCGAAGCCCGGCAATTCATCGAACGGGTGGATCGGCTCTTGAACTCTCAATTCGGACGGAAGGCACTGGTAGGCGCGAGTAGCGAGGCTGTTTATGGGCATTATTGAAGCCATCGCACAGGCCATGCAGGCCCATTCAGTTTCTCCATTCTTGGCAGCAGCAACAAGCGAGCGCTCACTCAACTCTTCCATTACACCAAAAACAATCTCAGGTGTTAGCAACCCCTTCCCCAGCGCGCACATCGCTTGATCGTATTGCTCTATCATGCCGCAACTGGGAGATGGCGGTATCTTTAGAAAGCCGTGAAAGCAAGGACCATATCGTTCGCTTGCGCCTTGGAATTCCGCTTGAAGATCTTGGAGGATAATGCGGTCGCTGTCGCGCATGCCAGTGTCTCAGCTGGCGTCTCAGGACGAAAGATTGGCGGCAGGCGGTGAGACTTCCGCTCTTCGGCTGGCCAGCCTAGCCGCCAGGAGAATTGTAGCAGAAAGAAGAGATAGAGCGGTTTGCCGACAAAGATCAATTTAGGTGCAGAGGTTGGAATTTAGGTGCAAGACTGCAAAAAAGTGCAAAGCCCCTGCCCGACGGGCAAAACGGAACACTTTCCGCAAAATGGAGCATCCCCCTGTGGCAAAATGAGACAGTCTGGGGTTGCGGCAAAATTGCACAGGAGGGTCGAGCGAAACAAAGTCGAGGATGTGGTTTGCGTAAAACCGAAGAATAAAAGGACTTGCGCTAAGACTGTGGAAATGCGTAATTGAGCAGAGGGCGATTGGCACGCATGTTGCTTCTATATTAGAGCGTAAGGTTGGTTGCGAGTCCCAACCTTGCAGTCAGAAATGACTTCCCACACATTCACACCTCCCACCTGTGGCACGGGGATTGGCTGATTTGCGAGTCTCAGCCAAACCCCGTGCCAACACCTCTTTTGTACCCTTTTAATCGTTTCTTCACAAGTAAAAAATCCGTGAGAATCGATTTTTTTTTGGTTGAGCCGACTTTTACGCACCTGGGTCAAATAGCAGGCTCTGCCACAGCGCCTCTGCCGACTGACGTTCGATTTCACGCGGCGTCTCGCCCGATGCGATCGGTTCGAATGGCAAGGGCGGCAATTCCAACTCTTCGGCGATTAAGCCACGAAAAATGTCTGTTAACTCCTCCATATCCAGAGGCGGGCACGCTTGGGCCGGGCCGGGCGCGGCGGGCGCGCGTCGGAAGGCGGCGGTAAAGCGCTCCAGGGCGGGCCAGTGATGGCGGGGCCGCGGATGCGTCAGCAGGGCCAACAGTTCGCGATCCTCGGCGCGGGCGGTCAGCGCTTGCACGGCCTGGCGGATGGCATTCCGCGTCTCCTCATCGGTGGCACGCTGCCGCAGCCGGCCCGCTTGTCGCACGATTTCCTCTTCCGTCGCCGACGGATCCAGACGCAAGATCTCAAACGGGTTCGTGGTCATGATCAGCTTCGCTCCGAAGAATCACAATACCGGATGAACCGCCAAGGACACCAAGGACGATAAGGACACAAGATGAGCAAGCGGAGATTGAGAGAATCGCGTCTCCCTCACCATTTTTTCTGATTCTTAATTTTCTCCTCTCTCTCTTATCTTGGCGTCTTTGGCGACTTGGCGGTTCATTCTGTTAGTCCATCCAACAGCTCGCGGACATTAGCGTTGGCCGGGTTGAAGCGCAGCGCTTCGCGGTAGAGCGCAGCTTTTTGTTCGCGGTCAGCAGCGAGGAAGCCGCGAAACTTCCAGTAGTCCGACAGCGCCACACGGGCCGGCAAGTCGCTTGGCCTCTCGTCGATGCGCCGGGCCAGTTGTTGCGCGAAGGGCGTGAAACGATCGAGCTGCCGTCGAAGCATCGCGGTGTCGTTTTGGTGATACAGATCGAGAAACCAGTCATTGCAGATTTCGACGAGGGCGACCAACAGCCGGAGATTGTCGCGATCCAAACTGAGCAGGCGCCGCAGATACGTCAGACCCTTTTCATAGTCGGCACGCCAGCCCTCCGGGACCGCGCCAAAGCGCATCGACTCTCGCGTTGTAAGCAGATACTCCGTGGCCAATTCTTCGCGGAATTGCTCGACGCATTCGGCGAGATGGCGGCCAAGTTCCTGATCGATACGGGCGGCGCGGGCCGGCAGATCGCGCACGAGATCCCAATGCCGGCGCGCGGCATCGACGGCATTACGGGCAAGCAGATCGTTGACGCGATGTCGATGCTGTTGCAGCAAAAAGTCGAGAAGCATGGGATGATCGGAGGAAGCAAGATAGCGCAGCCAGCACTGCCAGGCGCGTCTCCAGTACGGCTCGGCACTCGCGCTGTCGTCGCGCTCCTCGAGAACACGAGCGGCGCGGAGCATCAGCAGAGCAAGATGATGTGTCAAGCGCGGCGAAAGACCGGACGTCTCGCACAGCGTCTCCAAATGCGCGCGTATCGCCGCGGCATCTCCCGTATCGAGAGCGTCGAGCACGATCGAACCATCCGGCAATTCCGCCAGCGCATCCACTGCATCGATGAGAACGCCGGCCGCGATGGGGGCAGCTTCGCCTTCCGGCTGCATGGCCACAGCCAGTCGTTGAGCGCGAGCGCGGCGCTCCAACTCCGGTAAGGCCTCGCGGACAATCGGCGCATTTGTCCCCGCAAGCTCCGCATCGAGAGCGAGGGCGCGGCGGATGTATGCGAGCGACTCGAGGGCGTCATCGCTGCCGATCGCGCGGGCCGCCTGGTGCAGCAACCACGGCACGGCCGGCACGCCGGGCGGGGCCTCCGCTGTGGCGGCATTCATGGGCGTCAAACCCGCCAACATCATCAGGGTCTTTCCATTCTGACCGAGAGAAGACGGCTCCCAAACTTGTAGCCATCGCGCCAATCCGTGCCGACAGGCCGGGTGATGGGAGTGTGCGGCGGCGATGCTTTCCAGTGTCCGCAACAGGAAATTCGGCGGCGTTGGCAAGCCGCGCCAATTGTCGATTTCTTCGAGCAGAGCTAACACCGCCGCCGCATCGCCGCGCTGGGCTGCTTCTTGCAACAGCAGCGCCTGCGCCAATCCTCTCGTGCGTACATGCGTGCGCAGCTCACGCACCTCATCGCACCAGCGCTCGGATTCGGCGGACTGCGGATCGAAACGCTGTGCCGCCTGCCACAAACGCATGGTGGGCGAATCCGCCCTCGGAGCGTGGGCGGATTCGCCTGTCAAGAGCGCCAAACGCAGCTGCTGCCGATCAACAATTGCTCGCAGTTCCTCCGTCAGATCGGATCGCTTCATCCAGTCGAGCAACAACTCTTGCGCATCGGCGGCGGGTAAGCGGCCCACGGCCAATTCCAGCGCGGCGCGGAAAGCATTGCGCTCGGCGGCATCCGTACATGGTCCCGCGGCCAACTCGCGCACGGCGGCGGGATCAGGCTGGCGCTGTTGAAGGGCAACGGCGACGCCGCGGAAATGCTCGGCGGCTTCGTCGTGATAGCCGTGAACGACGGCGTGCTGGAGTGCATCGAGATACTCTGCCGGGTTTGCCTGCCGGCGGCGAAAGCGCTCCAAAGCCCCAAGCGCGCGGCAGCGAACGGCCAGGAACAATCCCGGCCGGCTCTCGAGCAAGACGTCGATGTTTTCTTGTCCCAATCGCGCCAGGCCATAGCGCGCGAACGACTGCGCCAGCAGGCTGTCCAGCGCGGCGCGATAGGCCGCGATCGCCTCTTTGGTTCGCCCTTCCCTCCGCGCTTGTTGTCCGCGCAGAAAATCATGGAGCGCCGACGGCACCCGGCTTTGCTCCGTCTTCTCTTCGCCGCCAAGCCGCTGCTCGATTTTCGCCGTCCACTCTCGCAGCGCCGCCGCCGGGTACGGCCCTTCCCGTGCCTGCCTCAACAACTCCCGCGCCTTCTCTGCTTGTTTCTGACTTGCCGCGATCCACGCCCGCAGCAGGATCTGTTCGACCCAGACCACCCCACTCGCCGGCGCCGTCTCGCTGAGCAGGCGCTCGGCCGTCGTCAGTTCGTCGCGGCGCAGCAGCATACGGGCCTCGAGCAACGGCCCTTCGACGCAGCCGGCCACTCGACGATTGCCGCGCACCGACTTCCAGACTTGCTCCGCACGATCGATCCGACCAGCGCGCCCCAGCAGATCGACGAGCCAGGCCGCCGCTCGCGGCGATCCGCTCAGCGAGCGCAGGACTCGTTCATACTCTGTCAGCGCCTCTCCGCGTCCCAGCAACAGCCGCACGCGGCTGCTCCAATACGCCGCCTCCGCCAGCGCTTCGCCGGCATTCTGCTCCTTGGCAAGCCGCAGCGCCTCGGCCAAGAGCGGCTCTGCCGCGGTTGGATCGTCGTTGAGCCAATGCAGCCAACCGAGAACGAACAGACGTTCTCGTTCCAGCCCAGGATCATTCAGCGCTGCCGTGAGCGCGTCCGGTGCCCGGCCGCGTTCGATGGGCAGCCCCGGCACATAGGCATCGAGCAGCTTGCGAATGCGCGCGAGGACCATGCGGGCCGTGGCCTCCGGGCTGAACTCGGCAAGCGTCTCGCGCGAACGCGCCGCACTGCGAGGATCGCTGGAACCGTGATACATATAGCAAACCAAAGAGGATGCCGAGAAAAGCCAACAAAAATGAGAATAGACAAAAATGAGGGGACAGGAAATGTCATTGGACACGAAGTGAGGCCACCGGAAGGCACTCGAATATAAAATGTCAAAGCCTGAAGCGTTAGCGAAGGCATTCTTCCCTTTCCATTTCCTCGCGGACGTTTCGAGCTTGGACCATCTTGCACGAATGAAAGGAGTCCCGGTCATGCCGCGCTATTTCGCCGTTCTCTTCATCGTCTTTTGTCCGCTATCTCTTCTTGGGGCCGATGCGCCGGCCGACGACGAGCTGCAAGCCGGCTTCTCGGAGATGGACATCACGCCGCGCGTGAAGGAAAAAGCGATTTTCATGGCCGGGTTCGGCCACAATCGCAAGGCGACCGGAGTTCACGATCCGCTCATGGCTCGCGCCGTCGTCTTGCAACATGGCAAGGAAAAAATCGCCCTCGTGTCCATCGATCTGGTTGGCTTCTTCCATCCCCAAGTCGAAAGCGTCCGTCAACGATTGCCGGGTTTCAGTTTCATCCTCGTTTCCAGTACCCACAATCACGAGGGGCCGGACACGCTCGGTTTGTGGGGGACCAGTCCCTTCAAAAGCGGCGTCGATGGAGAATACATCGCCTTTGTGGAAAAGCAAATCGCCGCCGCGGTGAAGGCAGCCGATTCCAACCGCAAGGTTATTCACGCCCGCATAGGCAGCGCTCACGCGCCGGAGCTGCTGCATGATTCCCGCGAGCCTTATGTCAAGCATGATGAACTTGTCGCCCTGGAGTTCCGCGATAAAGATGATAAACCGGCCGGGATCGTGGTGCAGTGGAATTGCCATCCCGAAACGCTCGGCGACAAGAACACGCTTATCAGCGCCGATTTCGTCGGCGCGACCGTCAAGACGTTACGAGCGAAGCATCGCTGTCCTGTCGTGTATCTGACCGGCACCGTCGGCGGACTGATGACCTCGCTGCGCGTCGAGATCAAGAGCGCCGCCGGCAAGGTGCTGGATGACGGCACGTTCGAGAAGACCGAGCGCTACGGTGAGCTTCTGGCCGCGGTTGCGGATCGCGCTCTCCAAGCAGCGAGGCCGGTGAAACTGACGCCGTTGCAAGCGCGACAGCGGCTCGTGTATTTGCCGCTGGACAACAAACTCTTTCTGCTGGCGCGGCAGCTCAGCGTGGTCCAGCGCGAGGCTTTCTTGTGGAGCGGCGATCCGTACAAGGCCGAGCCGGCCCACGAGGCCAAGGCGGACAAGCCGCTGTGTACGCGCACGGAGATTGGTTGGCTGCGCTTGGGCGATCTCGAGATTGCCGCCATTCCAGGGGAAATTTATCCGGAATTGGTACTCGACAGAGTGCAGGAACCGGTCGATCCCGGAGCCGATTTTCCCGATGCACCCGTCGAGCCGGCGATCTACAAACAACTCCGCGCCCCGCACCGGATGCTCATTGGATTGGCCGGCGATGAAATCGGCTACATCATTCCGAAACGCCAATGGGATGAGAACGCGCCCTTCTGCTACGGCCGCAAGAAATCCCAGTACGGCGAGGTCAACAGTCTCGGACCGAACACGGCCCCCTTACTATGCCGGGCGTTCCAGGAGCTGGTGCAGGGGAAGAAGTGACTTATGGCGAGCGGGGTCGCGTTAGCGCCCCGAGAGATTTAAAGGGGCGAGCGGGGTCGCGTAAGCGCCCCGAGAGATTTCCTCGGGGCGCTTACGCGACCCCGCTCGCCAAGATCTGGATGGTCCTTACCGACTGCGAACACGCGACGAAGGCCCTGCGGGCAAGGGCTGCGCGCCGTTGGGTATCGGAATTGTGCGACCCGAATCCGGAGGTACGGAGGGTACTCCCAGGGGCGCGCTCGGAAACGGGCCTGGCACCGCCATACCCGGCTCCCCCATTCCTGGCATCGCCATTCCCGGGGCCGCCATTCCTGGCGCCGCCATTCCTGGCGGCGGGACGGCCGACATCGGCGGGCCGGGCGGCTCCAACATGGGACCATCGCCGAAATCGGGTCCGGCGCCGGCGAAGGGAGCCCCATCTCCACAACAACTGCTACAGCATTCACACGGGCATGGGCAAGCCCTGCGCGCCCGGAACATACTCATTCGTTGAAAGATGCCGTCTCGGCAGCCACCGCAGGGGCTTGCGCACCCTACCGAAAATAAGACGCCTACCAGCGTTGCCGAAGCCGCCAAACGAAACCGTTTCATGTGCGGTCCCCTTATCGCATTCTCATTCCCAGAACGGGAGCAATAGACGGGTGGTATCCGGACAGACGCCGGGTTTCTCTCGCTGGCGAGCGGGGTCGCGTAAGCGCCCCGAGTTGGAAGCTCTCGGGGCGCTTACGCGACCCCGCTCGCCTTTTGAGATGCAGCTGTCCGCGAACCAATCATGCGCCAGCAAGGGCGGCCCGGCAACCAAACTTGAGGCGAAAAAGAAGGCCCATGAGGATTACCTCATGGGCCTGGCAAGCGTGACTGGATTTGTCGATCATCCAAGCATAGACGGACCTAGCTCTACTTCTTCACCCCAGCGCGAGCCGTCTGGATTTGGCCGCGTAGGTATTTCAGGGCTTCGTCGAGCTGCTTGTCCTCGAACTTTTTGACCTCGGCCGGCTTGTCCTTGCGCTGGATGACCGACGCAGCTGTCAGATGCTCTTCCAGGTCCACGCGATCCTTGGCCGAGAGCTTGAGGATCTTGTTGGGGATGACGCCCCACTCCTCCTCTTCCTTGCCGCCCGTGCTGGACTTATTGAGGTTCTTCTTGCTCGGCCGCCAGAAGGTGGCGGTCGTCACTTTGATCTCGCCGCCGTCAAAATCGAGGATGTGCTGGACGCTGCCCTTGCCGTAGCTGCGTTCGCCGATGATGTAGGCGCGATCGTGGTCCTGCAAGCAGGCCGCCACAATCTCGCTGCCGCTGGCGCTGTAGCCGTTCACCAGGCAGACCATCGGGAAATCGAGCAGGCTGCCGCGCGAATTGCCGGTAAGCTCCTTCTCGGCCTTGCCGCGCTCGCGGATGCTGACAACCACGCCGTCGTCAATGAACAAGTCAGAAATATCGAATGCAACGTCAAGCAGGCCGCCCGGATTGAAACGCAGGTCAAGGATGAATCCCTTGACGCCGGACTCCACCAGCTCTTGCATGACCTTTTGCATGTCGCGGTAGCTGTTCTTGGCAAACTGGGTCAGACGGATGTAGCCGATCTTGTTAGCCGGATCGATCCAGTAGTTCCAGTTGTCGTCGGAGCCGCGTTTGTAGCCGTAGACCGATTCGACATCGACGATGGCGCGCTTCAGCTCTTTCACCAACGGCTTCTCTTCGCCCTCGCGCTGAATGGTGAGAGCGACCTTGGTTCCGGGTATCCCGGTGATCTTATCGACGGCCTCGGACAGCTTCATTCCCTTAGTGGGGAGGACTTCCGGCGGTTTGATCGGCTCGCCTTCGCTATCGACATAGCGAGTGACCGCGGTGATCAAGTCGCCGGCCTGGATGCCCGCATTGTAGGCCGGGCTGCCCTTGAGCGGCGTGACGACGAGGAGCTGATCGGTGGCGCTGTCCTTGCGGATCTGGATGCCGACGCCGGGGAATCGGCCGCCAATCTCCCGCTTCATCCGTTCCTTCTCTTCCTTATCGATGTACGTCGTGTAGGGATCGGTGTGCTTGTAGAGCATCCGCTTGAGCGTGTAGTCGATGTCCTTGTGCTTATCGAGATCTTCCCGTTTGCCCAGCGCCTCGCGGGCTTCGGCCAAGAGCTGGGCCAAGTCTTCGTCATTCATGTCGGCAATGTCTTTGAGCCGGGCCTCGATCCTTCCGGGGATCTTGTTGGGGAACAGGACAGGCATCGAGCCGGTTACATCCGCCTGCCGATACAGCCCCTTGATGGCCCACGCGACCATGTCATGGGGATCGAGTTTCTTGACGTAGACGCGTGTGATGATCTTGATGGCCTCCATGACTTTTTCGGCGAATTCCTGCGCATCCTTACTGTCCAGTTTCGTGCTTTCGACAATTTCCTTGCGCTCGCTGACGAACTTGTCGAGATCGACCTTGCCTCCCAGGAGCGCCTGATAGTCTTTGCGGAGCTTGCGCTGCGCCTCCAGCCGCGGCATGCGGCCCAAGAGCATCTTGCCCTCCTCGACGTATTTCTGGGGCACCTTGCCGTCCTTGACCATCTGGGCGAACTTGTCCTCTTGCTCCTTAACCTTGGCGGCCACGTCGGGATTGTGCGTCAGGACATAATGATTGCCGCGCCCCACCAGGGGAACGAAATACTGATCGCGTTGCTCCTTGGTTTTGGCATTCGTCCGGATTTGCTCGCGCATCTCTTTTTCGAGATACTCGATCAATTCATCGACCGTGATCACACTGTCCGGCTCGTAGCCGTCCTTGTCGGCGGTGCCTTTAAGCCCCTTCAACAGCGCCTCGGCAAAGACGCCGTGGTCTTTCAGATCAAGCGAGGGCGCCAGGCCGAGGTTGGCCAGGAACAGAGCCCGGCCAGGTTTGGCCGCTTCTTCCTCGTTGTCCTCGGTGCCGAGAAATTCTTTGTAAGGGTTCGTGCCCAGGGTCGGCTCGGCGACTTTCTTGTCGGTCGTGGTGAACCCTTTGAAATTCACGTCGAGCAAGACGCAGAATCGTTGGCTTTTGAGGTTCTTGAGCGCTTCGCCGACTTCCGAGGCGGCGATTGCGTTCTTGTCGCGCCCCTCAAACGTCGAGTCCGCGGCGAAATAGCAGCGGTGCGCTCCGGTATCGCCGACCGGACCGCCCTCGCCAAAGAAGCCGAAAATGACCAGGTCATTGGACTTGGCGTTGTCGGCGATCCAATGCAGAGATTTCAGAATGTTGTCGCGCGTGGCGGGTTGACTGCCGGGAACCTTGGCCGAATCGCCCAACAGCAGCCGGCTGTGCGCGGCGTCGGCGCCGAGATACTTCTTGTTAGTGAACACCTCGAAGAGGGCCTTGGCGTCGTCCTCGGCATGGGGGCGGGGTTTGATTTGTTTGTCCGCGTAGTTGCTGATGCCGACCAGCACCACGTAGGGCTGAGAGGTCTTGTCCTTTTCAGCTTGGGGTTGTTCAGCTCGCAAGGGGAGCGCCAGCAGCCCGAGCGCCAGCACGGCTCCGAGCCAACGAGTCAACATCGCCTGGGTCATGTAGATGGATCCTTTCGAGAGGATACGCGGAGTCGGAAGCGGGTAGACTGCTTCAACTCAGCTCCTGCAGATAGCGGGGGGTAAATCCCTCACAAACGGACGAACCCGCCTATTCCCTATTGTGCCCGACATTACAAACCAGTCAACCCAAACTGTCGGCGAGCGGGGTCGCGTTAGCGCCCCGAGAACCCCCCTCGGGGCGCTAACGCGACCCCGCTCGCCGCGATTTTTGCTACAATGAATCGACGCAACGAGCAGGACAGCGTTGACCCCTCGAAGACCCGGCAGGACGATCGAATCATGCGGCAGCCCGGACAGGACAACCGGCCTCTCCCGGACTCCGTCGCCGGGGAACGCCTGGTTTTTTTTGAATACTGTATCTCGCTAGTTTTCATTAGCTTGCGCCGACCCAGCACCGTCGTGCGGCTTCGACCGGGACAGCGCGGCTGGATCAAAGGACTTCCATACACGGTCCTCTCGCTCTTGCTCGGCTGGTGGTGCATTCCCTGGGGATTTGTGTACACGCCGTTATGCCTGTGGACCAATTTAACGGGCGGACGGCCGATCACGGCGGAGGAATGGGCAAATGGGGCCAACCCCGCGACAGGCGGGGATGAGGTAGGACCATGCGTCGAATCGTACTGAGTGCGGCAATCCTGATGGGGATACTGGCGCAGGCTGGCTCGCTCCAGGCCGGCGTCTACAATCTCGATGCGCCCCGAAAGTATCCAAGAGATTACGCTCAAGTGAACGCTCTCGATCCGATTTGGCGCGTCCTCGTGCATTTAGGTGAACTGCGCGCGGTTCATGATGCCGCGAAAGCTCCATATAAAGCCGATTCTCTCCGGGCCGCTTACGAAAAACAATTGGCGGATCTTGAGACGCGGCAGCGCGACGGCCTGCTCACGCCGACTGATCGCGTCAACATGGGCGCCTGTCTGATCCGCATGGGACGCTTTCCCAAGGCGCGGGAGTTGCTAGAGGAATCGCTGCGCGTCGTGCCGCCGGATGATTCGGTCTATTTCCTGCTACTGCTGAACCTGGCCAGTGCATATCAGGAAGATGATGCTCTATTGCAGCGCGCCATCGACTTACAAACGCAAGGGCTGCGGAATTGGCCCGCGATGTTTCCTGGCTGGAACCGTTGGGAATCCTCCTGGTATCGCCACGCCGAACAATATGCGCTGACCTTGATGCGATTGCGCCAGCGCGAGCAAATTCGCAATGGAGGTCGATCCGTCAACGAATTGCCACCTCTGGATGACTTGTTCGGCAACGTTCGCTTCGTCGGCTCCAGCGGGAACTACGAGGCCGGCGGCATCGCCTTCGAACAATGGAATAAGCTGCCCGTCGATGCGGAGAGGATCGTGCTGCAACTGCTGCTTTGGCGCCCGCTCGATCCGCGTTTGAACTGGCTTTACGGCGAACTGCTGAATGCGCGAGGCCAGGTCGATTGGGCCTTCTCCGTATTGGATTTTTGTAAACAGCTTGCCTCCAATCGCGAACTTCGGCAGCATCATGTGGTTCTCCGCGAATCCGTCAATGCGTACAAGGTGCTGTTCGCGGACAGCAGTGGACCAGGAGATAATCTTCGCAAGCAGCTGTTATGGTCGCTCTCGCCGCGTGGCGCTCTGCTGGCGCCGGCGATCGGCGTCGCGGCCAACGAAATCGGCGGCGTGGCGGCGTCGGCAAATCCCGCCATCTCGACTGAAGCCTTGGCGCCCGCTGAGCGATCGACGACTCAGGGAACGCCGGCCCCACGCCTCGGCACGGCCCTGCCGGACTGGCGGCAACTGGCGGTCAGTTTCATCACGGGGATGGTGGTGGCCGTCCTCGGCATATTGCAATGGCAACAATGGCGGCGGCACCGCCGCGACGAGACAGCAACGTCCGTCCGAACCGAGAGCGTCAGCGAAAAGTCAAGGTGATGCGCTCGCTGACCCTCGCGGTCCGGATCGTGGAAATTTATCTAAGGAGGAACCAACATGCTGGAACCGTCCGCGCACCCGCACGACACCGTCTCGTCGAACCGGCAGCTGCTGCCCATCGGCTGGAAGGAGCATCTTCACTTCACCGAATGGGATCTGCGGCGCATCCGCGTCAAGATCGACACCGGCGCCCGCACCTCGGCCCTTGATGTGGCTCGCTACGAACTGAAAGAGACGGCCGGCGGCGGACTGATGGCGACATTGTATCTCGCGCTCGATCGCCGCCATCCCGGACGTTTCACCCGCATTCACACGCCCGTATTGAGGACGGTCGTTGTCCGAAATACGTCGGGAATAACCGAAGAGCGGCCGCTTGTCGAGACGGCAGTACGCATCGGACCGGTCCATAAGCGCATCCGCATCACCATCACCAATCGCTCGACCATGCGTTATCGCATGATCCTCGGCCGCGAAGCGCTGGCGAATGATTTTCTTGTCGATGTCAGCCGCAAATATTTGCTGAAGAAATGGCCAACGGAATAGAGAGGATCTTCGTATGCGCCTGGTCATTCTGTCGCGGCGCGAAGAGTTGTACAGCACGCGGGCTTTGGCCGAAGCGGCCCGCGAGCGCGGCCATGAGGTGCGCGTCCTCGATACTTTACAGTTTGACATCCTCGTCAGCCGCCGCAATCCTGAGTTGCTCTACCAGGGAAAGCCGCTTGGACCGGTGGACGCCGTCATTCCGCGCATCGGTGCCTCGATCACCTACTTCGGCCTCGCCGTCGTCCGTCAGTTCGAGATGCTTGGCGTCTATTGCCTCAACGAATCGCAGGCCATTGCCCGCTCGCGCGACAAGCTGCGCTGTCTGCAACTATTGAGCCGGCACGACATCGGTTTGCCGCCGACGGTGTACACGCGGCAGGCGGAACACGTGCCCGACTGCATCGAGCAGGTCGAGGGACCGCCGGTTGTGGTCAAGCTGTTGCAAGGCACGCAGGGCATCGGCGTGGTGCTGGCCGAATCGGCGATGGCGGCCCATTCGGTCATCGAGGCGTTCCACGGATTGGAGCAGAATATCCTTATCCAGAAATACATCAAGGAGGCAGGCGGCTCGGACATTCGCGCCTTGGTGGTCGGCAACAAGGTCGTGGCGGCGATGCGCCGGCAGGCCGTATCGGGCGAGTTTCGCTCCAACATTCATCGCGGCGGCACGGCGCGGAAGCTCCGTCTGCCGGCCGAGTATCGCCGCACCGCTCTGGCCGCGGCGCGCTGCCTGGGTCTGACCGTGGCCGGCGTCGATTTGATCGAGTCCAATGAAGGACCAATGGTGATGGAAGTGAATTCCTCGCCCGGATTGGAAGGCATTCAGAAAACCACCGGCGTCAACGTCGCCGCGGCGATCATCGAATACATCGAATCCGCAATCCAAAAATCCATTTCACCACGGAAAACACGGAAAAAAACCAAACAAAGAGAATGATTGTGCGACAAACTTTTTACTTATTCTCTTTTTGTCTTTTTCTGTCTCTTCCGTCTTTTCCGTGGTGAAATTGTTTTAAGCCCTGTCGGGCATCGGCGGTCGCAGCCAATCCAGGTCGTCGCCGTCGTGGATGATGAGATAGCGATAGGGTTCGCCCGACTCACCCCATAATTCCGCCTTGAAACTGCTGCCATCGATGGCATGGGGCGTGCCTTCGGGGATCGCATTTTCCCGAATGAGGTAAACGCGCGCCACTCGACTATTCCGAACGAACAGAAGGCTCGGGACCATGCGGCCGGGATAGCCCGGCAATTCGGTCAGGAAGGGGGGACAGGCCAACAAGTGGTAATCGAAATAGATCGGGAGTAGCGTTTCCGTCCCCAGCGCCTTGAGCTGTCGTTCCGTTCGGGCTTTCGGATCTTCCGTGGCATCGTTGGCAATTGCGTTGGCCACCCGCTGGGTATCGATGGGCGTTACCCAATGTTCGCGGACCCAGTACAAGCCGAACCAGCCCACTACCAGCAACAAGGCAGCGGCAGCGCACAGTCGGGCGGCGTGGGCGAAGCGCTGGCGGTACCAGTCGCCGCGCGCGGACTCCAGCCGGGCCAGCAGCTGGTCGCGCAGTCCGGCCGGGACTTCGACCTGGCGCATGGCTTTGCCCAGACGCTCATCGAACACACGTTCGCTGCGTGCCTGACTGTGGCAATCGGGACAGTGGTCGAGGTGGCTTTCGAGCGCTTCTGCCTCTTCCGCTTCCAGCTCGCGCGCCTGTGGGCGAGCGAAGTCGAGCAACAGTCGGGCGGTTTTACAATCCATCGGTCGCCCTCCGAGGGGCGCGGCCATTGGCCAATACCGAGGCGTCCGGCTCGAAAAGTCGAACGCGCAGAAAAGCCTTGGCTCGCGCCAAACGAGACATTACCGTACCGATCGGCAGATCCATCTGCTCGGCAATCTCTCGATAACCAAAATCCTCGAAATAGAACAGAACAATCGGCGTCCGAAATGCTTCCGGCAGTTCGTTCAGCGCATGCTGCAATCGTTCCGGGTCGATGTCCGGCAGTTGGGGAGGCAACGGCTCGGCCAGGTCGCCGACACATTCCAGAGAGACGCACGGCTGCTGCCGCTCGGCACGGGCGCGATGCAAATAGGCGTTGCGCAAGATGCTGAACAACCACGGCTTGGCCCGCGCTGGGTCGCGGAGCTGGCCGAAATTCAGCTGCGCCTTGCAGAATGCTTCTTGCGTCAGATCCTCGGCATCGACCGGCGAACCGGAGAGGCGATAGGCATAGCGATACAGCGGTTCATAGTAATCCTCAACCAGCCGCTGGATCGTTTGTGGACTGCCGGGCTTAGCCATGATGCGCGTCCCTCTATCATTAAGGAACCTCGACGGAGCGATTTATTCCCTGCCCCGCGGAAAAAACGTTCACACTGCCGCAGCGCCCGGCGAGCGGGGTCGCGTTAGCGCCCCGCGTCTCGGGGCGCTAACGCGACCCCGCTCGCCGGGCGCTGCGGCAATGCGACCTTTACCCTACGCGGGGATCGGCCGTCATGCCAGCATAAACTTCCGCTCTGGACCCTACTTATGTCATTCGTTTGCCGTGTCGTGAATTTTTTGGGAATAATTTCACAAACGGCGCATCCTACTTCTGGACAGCTCGCCAGCGGGGCGAGCGGCGGGAGCGTTCGCGCTTCCGAAAGTGTACAGAAAGAAGGATGAAATCACCATGAAGAAGCTGCTCGCAATGCTCATCGTCGGCGGCCTGCTCGCGATGACAACCGGTTGCCCACCGTCCACCACGAAGCCGAGCACCGGCGGCGCCCCGAAGGAGAGTGGCCCGAAGAAGGGACCGCCTGGTGGCGATAAAGGCCCGATGACGCCAGGTGGAGAGAAGCGCCCCGACGAGAAGAAACCTGACGAGAAGAAACCCAGCGAGAAGAGACCTGACGAGAAGAAGCCCGACGAGAAGAAGCCTCAAGAGAAAAAGCCCGACGAGAAGAAGCCCGACGAGAAGAAACCCGCCAAGTAATCCTTTGGTGAGAAAACTCATGGCAGGGGCTTGCCGCGTGCTTACCCCTGCCGTAACATGATCGTTTCACAGACGGAGACGAGGCGAAATGTGGGTGGCCTCCACCCTGGGATGATCCCCTAAATGGTTATGGGATCGTAAGAACCGAACGAATATTTTGTGGAAAGGACGGTTTTACCGTGAAGAAGCTGATCGCGTTGATGCTCCTCGCTGCTTTCGTTTGCGCTGGCTCCATTGGCTGCGGCGACACCAAGCCCTCGACCAAGCCTGCTGAGAAAAAGGCTGACGAGAAGCCGAAGTAGTAGGCACTCCTCCGCGTCAATCTTGGAGTAACCCGGGGCCAGTCGTGTTCGTCACGACTGGCCCTGTTCCGTTTTGAGCTAAAGCGAACCATGAAAGCCTTCACGTATTCTCTGATGCTGATCTTGTTGCTGGTGTTGACGCCGGGCTGCGGCGGCGACAAGGAGAAAGGCATGAATAGCCCGAATCAGCGGAAAGATCTTCCGCGCGCCGCACCGACGTCGCAGGATGACAAAAAGTGACAAGGTGACAGGGTGACAAGGTGACAGGGTGACATCACCTGGGGCGGAGAATCCATGTCTGGGTGTGATTGATCATTCCCACTATCGTACAGATGACTTGATCGTAGATTTGATAGAGCCTCGCAGCCTGGTCGCGATCCATGTAGGCGGATTTGACTGCGAACTCTAGCCAGACCTGCGTTTCTGCCGCTTCACTCTCGGAATCACTGAGCTTGCTGATGAAAGCTGCTTCGTAGCGCCGCTTTCGCCACGCCTCTGCCAAGTTCGCGCAGACGGACCTGGAAGAACGCCGAATCTGATCCGTGAGCGAGTAGATTTCCTCGCGCGGAAACAACTTCGATAGCTCGAAGATTTGCATCGCAGCTTCAAAAGCCTTCCGATACACTTCCAGATCGCGATGCGTCTGAATCTTGTCCATGTTCCTCTCTCACCTTGTCACCCTGTCACCCTGTCACCCCGTCACCTTGTCATTCGCAGTCATTCGTCTGAGCCACGCTGATAGATGGGCAAAAAGCGATGCTCCACTGTCAATGCGAGGATGGCCATCGCGGTGCAATAGGCGCGGCCGCCCTGCTGTGCGTCGGAGCTGCGCCCATCCCAGAAGCCGCCACTACTCTGCATGCGGAACAGCACGTCATGCAGCCGAGGACGGAACACCGTCCAGTAGTTGCCGCCCAGCTGAAAAGCCGCCTGCGAGCCGTAATAAATCGAGTAGAAGAACCATTCCTGCCCCGCGTGCGGTAAGTTTTCCTTGCGAAGAAGATAGGCGCCGCCACGCAGCGCCTCCTGGCAGTGATGATGCTCCTTGCCGCCAATCTCCAGGGCAAGAATGCTGGTGCCCGTACAGGCAACCGTCACGCTGCCGAAAGGCTGGTAACGGAACCCGCCGCCGCCGTTGTCGTGGCAACGTTTGATGTAGCCGACGGCGCGGTCAATGGACTCCGCGGGCACGTCGCAGCCGAGATTGCGCGCGGCCCGCAAGGCCATCACTTGCCAGCCGGTGACGCTCATGTCGCTATCCTGGCCGAAGACGTGATAGCGCCATCCGCCCCGGTCGGCGTTTTGAGCACGTTGGGCCTTGAGGATGACGCGCACCGCCTTGGCAACGGCTTTGCGGAGATGCTCGCTGATGTCGGCGTCGGTCATGCCGGCGGCCTCGGCCAGCATGAGCGTGGCGATGCCGTGCTGATACATTTCCTGATTGCCGTCGTCGGCGATCAACCCATTAGCGCGCTGCCTGCGCAGCACCCAGCGAATGCCCTTCTCGACAACCGCGCTATACCGCCCCTCGCCCGGTACATGACCGGCGGACAGAAAGGCCATGACGGCGAGGCCGGTGACGGCGGGATTGGGGCGATTGTGTCGATCGCGCCAATACCCCTCGGTTTTGTTCTGCATGAGTTGCAGCGCTTCCAAGCCGCGTTCGATAGCGCGATCGGTGCGCGCGGTGTCTTCATCCGCGGCTGAAGATGACAGGGTGACAAGGTGACAAGGTGACAAGGTGACGAAAAGAGCCAGCAAAAGCGTAACCCCGTGGTGTGATGTAATCCGCATCATAGAATCTCGCCTCACTTGTCACCCCGTCACCTTGTCACCTTGTCATCTTTCCTCTTCGTGTCGGCGATTTGCTCGAAATAAGACTTAATCATTCGAGCATAATCATCGCCATAGCGTGCCTTCATGTCCTGCACGATCTTGGTTCGCAGCTCGCCGGGCAGTTCGCCCCAGGACTTGCCGGCATATGTCGCTTTTTCCAATCCATAGGCGCTGAGATCGGGCAAGCCGCCGGCCTGGATGCCAAGTCCAGGGGAGGATTGTGGTTGGCCGGGCTGTCCCGGCGCGGCGGCCATTTGTCCGGCTGCCTGCGCCAAGGACCGGGCTGCTTGCCGCATGGACGTACCGGCTTGGGCGGGCTGGCCTTGCTCAAGTTGTCCCCGGGCGGCAGCCATCTGCCGGCTCGCTTTCGCCAACGCATCGCCCGCCTGGGCCGAACCGGATTTGGGACGGCCAGCCTGCGCGGCGGCGCGTTTCGATGAATTGGCCGCTTCCGAGGCGTTGCGGGCGGCCCGCTCCAGCGCCTGCGCCGCTCGTTCCTGCGATTGCCGTTCCGCCGGGAATTCGCCGCGTTGAGCTTGCTGGCCGGCTTCATCCATCGCCTGATGAGCTTGCCGGCTGTACTCGGCTGCACGTTGCAACGACCCCTGCATCGGACCCGAAAGCCGCGGCTGTTGAGCCAAGTCCTGGAATTGCCGGTTCAATTCGTCGGTTTCTTTCTGGAGTCGGCGCTGTTGCGCCTGCTGTTGAGCGATCTGAGCGCGGGTATCGCCGGCCAAGTGCTGTAAGCGGCGGTTGATGTCCTGTTGCAGGTTTTCCAGCTGTCGCGCCTGACGCGGAGTATCGGGAGATTGCGAATCGCTGCGAGGAGAGTTTTGGGACAATTGGGAGGTGAGTTTCCGTAATTGCTCGGTGCTGCGCTGTCCCGCTTGGTAGGCCTGCCGCAAAGCGCCGGCTTGAATCTTCGCCGCGGCCTGCTGCGCTTCTTTCTGAGCCTGTCTGGCTTGACGTGAGACCGCCGCTTCCTCGCCCTGTTCCTGGCCGATGTTCCGGGCCAGTTCCTCTGCCCGCTTGGCTACATGCGATTGTTGCCGCACCAGCTCCTCGATGAGAGGATCGCTCACAACTGGCCGTTCAAAGGGAACCGACTGGGCTTCGCGCTGCACGGCCTCGCGCAGCTCGCGCTGTTGCCGGGCCAATTGGCGAGCTTGCTCGACCTGTTCCTGGGTGGGCAAGCTGACCTGAGCGCGCTCCGGCTTGGAGGAGCGTTCCTGCTGCTGCTTCCTGGCCTGTTCCAGCTGGCGGGCTGCTTCCTTGGGATCGGCCAAGTCTCGAACCGACCGCTCGAAAGCCTGAGCCAGCCGTTCCAGGTCGTTGGCGGCTTGTTCCTGGCGGCGGACGGCTTCGTCGGTCTTCCCGTCCTTGAGCGCGTCGGCGGCGCGCTGAGCCTCTTCCTGCTTGAGCGGCTCCGCTCGCGCCACGGGAAGCGCGGAACGTGTCTGTCGCGCCAGCTTCGCGCTGTTCTCGGCCAATCGCTGCTGTTTGCGGACCAGCTGCGCCAACCGTTCCTTCTTGCGCTGCTGTTGCGTCTGTACTTCCGCTCGCGCCAAATCACGCTGGGCCTGGGCCAGCTTGCGCGCGCGTTCGGCCAGGTTCCGCGACTCTTTTTCCCGGGCTTGCTCAAGCGCCTGTTTCACTGCCTTGCTCTGCTCGGACAGGCGATCCAACTCCGCGGCCGCCTCCTCTTGTTCACGCTTGATCTTCTCGGCCAATTCCCGCGCCTTGGGATCGAGCACCGGATGTTTCGCTGCCAGATCGGCGGCTTGCTCAGCCAAGCGTTTCTCGCGCGCGGCCAAGCTCCCCAGCTTGGCGCGGTCGAGCCGTTCTTGCGCCAGTTGATCGTTCGTCTTAATCAGCTCATCCAGCCGTTTGAGCGCGGAACCCAGCTGTTTGTCCGCATCGTCGAGCTGGCGCAATCGCTTCCGCGGTGTCGCTTCCTTGGGCGCTTGATCCAGGGATTGCTGGCTCTTGTGCATCTCCTGATCGGCCACGTCGCGCGCCCGCTCCGCGATGGGTTGAAACGCCGGCGCGGCATCGGCTGCCTGGGCCGTTTCACGCAGAGCTTTCTGATTGGTCCGATTCTCATCTTGAAGCAGCTTGAAATCGTCGAACGGATCGGACAGCAAATCCGCCTGATCGCGCAGCTCCTGTCGCTGTTTGTCAACATCGTGCTTCTCCTGGAGCAGCGATTCACGGATTGCCCGCAAACGACGATGGATCTTATCTCGCTGGGTGAGGATTTCCTGCTGCTCCTGGGCACCGCCGCCCCGCGCGATCTTCAATGTCATCCAGCGGTCAGCCGGATAGACGATGACGTGCGGCCCTTTAAACTCTTTGGGTAGATTATCGCTCACGCGAAACCGATACGAGATCCGATCGTCTTCGTTCACTTTGCCGGCCAGCTCCAGAACGTGGCGGGCGAGGACCGAAGGCGAGATGCCACCCTGGAGTTCCAGAGGTTGACGTACGGGTTCATCCTCATTGATGCGATACTCCAGCTCAATGCCGGCCACGCCGATGTCGTCGGCCGCCTCGATTTCCAGCGGAATTCGCTCGTAGGGCGAGACGGCTCGCTGCGGCTCCTTGCCGGCGAAGCGGCGCACGGACGGCGGCTGATCGGGCTGGACGTGGATGGTCCCGCCCTCAAGCTCGGTGCGAATGTCATGTTCCGCTTCCAGGATAAGACGATATTTACAGTCTATTAAATCCGAAATTTGCAGCGACGCGGTCTGACGATCCTTGCTCAAAGTAAGCGGCCGGCGCACGGCGTTGCCTTTCGAGTCGCGGCTAAATTCCAGATACGCTGCCACGGCCGGCCGCGTGAAGCAGAAATCGAAGCGGGCCCCGCTGTGCTCCAGCATCGAGAGATCAACCAAGCCATGCAACGCTTCCCGCGTCTTGACCGACCGCGCATAATCCGGCGGTGTGATCGTAATGGTTGGACTATCGGCGGCCAATTCGACCGGCGCAATCGCGGTGATACGGTACGATTCGCTGACGATTTCGCCGGCTTCGACGCGATAGGAAACATCGCCCGCCGCCTTGTAATCAAGCTTGAAATCGCCGTTGCTCTCGCGCTGCATCGCTTGCCGGGTCTGCTTACCTGTGGCATCGATCAAGAGGAGCACGGCCGCATCCGGCAGAAGGGTTTTCCCATCGCGCGGCGTGAGATGAGCGGACAGGGTGACAACGCGGCCGCGTGCGGCGATCGTATTACCGGGTGACACGGCGATGTCATAGGGAAGAGCATCCGGCGCAACCGTCCAAGGTTGAAAGAAGCGCTGCATCAATTGGCCATACTGCCGCGGCCAAAACAACGTGGGCGCCGCCAACAGCAAAACGATCCCCCCCGCCAGAACGACAAGGCACCCCACCCGGCGTGCCGGCACTGCGGGACGGAAATCGAGGTGCCCGCTTCGTGCCGCCGTATCTTCCAGCAGCATGGCGACGAGAAGCGGCGAGCCATTCCCTTCCCCGGCGCTATTTGCCAGCGCCACGGCACTGGTGAGCCGCTCATCAAGATCGGGATATTTCTCTTCAATAACGGCGGCTAGCGTCGCCGGATTGATCCGCCGGCACAAGGGCGCCGCCACCCAGCGTAGCAAGAAACCCACGCCCACAACCGCCCCGGTCGAAAAGAGAACCTGCCGGGCCAGTGGTGGAAGATCAAGCCAGTAATCGACCATCATGGCCGCCGCGGTGAAAACTCCAAGAGTAACAGCAACCAAAGCAGAGCCGCGCACTGCCCGCAACAGGCGGATGCGCCGGCGGATCGCGCCCAGTCGAGCGCGCAACGGCGACGGGAGGATGAGAGTCGCGGACATGATGCGGAGCCCCTCTTGGTTGGATGTCTCTTCCACGCTTCATCCGGCGGGCGATGCGACCGGCGTCCCAGAGGGACGACAGGCAAGCACTTGATTTTAGGTTGTCGAGATGGGGGGAAGCAAGGAGATTCATCTCGTGCGCGTCACGCTTACGATACAACGGTGGGAGCACGTCTCTTCAATCCCACGTTTTCGGTCGATGAAGCGCCCGGCCTTGTTTCGTTTCTGCTGTTCGGATATAGCGGGAATGCTAGCGATTCAGACCGTTAGCGACTCCCACCGCTCGCCCAGACGATCGTGTAAGACCAGCAGAAAATCATTGAGTCCAGCCATGTCTCCCCGCACGAGGCCTATCTTCAAGCCGTCACGAAATTGGAGCGCGTAACCGCGGTTGGATGTCTTGAGCAGGATATCCAGAACAGCGTTCTCCAGATCACCCATTAATTTGGAGTGCAGCGGCAGGATGCGGACGATATCATCGAGGCGACGTTCAACGATGCGTCGCGTTAGCAGCTTTCGGCCCCGAATCACATCATCTTGAACCTCGATCCAGTGGTAACTGGACGACATGGCCCAGGCGAGGAAGGCACTGAATGCTACGGCTCCAAGGGCCACTGGGATGCCGATTTCCGGAGGCGCTAGCAACAAAACCGTCACGCCGATGGCGATGGGACCGACGATGAAAAGCAAAACGCAAACGATCGCCATGATGATAAATGGGAAGCGTAGGGTGATTCGCATGAAGTCAAAATCCTTACTCGGCAAACTGAAAAACTTACTCCTTGTGCCCTTCTTCGTCCCCGCCGGCCGATAGCTCGATCGGTTGGCCGTGCGGTGTATGCAGATACGCCCGTCGCCATTGCTCCTTGCGGCGGTGCATCGCCAGGTTGTTGACGAGCCCCTTTTCCGCGCACAGTCGCTCCAACGCGTTGAGCCAATGATGGTAGTAGCTGTGTCCCAGGTCCGGATCGCCGTGTTCTTGCGCGGCACGGATTTCGTGGCTGAGTGCTGTCGCCCACTCAGACCATGTGAAGCAGCCCGACTCGGAGAGGCGCACTGCCAGGGCAAAGGCGTGGGCCTCCCACGGTTCATGGAAGACGGGGCCTTCCTCGTCGCGGGGCAGTTCCGAAAGTTCGTGAATCGGCACGGTGACCGGGTGCATCAGGCAGGCTCCAGGTAGTCTTCCCATAGATCGACATAGACGGCGCTGTTGCCGTTGGCGTTCTCGCCCCATAGTTCCGGCCCCTCGAAGCGGACGCCGTAAAGATGCCGGCCTACGCGCACTCCTTCCGCGCTGAGATCGGGGAAGACGTGAGTGCCGTGATATTCGTGGATCACGCCGACTCGGCCGCGCACATATCGCGGCTCGCGGGTGTGGCCGGTCGGATGCCGATTGCGGGCGCGAACGCGGTCGCCCAGTCGAAAGCGCGGCGGCGTGTCCGCCGGCATCATCGCCGGGGAGCCGCGGGTCAGGGTGGTGATGACTGCTTCCGCGTGGAGACGATGTTTCAGGAGATCCTCGCCGGCCGGCTGCGCTGCCTTGCTCGATGCCAGTTCCTCCGCCGTCACGAGGCCCGTTTCCATGAGCAATTTCTCCAGACCGGCGAGCCAGTTTTCATAATAGCTGTGCCCCAGATAATCCACCGGATGCTGGCGTTCGCGAGCATGCCGCGATATGTCTGAGTTCCATTTCCTCAAGGCCCCGGCAGCCAGCTGCATGCCGAAGACGCGCTTTTCCCAGTCCGCGTGAAAGACAGGCTCCTCGGCTTCCGGCTCGGCGTTAATGCGGCCGAACCCGTGCATGCCACCTAGATCGTGTGCTCCGTTCATGACGGTTTGTCAACCTCCCGCGGCGACTTGGCCTGCTCCACCCCGATCATGGAATTTCGTGTCACCAACGCGGCGAGCTGCTCCTCGGTCCAACCGTCGGTGCCGGCGGGACGTTCCGGCAGCACGAGATAGCGAACTTCAGACGTGGAATCCCAAACGCGGATCTGCACGTCATCCCCCAACTCCGTGCCGAATTCCTTCAGGACTCCGCGAGGATCGGCCACCGCACGGGCACGATAGGGGGCGGATTTGTACCACACCGGAGGCAGGCCCAGCACAGGCCAGGGATAGCACGAACACAGGGTACAGACAACGAGGTTGTGGATATGGGGCGTGTTCTCGACCACCTTCATGTGTTCGCCCTGTCGCCCGGAGTAACCAAGCGAAGCGATGGCCGCGGTGGCATCGTTCAGCAGCCACTTTTTGAAACCGGCATCGACCCAGGCACGGGCGACCACCCTGGCTCCGTTGCGCGGCCCGATTTTGGTTTCGTAGGCGTCGATGAGCACGTCGATCGCCGCCGGATCAACAAGACCCTTCTCGACCAGCAGCGACTCCAGCGCCTTGACCCGTAACACCACATCCGCGGGCGGCTCCGTATGGTCGTGCGAGTGGTGATGTTCTCTGCTCACGGCGGCATCCTCCCCAGATTTCCCCGAATTGCGCCAGTTTAGATGAATGTTTCACGTTCGGCTATGCGGATACGACTACGTCCGAGCCGCGCACAATGTGCAGCGGAGTAAACGGCAGCAAGAACCGCTTACTCTGTTGCGCTCGGTATGCGGCTCGGATGACGTTCTCAAGGCTTGTACTTCCCCACGTCGACCGCTGCAGCTGCGGCTTCCAAAGTACGGCGAGACAACGGAAGGTGAAAAGAAAAAGGAGCCAACGTAGATTTGTGGTCTATAAGATCGCAAATCTACGTTGGCTCCTTTTACCTTACTTGATCGCAATTCTATTCGGCCCCCATTTTCCTTCGTTCCTAAAATCCGGAATCCGCGCGTTTTCCGGACGAGAAACCGAGGACGCCGAAAAAACCGAAGATCATGCCGATGACCCCCAACCCAGCCGCAGCCGCATAGAATCCGGTGGCCCACTTTTCGGACGGCTTCTCCGTGTAGTCGATATCCACTTCCCAAATTGTGGGCGCCAAGGCTAGCGAGGGATACGCTTGCTGGAACAAGGGACGATAAGGTTCGTAGGGCTGGAGCAGAATGGGGTTGATGACCGCGCCGCGGAAACTCGAACGTCCGGCGAAGCGCTCGCGGATTTCTGCGTCATTTTTGGAGCGAGTCGAGCGCAGAACGACCTGGATCGACTTGGCCTGGGCAGCCTTCCCCTTCGGGAAGGCCGGGAACCACACTGCGCTGATGCTCCCTTTTCGGCTTTCGACGACGTAGTCCTTGCCGAGTTCCACGTCCTTCAGGTCGAGCCAGATGGACTCGCCGTAGCCCTTCTCCGCCAACTCGGCGACCGTGAGAGCATGCGGACCCGTCCCGTACAAGGAACGAATGCGCTCCTGCTCGCGGCCCAAGAAGTACGCTCCGATGGCCCCGAGAATGCCCAGCACAAAGATGGTGAACAGACTCTTTCGGCTCATTATGCAAAGCTCCTGGTCTTTAGGGTGTTGACCTTGATGTTATGGCAAGTATAGCTCACGTATAAATGGTGTTGCTTGTGCGAAACGCGAGCCGAAGAGGCGGCAAAGCTCTTAGGCGTAGTCTTGAGATCAACTATGGGTTTTTCTTGCCTTCGCCCCGCATCTTGAGACTACGGCGACGCGTCCGACTTCGATTCATCGTGCCCAAGGAGAGTCTCGCGCAAAATCTGCGCCGGATGCACAGCGGTGCAGCCGGTACAATGTGCAATCTGCATCCGGCACGAAAAACCAGGCGCGACAATCGCCGCATCGCCCGGTGCAGTCCGCAGCGCCGGCAGCAGGCGCTGCTCGGCGACTTGCAGCGACAGTTCGTAATGCTCCTTCTCGTACCCAAATGATCCCGCCAGGCCGCAGCAGCCGCCGTCGAGATCCACGACCGTCGCGCCGGGGATGCGTCGCAACAACGACAAGAGCGCCGACGTGCCGGTGAGTGAGCGTTGATGACAGTGCGGCTGCACCAGGATGTGCTGCGGGCCGGGACCGGCGGGTTGGAAGCGTGGTTCCAGAAACTCCTCGAACGTCCAGCAAGCGGCGGCGATGGTTTCGGCCATGCGGCGGAGCGGGCCGCGAAGCAGTGCGGGATAGTCGTCCTTCACGGTCAGAATGCAGCTTGGCTCGCAGGCAAGGATCGGCTTGCCCTCGGCCGCCCAGGGATACAGCGTCCGCACGTTGTTCTCGGCGTGAGCCACTGCCTGAGTCAACAGGCCGTTGGAGATCAGCGGTCGGCCGCAACACCACAACGCGGCAGGGGCATCCAGGGTGACGACGCAGCCGGCGCGTTCGAGCAGCTGTACGGCGGCGAGACCGCTTTCCGGCTCGTGATAGTTCGTGAATGTATCCGGGAACAGCAGAACATCGGGCGGACGCTGGGGCTTTGAGGAGCGGCGAGCTTGGAATTGCTGGCGAAACGTGCGGCGGGTGAAGGCGGGCGGCAGACGGCGGCGGTCGATACCCAGGAGACGATCATTCAGCCAACGCACCGGTACGCTGCCCGCCAGCCAATTCGATAGCGGCGCCAACCGGCAGCCCCAGCGGCTGATCTCGGCGATGTGTCCGAACAGCCGGCTTCGCAAGGGGATTCCGTGATGACGATAATACTGATGCAAAAACTCCGCCTTCAGCCGGGCCATGTCCACGTTCGTGGGACATTCGCTCTTGCAAGCCTTGCATTCCAGGCAAAGATCGAGCGCCGCGTGCAAGGCCGAGTCGGTCAGTCCCGCCAGGTCCGTCTGCCCTGTCAGGGCGAGACGCAGCGCGTTAGCACGTCCGCGCGTACCGTGCTGTTCGTTGCGCGTCGCCTGATAGGAGGGGCACATGGTCCCGCTGCGCAGCTTCCGGCATTCGCCGACGCCGGCGCACAGTTCGGCCGCCCGCGTCATGCCGCCGTCGGCCGTGAAATCGAAGGTCGTTTTCACATCCGGAGTGACATAGCGCGGTCCATAGCGCAGGTTCGCCGTCAACGGCGGCGCGTTGACGATTTTGCCGGGATTGAGGATATTGGCGGGGTCGAAAGTGCGTTTTATCTCGCGGAATGCCTGGTAGAGGAGGGAACCGTACATCTTCTCCTGAAATGGACTGCGGACGAGGCCATCGCCGTGTTCGCCGGATAGGGCGCCGCCGTACTTCAGCACGAGATCGGCCACTTCCGCGGCGATGCCCTCGAAAGCGAGGACGCCGGACTCCGTTTTCAGGTCGATCACCGGGCGGACATGCAGACAGCCGACCGACGCATGGGCGTAGACGCCGGCCTTGGTGTCATGCCGCCGCAAGAGAGCCAAAAACTCGGCAATGTAATCGTGCAGATGCTCCGGAGCGACCGCGGTATCCTCGACAAAGGAGATCGCCTTGGCATCGCCCTTCTCGGCCATCGACAGTCCCAGCGCCAGCCGCCGCAGCTTCCAGATGCGCGATTGTGCCGCCGGCTCCAGCGCGCGATGATAGTGATAACCGAAAGAGCGACTTTTCAGGTCCGCTTCGAGATCACTCAAGCGTGCCGGCAAGTCATCGGAGCGCTCGGCATAAAACTCGATGATGAGAATGGCACCCGGATCGCCGGCGAGAAAATCGCGCAGCCGGCCCGCCTCGGCATTCAGCCGTGTGGCATCGAGAACGTATTTATCGATGACCTCGACCGCCGAGGGTTGATGAGCAAGGATGCTCGGCGTCGCTGCCAGCGCTTCCAGCAAGTCAGCAAACTGCACGACAAGGAGCGCCTTGGCACGCGGCAACGGCTCCAGATGCAGCTTCGCCTCCAGGGTGACGGCGAGCGTGCCTTCGGAGCCGACGAGGAGATGCGCCAGGTTGAATGACTGTCCGGGGGTGAAGCGATCGAGATTGTAGCCGCCGACGCGGCGCAGAATCCGCGGATAGCGGCGCTCGATTTCCGTCGCATGTTCCGCCGCCAATCGCCTCACGACGCGATAACATTCACCCTCGCGGTCGTTACGGCGACATTTCATCTCTACTTCATTGTCGTTTAGCAAATGAAGGTGAACCATTGAACCATCGGCGAGTACCGCGCGCAGCTCCAGGACATGATCAATGGTCTTGCCGTAAATGAGCGAATGCGTGCCGGAGGAATTGTTGGCGATCATGCCGCCAATGGTGGCACGATCGGAGGTGGAGATGTCGAGCGGAAAATGTAAGCCCAGCGGCTGCAATTCGCGGTTCAGCTCGTCGAGGACGCATCCCGGTTCGACGAGCACCCAGCGCTCGGTGGCGTTGATTTCCAACACGCGGTTGAGATGCCGCGAGCAATCGAGGATAACGCCGGGTCCGATGCACTGCCCCGCCTGCGAAGTACCGCCGCCGCGCGCCGTCAACGGCACGCCGAAACGCGCACACGCCTGCACCGCCGCCACAATGTCCGCGGCGCTTTTCGGGAAAACAACGCCCAGTGGCACGATCTGATAAACACTGGCATCCGTCGAGTAGATGGCCCGGCTAAGGCGATCAAAGCGAACCTCGCCCTTTACATTTTCGGCGAGGGCTGTCTGCAGTTGGAGGAGGGAAGAGGCATTCATCCCCATCATCATATGCACTATAGGAGCCAGTAGCGTAAGCGAGGATAGACAGTTTCCTCGCTTATGCTACAGGCTCCGTGATGCAGCCTCCTAATGAGGTAGGCATTGTGTTCCAATTGCTGCACCGGGCAAACCCGGTGGAGCTGATGTTCCGACTGATGCGCCCGGCAAGCCCGGTGTAGCTGTTGCCCCAATTGCTGCACCAGGCAAACTCGGCTGTGTTGTCGAAATTAGCCCTGTTGCGGCCGCTTGTGCGGGTATCGTCATTGGCCCTGACACACTTCGCGAGCCATGAGGCCAGGAGGGGAACTTCGGCCAACCTTCGCCAACACGACCCGCGGGCTTGATGAATCGCTGCCGCTTCTTCGCAGGGGTTTTCTCCTTGACATCGTCGGAGTTGTACGTGCCTTCTAAGGCGAGTCCTAAACCCTGAAAATATGCCAACAAGGCAAGCTCAGATTCCAGTCCCCCAACCAATCCACCCAGCTTACCCAGCGGGTTCGGTCCGGCCAACAGGATGCGGAAATTGCTGATAACGAGGCGGTCTCCCTGAACGCGGAATTGGTAGCTGAACGGAAGATCGATAAGAACCTCGTTGACAAGCGGCTCCACGGCGGTCCAAAGGCCCGAGAACACTTTCAGCTGGGCAAACTCCTCGTTGTCGGGAAGCCGCAAATGATTCAGCTTAACGCTGGTAATCAGGCCGTAGATCGTACCGTTGCTGCTGAGGCTGATCTCTGCTTCTGTGGCCAGCTCTACTTCGCCGCCCATGACCGACGCTTCAATTACTCCCAGGACGCGATCTTCCTCATACGTCCAGGTGAGCCGGCCGTGGCCGTAAGGCGCGGCATCGACTTCCTTGGTGAACGTGCCTTGCGGCAGGCGGATGACTGCTTCCCGACGGCGGCCGGGCACGGCAGGCTTCGCCGGCTCGTTCCCCTTGGTCGCGGCCTGCGATTCGTCCGATTCTTTCTCCCTGGCCGCAAGGTGAGGCAAACGGAGCGTCGATCGGGAAGCGCCTTCGTTCGAGGAAGACTGGTCTCCGTCGCGGCTTCCATTCGAGGCGGACGCCCAATGACCGATGCCGAAACCGGCAAGGCCGACGGCCAACAGAGACGCCAGGGCGATGAATTTCACTCGCTCATAAAACATGGCTCGAACCACTCCTTCCATTAAAGATACCGTTCCTCCGGATACTCCCATCCGAACGGGCGATTCACCTTTCAGCATGGCCATCGCGGCCCGGCTCGTCACGCGCAGCCATTCGGCGTTGACGGCGGGAACCGCCGTGCCGAGCAACAATCCCGCGAGGACACCCGGTGCCACGCCGCGTCGCGTCAGGTTTCTCTGTAGACGTTCCCGTGCCCAGGCCAATCGGGTTAACACGGTCCCTTTCGGCCATCCCAGGCGCTGGGCCGCGTCCGCGGTGGTCAGGCCGGCAACGTAGCAAAGTTGCACGGGCAGTCGATATTTCTCTGGCAGCCGGGCGATTTCCTCGGCCAAGAGATCACGCAATCCATCGTCCGCAACCGGCGAGCGGCCAGGCAAATCCGCGGGCAATGGCTGGGAAGATTTCCGCTGCTGTCGGAGCCTGCGCGCCACCTTGACGGCCACCCCGTACAGCCAACGACCGACGGCCGCGCGATCGCGGATCGATCGGCCGCGCTGGACCAAAATCAGGAAGGTCGCCTGGGCGGCGTCATCGATGTCGCACTCCGAGCGCAGCCAGCTCCGGCAGGCCGCGCGCACCGCCGGCGCATGACGCCGTACCAGCGTCTCGAAGGCCGATTCTTCCTTCAAATCGAGGAATCGAGTCAGCAATTCGGCATCCGTGCAGGCTTCGCGCCGCAGCGAGCGAAGGGCAGCCCCAAGGATTGAGTCGATTCGTGATCGCGGCATGGTCCTTCCTGAACAAGTCCCGGCCAACTCCTTACCATCTATGTGCAGCCACGAGCTGAGTTGATTTTGAAACTTTACAGGTTGGTGGAACAAGAGAAAAGCCGGCTTCCAAATCGGGCGAGGACGCGGAGGACAAAATAACCACACCCAAATCCACGCATGCACCCGCTGATCGAGCGATTTTCATCCATCGGTTCTCGTTCCCACGCTCCGCGTGGGAACGCACGTCCGGCCGCTCTGCGGCCCGAATCTCGCTGCTCGGTGGGCACAGGACGCGACGCGGAGCGTCGCCAGCGCGCCTTCCCACGCGGAGCGTGGGAACGAGAGTCGCCAATCCCCGCATGCACTCGCTGATCGAGTGCTTCTCATCCATTTTTAATTTGACACCGGTTTGCTATTCGCTAGAGTGATGTTCGGCGTTTTTACGTATACGTAACAAATCGTGCGGGGCTGCCATGACATCGGGGCGTGAGATCGCCAGGGCACTTCGGGCCGCCTACCTGGCCCTCCACCGGCAGACCAATGACTGCTTTGCCAAGCACGGCGTGACGGCCGACCAGTTCGTTCTGCTTTCGGCCCTGGCCGAAGCGGACGCGGTCACTCAGCAGGAACTGGTCCGGCGCATCGGCTCGGACCCCAATACGGTGCGGGCGATGCTGCTGCTGCTGGAACGCCGCGGACTTATCCGCCGGGAGCGTCACCCCGCCGACGGCCGGGCACGCTGCGTGACGATGACGGCGAAGGGGCGGCGGGTTTTCAAGAGATTATGGACAAACAGTGAGCCGCTGCGGGCACGGCTGCTCGCCACCTTCCGGCCGGACGAGGTGACCGCTCTCGTGGAGCTTTTGCGCCGTGTGGCCGAAGTCATGACCCTGCCCGCGAGCAACCCCAGGCGTACAAAAGGAGTGCCGTCCGTTGTCTAGTAACCGACAATTTTGATCCTCATGGGATAGCTCCTCATGAACCGACCACTCCTTGCTTCTGTTTGCCTTGGACTCTTGGTAATTTCGCTCGTCGCGGATGAGCCGGCCAAGCCCCGCACGATAACGAACGCCCAGGAAGGGCCGTTTCCGATTCCCGAGATGACTCCCAAGCGGACGGATGTTAAGCCGTTCGAGTACATGGACGTGGGCAAGAAAATCCCCAACTACACGCCCAGCCGGATCTGGGGCGTCCAGGGCGAGCCGTTCAGCAAGATGCAGGTGCCGCTGTCGGCGGAGGAATCCATCAAACACCTGGTTGTTCCCAAGGGTTTTCACCCTGAGCTGTTTATCAGCGAAGAGCAGCTAGGCGGCGGCAAGCCAATTTGCATGAACTGGGACGAGCGCGGCCGGCTGTGGATCGCCATGACCTACGACTACCCCAACAATTTACAGCCGCCCGACCAGGGCCACGACCGCATCGTCGTTTGCGAGGACATCGACGGCGACGGCAAAGCCGACAAAGTGACCGTCTTCGCCGAGAAGCTGAGCATTCCCACCAGCATCTTCTTCGCCCGCGGCGGCGTCATCGTCTTCGACGCCGGCCGGACCATCTTCCTAAAGGACACCGACGGCGACGGCAAGGCCGACGTCCGCGAGGTGCTGTTCGGCAAATGGAACATGAGCGACACGCACGGCACGGCCAGCAACATGCAGTACGGCCTGGACAATTGGATCTGGGGCATGCAGGGCTACAACCGCTCACGTATCACGCTCAAGAACGGTGAACAGACGGAGTTCTTTAACCAGGGTTTCTTCCGCTTCAAATCCGACGGCTCGAAGTTCGAATTCATCCGCTCGACGGACAACAACACCTGGGGCCTGGGCATCAGCGAGGAAGGCATCATCTTCGGCTCGACGGCCAACCGCAATCCGAGTGTGTACATGCCCATCCCCAACCGCTACTACGAACGGGTGCGCGGGTGGACGACTTCGCTGCAACTGCACACGATGGCCGACACGTATCTGTTCAAGCCGATCACCGACAAGGTACGGCAAGTGGACCAGCATGGCGGCTACACCGCAGGGGCCGGCCATTCGCTGTATACCGCGCGCCGCTATCCCAAGGAATACTGGAACCGCACCGCCTTCGTGGCCGAGCCGACGGGCCATCTTGTCGGCACTTTCGTGATCCGCCGCGATGGCAGCGATTTCCACTCGAACAACTCGTTCAACCTGGTGGCCAGCGATGACGAGTGGACGGGACCGATCATGGCCGAGGTCGGACCTGACGGCAACGTGTGGATCATCGATTGGTACAACTACATCGTCCAGCACAACCCGACGCCCATCGGCTTCAGGACGGGTAAGGGGGCCGCCTACGAAACCGACCTGCGCGACAAGAAGTACGCCCGCATCTACCGCATCGTCCACGACGGCCCCACCGCGAAGGAAAGCAAGGATCGCTTCACCCTGGCCGACGCAACGATGGAGAAGCTGGTCGCTACGCTCAAGAATGACAACCTGTTTTGGCGCCGGCATGCTCAGCGTCTTCTGGTGGAGCGCGGCAAAAAGGACGTGGTGCCGGCCCTCTTGGCAATGGCTCGCGATCCCAGCGTCGATACCATCGGCCTGAACGTCGGCGTCATTCACGCCCTGTGGACGTTGCATGGCGTGGGCGCTCTGGACGGTTCAAATGCCGAGGCGACCACCGTTGCTGTTGCTGCGCTCAAACACCCCGCAGCCGGCGTTCGCCGCAATGCCGTCCAGGTCTTGCCCCACGATGCCAAGTCCGTCGCGGCTATTCTCGACGCCGGCCTGATACGGGACGCGGATGCCCAGGTGCGGCTAATGAGCCTGCTGGCGCTGGCCGATCAGCCGTCTACGCCGGCCGCGGCAGAGGCGATCATCGCCGTCCTGGGTGATCCGATGAATGCTCGTGATCGCTGGATTCCCGATGCCGCCACCAGCGCGGCCGCCAACAACAGCGAAGCCTTCCTGAAAGCTCTGTCGGCCAAGAAGGAACCCTCGCCAAAGTTGTTGGACGTGGCCGGCATCGTCGCCGAGCATTACGCCCGCAGCGCTCCCGTGGATTCGGTAGAGACCGTTATTGCCGGACTGGTGGATGCCGACGCTCAGATCATCGGTGCGGTGGTGCAGGGACTATCGAAAGGCTGGCCGGGCAATAAACCGCCGAAGATCGATGAGCGCACCGAGCAAAACTTGGAAGCGCTTATCAAGCGGCTGCCGCCCGAGCGGCGCGGCGAGTTGATCAAGCTGTCCATTGCCTGGGGCAGCAAAAAGTTTGAACGCCTGGCGGCCGAGGTGTCGCGCACGCTCTTGGCCAAGGTCAAGGATGAGTCACTACCGGCCGCAGCTCGCGTTGCCGCTGCCAGTGAGTTGGCCGGTTACCGTAGTGCGGATGTAGCCACCGTGGAAGCCCTGCTGGAAGAGATCACGCCGCGCACGCCGCCGGAGGTCGCTATCGGCTTCCTGCGTGCGCTACAAGTGAGCGAAGCGGCGGATACGGGCAAGCTCATCCTGGAGCGGCTGCCCGCCCTCACACCCACTACGCGTACAGCGGGCCTGGGCATTCTGCTGACCCGGCCGGAATGGACGCGCGAACTGCTGGCTGCTGCTGAGAAGAACCAGGTCCGGCTCGTGGACTTATCACTGGACCAACAGCGCGCGTTGACTCAGCATCCCGACCGTCGCATCCGCTTCCGGGCCATGGCGCTCCTCCGCCGCGGCGGTGCGCTGCCCAACCCCGATCGACAGAAGGTGCTCACCGAGTTGCTGCCCATAACCAAGGAGAAAGGCGACCCCGTCGCGGGCAAGGCCGTGTTTTTGAACCAGTGCTCCAAGTGCCATGTCCACGGCACGGAGGGCAACCGCATCGGCCCGGACCTGACCGGCATGGCGGTCCATCCCAAGGACCACCTGCTCACGGATATCCTTGACCCTAGCCGTAGTGTCGAGGCCAACTTCCGCGCCTACACTGTCACTACCAAATCAGGACGTGTCCTCGTTGGTTTGTTGGCTTCCGAATCGAAAACGACGATTGAGCTGTTCGACGCCGAGGGAAAGAAGCAGACCATCCTACGCCAGGACATCGAAGAGCTGGTTGCCACCAACAAGTCGCTGATGCCGGACGGCTTCGAAAAATTGCTGAGCCGCAAGGATCTGACTAACCTGCTTGCGTTCCTGACGCAGCGCGGCAAATACCTGCCGCTGCCCTTGGACAAGGTCGCCACCATCGTCAGTACCAAGGGCATGCTGAACGGTGAGGAATCCCAATCCGAACGGCTGGTGTTTGGCGACTGGAAACCCAAGACCTTCGAGGGCGTACCGTTCCATCTGGTCGATCCGCAAGGAGACCGGGCGCCCAACGTGATAATGCTGTACAGCCCACGTGGCAAGCAGCCGCCCAAGATGCCCCGGTCTGTCAGCCTGACGTGCAATGTGCCGGCCAAGGCGATTCACCTCCTCAGCGGTATTAGTGGCTGGGGCTATTCCGAATCTGAGAAGGGCACTGTCTCGATGATCGTGCGCCTGCACTACGCGGACGGCACGACGGAGAATCATGCCCTGAAGAACGGCGAGCAGTTCGCGGGCTATGCCCACCGGGTCGATGTCCCCGGCTCGAAATTCGCGTTCGACTTGAACGGCCGGCAGGTTCGCTACCTGGCGATCGAACCGAAGCGCAAAGACAAGATCGAGCGAATCGAGTTCGTCAAAGGGCCGGACGACACCGCCCCGATCGTGATGGCCGTTACCGTGGAACCGTTGGAATAGGGCGTTCCGATTAGCGAGTCAACCTACAAGCGAGGTCCACCAATGAACAGACTGTGGTTTGCCGGCCTGCTGCCCCTCCTCTTGGGAGCGGCCGCCGCATCGGGGGCGGATTCAAAGCCCGACGAATCGATCCCCGCGCCGAGCAACATTCGAGGCAAGGAGTATCCCCGCATCCACGCCGACTTGCGGGTGACCTTCCGAATTAAAGCGCCCGATGCGAAGAAGGTCGAATTTGGATTTTTTACACCCAAGCGCTATCCCGCCCAGAAGGACAAGGACGGCTTCTGGACCGCGACCACGGACCCGCAGGTGCCGGGGTTTCATTACTACCGGGTGTTCATCGATGGTGCGGAGGTCAGCGACCCTTCCAGTGAAATGTTCTACGGTACGGGAAAGATGACCAGCGGGATCGAGATCCCGGAGAAGGGCGTCGATTACTATCTCCCCAAGGACGTGCCTCACGGCGAGGTCCGGGAACACTGGTACTACGCCAAGACGACCCAGGAGTGGCGGCGCATCTTTGTTTACACTCCGCCCGGATACGACACCAACCGCGAGACGCGCTATCCCGTGCTGTATTTGCAGCATGGTGGCGGGGAGGATGAACGGGGTTGGCCGAATCAGGGACGAGTCAACTTCATTCTGGATAATCTGATTGCCGAGCGGAAGGCGAAGCCCATGCTCGTGGTGATGGAGAAGGGCTATGCGCGCAAACCCGGTGAGCCTACTCCTACCCCGCCGGCGCGGCCGGCTCCTGGCCAGAATCGCCCCGCACCTCGCGACTTCAGCCGAATGTTTAGCACGTTCGAGGAAGTCATGGTCAAGGACTTGATCCCGATGATCGACGCGACCTATCGCACGATCCCCAATCGCGAAAATCGCGCGATGGCCGGGCTTTCCATGGGCGGCATGCAAACGTTCCAGATCACGCTCAAGCATCTGGATCTGTTCGCTTACATTGGCGGTTTCAGCGGGGGCGGCGGAGGTTTCGGAGGCACCCCCTTCGACCCGAAAACGGCCCACAACGGCGTCATGGCCGACGCGGGCGAGTTCAACCGGAAGGTGCGCCTGCTCTGGCTGGGCATCGGCACGGCCGAGGGCGAGCGGATGTACAACAGCATCAAGAACTATCACGAGGCGCTGGAGAAGGCCGGGATCAAGCATGTGTACTACGAATCGCCCGGCACGGCCCACGAATGGCTGACGTGGCGCCGCTGTTTGCACGAGTTCGCCCCGCGCCTGTTTGTGAACTCTCCCTCCGCCCGCCGGGGTGGTCCGCCGCGCTTCGGTGGCCCCATCGTGCTGAATCCCGACGACGTGCCCGCGTTTCCCGATCCCCCTGCGGGGTTTGACAAGGAGCGCAAGGACATTCCGCACGGCAAATTGGAAATGATCGCCTACGAATCCAAATCGGTCGGCACGACGCGCAAGATGCAGGTGTATACGCCTCCCGGCTATTCCAAAGAGAAAAAGTATCCGGTTCTGTATCTATTGCACGGCATCGGCGGCGACGAAACGGAGTGGCAACGTTTCTGCAAGCCCAACGTCCTCCTCGATAACCTGCTGGCCGAGGGAAAGGTCACACCCATGATCGTGGTCATGCCCAACGGCCGCGCGCAGAAGAACGACCGGGCTGAAGGGAACGTCTTCCAGTCAGCGCCGGCCTTCGCGGCTTTCGAGCAGGATCTCCTGAAAGACGTGATTCCTGCGATTGAAGCACGCTATTCGGTGCAGGCCGACCGCGAGCATCGGGCGCTGGCCGGTCTGTCCATGGGCGGCGGTCAATCGCTTAACTTTGGGCTAACGCACCTCGATACCTTCGCCTGGATTGGCGGCTTCTCCTCGGCGCCCAACACGAAGCCTCCATCACAGCTGATACCGGATCCGGCGATTGCCAAGGTGAAACTCAAACTGCTGTGGATCGCCTGCGGCAAGAAGGATGGCCTGATCCGCGTCAGCCAGGGGGTGCATGCCTACCTGAAGGAGAAGGACGTGCCGCACGTCTGGCACGTGGACGGCAACGACCACGATCCAACGGAGTGGAAGAACAATTTGTATCTCTTCGCGCAGCGAATATTTCGCTGACAGGGGGAGCCGCAATAAGAGGAAAGGTGTCAGGAGCTTTTTCGGGGCTGAAAAGCTCCTGACACTTTTTCCTGACTTTTTCCTGACGAGTGCGTTATGGTTCTAGAGTTTCACGACGCGGTGGGGACGGCCTGGGGTTGGCGCTGAAAGAGGGATCCGACCGGCAAACGAAGGCCAGGGATGAGCGTGCCGCCGTCCAACTCATCGATGGCCGTCAGAACGTGCGGATCCTTCGGCGAGTCATACACGTATATCTCCCGGTCCACGGGCAACACGATCCAAACCTGCTTGACGCCGTGGCGGAAGTACTCGCGCATCTTGGCAAGCACATCTTGAAAGGCATCGTTGGGGCTGACGACCTCGACGGCCAAATCGGGAATCAATTCCCAATCATCGGTTTCCGGCATGGGGCGATCAAGGGGCCAATTAGCCGCCGAGACGAAAGCCACGTCCGGCCGACGGCGAAGATCCGTGACCGGATCAATGATAAAAACTCCTTCGACGATGACGGTCCCCAGCCCATGTGTTTCGGCATGAGAACCAAGACGCCGATCGATTCGAGAAGCAATCCAGGCAGCGTAAATGCTCATCGGCGGCAGCTCCACCTTTTGGCCGTTGACGACCTCGTACAGCGGGTCTTCTTGGACCGTGCCGACGGCTACCGCCGCTGGCTCCAGGGTTGCAATCGCATTCATCCTCGACTCCGTCTGTAAACCGATGGTAAGTGCGGGCGATCGACTTCTCCCCAACATGATACTATGGATCTGGCTTTGTTCAAAAGATGTAGCGAAGGGACAAATAACCTATGCTGAAGTCGTTATGTACCTCCACGTCCGCGGTGTTTTCCGAGCCAATTCGGAATTCACACTGCCGGCAAGAGCGAAACGGACGGACGGCAAGTCCGACGTCGAAGAGCAGCAGACGAGGTTGGAACGAGCGCTCGCCGATATATTGAAAATCGCCGAACGCATAGCAGCGCCAGTCCCAGAAATCGTAGATCAGATAGGCGCGGAGAAACATCCCGGGTTCAAACGGCAGCCCATTATTCCCAACCATGTCCTTGGAGGGATAGTAGCCGATGCTCAGAAAAGTCGCCCGCGCCACATCGAAGCCGATCTGACCCAGGCGGGAATACTCCGGCGATAAATAATAGCGGTTTTCCAGACCGAAGCCATCCATGAATCCGTAAGGGTTCACAAGGCTGGTACCGCGATTGAGGTTGTTGTTGGTATAGCCAAAGACGCGCGCCTCCCACGCGCCCACATAATTCCACGCCGCCCCGCCCGAAAGATCGACTTCGCGCTTGCTTGTACCAAACCAGCTATCGTTACCGTTGGTCACGCCATACTCCGACCTTTCTCCCCACAAACGGGCATCCAGGAACAGGTAGAGACCCTGACTGCGCCAAATCCAGCCATTGAGATTGAGATCCAGACTGAAGTTCGGGTGATATTCGCTGCCGTTCGGCGCGACCCGGAGTCCTATCGGCATCGCACGAAGCCCGAGAATCCCCCACATGGTTTTCCACGGAACAAACTCGGGAACCTCCTCGGCCGGGCTTGTCGGGGACGGAATCTCCGGGACGGGATTCACCGGATCCGGCAGGGTGTCTTGTGTAACAAGGGGAGCAGGCTGCGGCGCTTCCTGTGCGAACAAGGACTGATCGCTGAACAAGATGAAGAGTCCCAGCGCCACCGTAGCCTGCCGCATGTATCTTCTCGCATCCTCGGGCGGACTCGTTCCGGAAGCTGCGCAAGACGGTGTTGCCCCGTTGGTATCGGGCACCGATCGTCCGCGGAATGACGATTGATTGGGACGCATCGATTGTGAGGGTGTAGGGATGCGGTCATGATCCCTACAAGCTGCCCACTTTACCAGGAACGCGTCCGCGACCGTCCCAGCTTGCGGACCGCGCAGTAGTTCGTGATAATGCCGGGTGAGGAGGCCCGAGTCATGCCGCTGCACGATTGGACAGACGAACGGGGTTGGGATAGTGTTCACCCGCTGTGGTTGACGTACCTGCTGGAATACGTGCAAGAGCGGCTTCCAGAAGGATACAAGGCGTTCCTCGGCGGCGTGCCGTCTCTGTCGGTGGATGCGGGTTCCGGCAAGCCCGATGTCAGCGTCCGTCAATGGGGTCAGCAGCCCCTTGCCGAAGTCGGAGCCAGCAGTACAAGCGTTTTCGAGCCGGATTTGGAAGCCAGCGTCTCCATCCGCCTCGACCCGCAACGGGCCGTCCACATCGACTACCACGGCCAACTGATCGCCGCCATCGAAGTCGTCTCGCCGCGCAACAAGGATCGCGGTGATGCGAAGGAGACGTACAGCAATCGCTACCTGGGCTACCTCCGCCTGGGAGTGCATCTAATGCTGATCGACGTGCTCCCGCGGCCGAAAGGCTTCTCGTTCTCGGACGTGATCACAAGCAGCTTGGGTCTGAATCTGCCGCCGCTACCCCCGCCGTTCGCTGCGGCGTATCGAGTAGGCGAAGTCGTCCCGGTCGGTGACGACATGGGTAGTATCGTGGGTTTTTGGCGCCGCCCGCTGCAGATCGGCCAACCATTGCCCAAACTGCCGTTGCCGTTAAGTGTGCATCGAGCCATCGAGATCGACTTGGAGGCGACGTACCAGCGGGCGGCGAGGCGGGCGTACCTGGATTGAAATGTACTCGAAAAAGTGCTCAGCCACTCAGCAGCTTTGACCGGCTCCAGAATGACCGCATCGCCCTCGCGCCGGATTGATACCGTGGAAGTGGTGAAACGAAATTCCTCCGGCAGAGTCACGGCTTGACCTTGACTGGTTTCCATAACCTCCACGATTGTCATGATACTTCCGATTCGTGTGGCAAAAGTGGACTTCCGCGGTCCATGCGCCACCGTCTCAATTCCGTTCGCATCATCCGATCTCGATTCTTCTACCCGAGAAGCGCTCACCAGCATCAGAAATGGAAAGGGGCAGGAACCCTTCTCGATCCGAAAAAGTTCCCGCCCCTGCTTCCCCGACGAGCCTACTCCGCCGCCGCCTTCTTGGGAAACGGTGGCACCGGCGGAAGGGTGATCGGCTGATCGCGCAGTTTCGTTTTCAGCAGTTTCACCGCCTCCATTAGCTGAGCGTCTTCGCCCTGGAAGGTGGCGTGCGGCAGGTTGTCGATCACCACGTCCGGCTCGACGCCGTGGCCCTCGATGAGCCAGGTGCCCTTGGGGTCGAAGACGCCGTACTCGGCCGAGGTGGCGATGCCTTTGTCCACCAGGAAGTTATTGGCAGACAGCCAGATTTCGCCGCCCCATGTCCGCGTGCCCAGGAGGGTTCCCAGTTTCAAGCGCTTGATCGCCTCGGAGAAGGCCTCGCCGTCGGAGGCCGTCCACTCGTTGCACACGACCACCACGTGACCGCGGAAGGCGTACTGCATGTTCCAGAGATTCGACCGGCCGGCGTGCTGGTTCCAGTAGAACCACGCCTTGCGGAGTAATCGCCCGATGATCCACGAGTCGATGTTGCCGCCGCGGTTGTTGCGCACGTCGATAATCAAGCCGCCCTTGGTGAAGACGGGATAAAAGCCCTTCGCCCACGACTCGAAGTCGTTGCCGCCCATCGCCCGCAGGTGAACGTAGCCAATATCGCCGCCGCCCTGCTCGTCCACCATCAGCCGGCGCGTATATTCCCACTCGTGGTAGCGCAGATCGTCGTCCATCCGCGGGCTAAGCGGCTTGACCACCACCTTACGCGGCTCGCCCTGGGCCGGCTTGATGCTCAGCAACACCTGACGGCCCGCCTTGCCCCGGAGAAGCGCACCGAAGTCGGCCGCGGTCAGGGTTGGGTTGCCGTCCACCGCCACGATAGTATCGCCGGCTTTGACAAGGACGCCGGGCCGAACTAAGGGCGAGGCGCGCTCCGGCTCGTCGGGATCATGGCGGTAAATGCGCTCGATACGGTAGCCGCCGGCCTGGGCATCGCGCACGAGCGCGGCACCGAGGCGGGCCGGGGTGATATTATCCGGCCCCTTGCGCACGTCGCCGGGCCGGACGAAGATGTGCAATGCAGATAATTCGGAGACCATTTGGGCAATGAGATCGTCCAACTCCTCGCGGTCGGAGACGCGGGCCAGGAGCGGCTCGTACTTTTTGCGCATCGCCGGCCAATCCACGCCGTGCATGCCACGGTCGTAGAAGTAGTCTCGCTCCAGCCGCCACGCCTCGGCGAACATCTGTTTCCACTCCTCGCGCGGGTCCACCGCGAAGGTCCAATGGGATAGGTCCACCTTCGATTTCTTCTCATCGAGCTTCTCGGCGGTTGCATCGGCCAGGAGAAGCTCCTTCTCGCGGAGGAGCAGCAGCTTCTTGCGATCGGCCGACAGCTCAAAACCCGTCACTTTCTCGGCGAAGGTCTTGACCTCCGGATCGTCGTGGTTGATGGCGATCGTTTGCAGCGTCGCGTTCCGCATCTGCCCTGCCTGCGAGGATAACCAAAACAAGGATTTCTCCGTCACGGCCAAACTTCGGTAATTGCCGGGCGGCACCGGCACGGGAATGAGCCGAGCGGCGATGCCGTCGAGATCGATCCTGACGGCGGGTATCTTGGGGGCGTCCTTTTTGTCCTCTTTCGTCTTTTCGTCCTTCTCAGCAGGCTCGACTTCGGTTGGCGGCGTGAAGGGAGAGCGGAGTCCAGGGACCAACGGGATATGATAAATCTTCGTTTTCTTATCGAGAAATGGCTCCGGTTGGTACGTTCCCCAGGGCGAGGAGACGAGCGATTTAAGGTTGCGGTCGGAGAGCAGGTAGAGCCACTTGCCATCGGGACTGAACGCCGGAGCAAAGCTGTCGAAGCGGTCCGTGGTCACGGGGGTGATTTTGCCTGTGGCCAGGCTGTAGAGCTTCACGCGGCGGAATTGGTTCTCGCTCGCCTCGGCGAACGCCAGCCACTTCGAGTCCGGGGACCACGCCAGGTCCTCGAATTCCGCACCCGGGGACTCGGCTAGCAGCTTGTTCTCCTTGGTTTTTACATTCAGCAAATGCAAGTGCAGGTTTTTATCCGTGTGGGCGATGTATTTACTGTCGGGCGATGGAACCGCATTTCGCCGCAGGACGGCCGCATCCGTGGTAAGCGGGACGGGATCGCCAAGGCCGTCGGCCGGGACGGTCCATAGTTCGACTTCGCCGGATTCGTCGGACATTACGAGGAGCGTTTTGCCATCCGGCAAGAAACGGGCATCGCGGTAGCGGACGCCGGGCTTGCGTCCGGATTCGACCAGCCGTCCGTGCTTTTTGGGAATGACGAACACTCGCCCCCGCGCGGTCAGCGCAACCTTCGATCCATCCGGCGACGGATGCGCGTCGGACAGATACTCGATTGGCTCCTTGATCCATTTCTCGCGCGTGTGGTCGAAGTCGGAATCGAGGATAATTGGGATCGGCTTATCGATGTCCGCGGCGATGTCGTAAATGCGCAGGTCGGCCCCCAGCTGATAAACGATCCGTCCGTCGTCGAGGGACGGGGAGGCGACATCGAACCCGCTGTGTTTGGTGTGCTGCCGCGGCTCACGGCCGTCGGGCTTGATCGACCATAGGTTCATCGTGCCGTCCCGATCGCAAGCGAAGTAAACCCGTCCCTGCCAGAACATCGGCTCCTTGCTCGTGCCAGGGTAGTCGGCGGTAAGCGGCTTGGCTTCGGCAGCGCCTTTACGAAACGACCAGAGCTGCTGGGCGGTGCCTCCCTTGTAGCGCTTGGTATGGCTACCCTGAAACGCCAGGCGCGTGAAGAACAGCGTCTTGCCGTCGGGCGTGTAGCATCCCTGGGCGGCCTGGGCGAGCGGGATGCGCGTTCGGGTCACGACCCCATCGTGGGAGGAGAAATCGAGGGCCACTAGCTGATGGGCCGGAAGCCCGGCGTGGACATCGGTGCCCACAAGCACCTTGCCATCAGGCGTCCAGCCGACATGTGAGATGCTGGCGGCATCGAACGTCAGGCGTCGCGGCCTTCCCCCGGCCAACGGCATGACGTACACCTCGGTGGGGCCTTCGTAGCGGGCCGTGAAAGCGAGGAGCTTGCCGTCCGGCGAGATTGCGGGGTGTTCCTCCGCGGCGGGATGCGTTGTGAGTCTGGTCGCGCTGCCGCCGCCCAGCGGGACGGACCATAGATCGCCCTCCGCGACGAAGACAATGGTATTGCCATGCACGGCCGGCTGACGATAGTACCCCGGCTGCGCCGCAAGAGCCGAGGGAACAGCAACCAGGATCACAAGCAAGCCGGGGAAGGTGCGCATGAGAGACCTCAGTATGGAGGGAAAACGCGGATCGACCTCGATCGCAACGAGATGATTGTACCGGCCCAACGCCCTGGAAGCCACGAACTGATTTTGGTGAACTCCGCAGGCACGGGTATCGACCAGTAACGGACCCTGCCTCGCGAGCGACGTATCCAAATCGAATGTCCCTTATGTCCTTTATCTCCCTTACGTCCTTTTTTCGGCCTTTATCAGAGTTCAGGGATGAGTGCCGCAAAACACTCAACCCTGAACTCTGAATTCGTTCCGGGGGGTTACCAGTCGGTTCCCAGGACCAGGCCGTCATCGGGAACTAAGGCGATGTTGAAAGTGAGTTGGCTCATGCCGTTCGCGATGAAGCGGACGCTGCCATCTCCCAGACCGACGTTGAGGCCGCCGGTGTGGCTGCTCGAGGGATTGAACCAATCACAGGTGGACGGGTTGCCTACACCGGTCTGGGGAATGAGGGTTGGTGCCAGGTGTTCTCCTGTGGTTTCGACATCGCCAATTGTGGCCATCCACGAACCCTTGCCGCGGGCCGCCCAGCGCGTACCGCCTGTGCCGGAGACAGAGTTCGAGCAGACCGCGACCTTATCAGTCCAAAAAATCGTGTTGCTCACCCCATCGGGAATGCCGCCGGGAATTTTCTTGTAGCTCACCCAGCTGAAATTGGAGCAAATCGGGACACCCGCGACGACTGTCGTCATGACGCTGCCGAACACATGGCCATTGACTGCGTATCCAGCGAAGGATTCCATGGTCTCGCCTTGCTTGAACGACGTAGCGGAGGCCCGCGTTGCGTCAGATGGGCAGACATAGATCGGCGGGATGACCGGGCTTTCCCCGTTGTAATCGAGGGCGCCACCACCTGGGTTAATGCCGCCCTGCGCCCGGATCGCGTTGTACAGGTTCTGTTGTTCGATAAAGGGGAGAATGAACGTAAACGGGCACTCCGTTTGCCAACTCGTGTCCCCGGGGGGATAATGGCCGATGGCCGGAGGCAGGGTGCCATAGGTGTCGTGCATGTTATGAGTGCCCAGGCCGAGCTGCTTGAGGTTGTTGGTGCATTGGATGCGAGCGGCGGCCTCGCGTGTTTTCTGGACCGCGGGCAAAAGCAGTCCGATCAAGATGGCGATGATGGCGATCACCACCAACAATTCGATTAGCGTGAAACCCAAGCGTTTCGACGACTGCATCTTTTGATTCATGACCGATCGTCCTTTCATTTTTGTGACGAAATACATGTATGATTGCTCTTCCTGCGCGCAGGCTGAGCGAGGCTCCCTGAGAGCGAACCTCAAGTCGTGGAGGTTCGTTCCCAGGAAGCCGGTGGTCTGGCGAGCCGGAGTCCCGGCTGGAACGTCTTGTTTAGGCGAAGATGTCCTTGACCACGTTTCCAGCGACATCGGTGAGACGGAAGTCGCGTCCGGCGTACCGATAGGTCAGTTTTTCATGGTCCAATCCGAGTAAGGCCAGCAGCGTGGCGTGCAGATCGTTTGTGTGCATCCGACCTTCCACGGCCTTCTGGCCGTATTCGTCGGTCGCTCCATAAGTGAACCCTTTCTTGACGCCGGCCCCCGCAAGGAACATGGGGTAGCCAGTAATGTTGTGGTCGCGGCCGTCCGCCCCCTGCGCGGTCGGCGTCCGTCCGAACTCGGAGCCGAACAGCACCAGTGTCTCGTCCAGGAGGCCGCGCTGCTCCAGGTCGAACAACAAGGCCGCCGTCGGCTGATCGACGGAGCTACAGCGCTCGATGAGTCCCTTGTGCAGGTTGCTGTGATGGTCCCATCCCGGCTGGCAGATCTCGACGAACCGCACTCCGGCCTCGCTCAAGCGGCGGGCCAACAGGCACTGGCGCGCAAAACTGCCGGCCGGGCCGGGCTTTACTCCGTAGAGGTCCAGGACCTTCCGCGGCTCGCTCGACAGATCGAGCAATTCCGGGATCTTCCCTTGCATCTTGAACGCCAGCTCATAGGAGGCGATGACGCCCTCCACCGCGTCCGGGGCACCGGGGTTGGCGGCGAGGTCGCGGTTCATGGACTCGAGCAGATCGAGTTGCTTCCGCTGGAGATTCAGGGCTGACTGCGGCTTCAAGTTTGGCAAATAGCCTTGGTCGTTGATGCGAGTGCCCTGGAAGTGGGCGGGCAGGAAGGCGCTGCCGTAGTTCACGGCGCCGCCGAAATTCGGCGGAGGATTGATCGTGACGAAGCCCGGCAGATCCTGGTTCTCGGTACCCAGGCCGTACAGGAGCCAGGAACCCATGCTCGGCCGAGTTAGGGCGGCGTTGGCACTGCCCGTGTGTAGCTGCACAACAGCTTGCGGGTGGGCCGGCGTGTCGGTGTGAAGTCCGCGGAGCCAGCAGAGCTTGTCCGCGTGTTTGGCGAGATTGGGCAGCAACTCGGAAAACCAGCTGCCTGTCTCGCCATACTGTTTGAATTTGAACTTCGACCCGGTAAGGTTGCCGCCGCCAGGACCGGGCTGGCCGTCGTCCTTCTGGAGTTTGGGCTTGTACTCGAACGTGTCCACCTGCGACATCGCTCCCTGCATGAACAGGAAGATGATCCGCTTGGCCTTGGCTTCGGAGTGCGCGCCCTTCGCAGCCAATGCTGGCGCCTTCCCCGCGGCCAGGGCCTTACGGGCACTCTCCCCAAGCAGTCCGGCCAAGGCAAGGTAGCCAAAACCAGCTCCGGCCGACTTGAGCAACTGGCGGCGAGAAATCACGGGCGTCTGCGGTATGTTCAGACTCATAAGGATTTCCTCCAGTATATGATCGCGTGAGGGAGGTTCCGCTTGTCGAGCGGAACCAGTTCAAGTCAGGGTAAATAACGGAACTCGGCAGAGCCGAACAGAACCTGCACGAAGGCGAGCCAGGCAGCTGTCTTCGCGTCCTTCGGCTCGATCACGTCTTCCATGATCGGTTCGCCGGTCTGATCGATCTCGTCCGGGTTGGCGGGCACCTGCGACGGCTTTATCGGTTTCACCGTGTCCGCGAGTTTTGGCTTCGTCCGTGGGTGTGGCAAGTCACGGTAGGCCGACTCGTACTCCGCCAGGAAGGACCGCGCCCTTTGGGCTTCCTTCTCGGTTGCGGCGCGGCCGAGCGTCAGCCGGTATGCCGTCTGAATCCTCTCGTTCGTGGAAGCATCCTTTGGCTTGAGCAAGCGTTCGGCCAGTACGAGCGACTGCCGCCGCACGAACGACGAGTTGAGCAGATAGAGGGCTTGACTCGGCACAGTGGTCGCGTCCCGGCGTCCCGTGACGAGGGTCTGCTCGACCGGATCAAACGCTTCAAGGGATCGGGGCGTCACGCCGCGAAGCAGCGGCAGATACACGCTACGGCTCAGGCTCTTATCGGACTGGTCGTGGATAGCAGCGGCTTCCGGGCCATTGTCGCGCATCTCGATCATCTTGAGTGTCTGGGCTGGGGAACCAGTGGGTCGTTTCAGGTTCAAGCTCCCGGCTGCTGTCAACATCGTGTCGCGGATCTCCTCGGCTTCGAGTCGCCGTGGACTGTGCCGCCAGATGAGCCGATTGGCCGGGTCGGCGGTCCGATGTGCCGCCGTTGCTTGAGAGCTGAGCTGATATGCCCGCGTCAGCACCAGCGCCCGCACCAGTTTCTTCACGGACCAGCCATCACGAATGAAGCGGTTCGCCAGGTAATCGAGCAATTCCGGGTGCGATGGGGCGTCGCCCGTGACGCCGAAGTTATCGACCGTGCTCACAATGCCTTGTCCGAACAGATGCTGCCAAACGCGGTTAACAATCACTCGCGGCGTCAACGGGTTCTTCGGGCTGGTGAGCCACTGAGCAAGTTCGAGCCGGCCGCTCTGTTTTGGGTTGACGGAGGGGGCGTCAGGAACTGCAAACGCAGTAAGGAATCCCCTTGGGACCACCGGTCCGAGTTTTTCCGCCTGACCGCGAACGCGAAGCTCCGTGTCCCCGACCGTCCTGGCGTCTCGCACCCCATGAACGGCGTAACCACGCGCCGCCGGGTCTGTCAGGTCGTTCAACTCGGCCTGGAGCTTTTCGTATGCAAGCCGGTATGGCCTCTGGGTCGGTCGTCCGTCGGCGGCCAGTTTCAGCCCTTCGGGAGTGCCGCGGATAGCGTCCCACTTTTTCTTGGCCTCGGCCACCTTCGCCTTCAGCTTCTCGATCTGCTCAGGTGGGGCCGCCGGCGGTGGAGCGCCGGTCAGAATTACAAGCATCGACGGGTCGTAGTAGGCAAGGCCGCCTCCTCCCATCCTGCTCCGTAGGCCCGCGCAGTTGTCCGTGCTGGTGAAGATGCCGGCGAGCGCGTAATAATCGGCCTGGGGCACCGGGTCGAACTTGTGATCATGGCAGCGGGCGCAGCTCACCGTCAGGCCAACCACTGAACGGCTAACCACGTCGATCTGTTCATCGACGTTGTCCATGAGGAATCGAACCTTGAAGCGCTGATTGACGTCCTTGACGCCTAGAGCAAGAAAGCCGGTGGCGGTCAGCAGGCGGTCGCGCTCCGTGTTGGAGACAGCGGGCAACAGATCGCCGGCGATTTGCTCGGTGATGAAGCGATCGAAGGGGACATCGGCGTTGATGCTATCGATAACGTAATCGCGGTACTTCCAGGCGTGGGGGTACGGAATGTTGCGTGACGGCCCGGTCGATTCGGCATAACGGGCGACATCGAGCCAGTGCCGTCCCCAGCGTTCACCGAACCGTTCGGAGGCAAGAAGCCGGTCCACGACCTTGGTGAAGGCGTTGAGGCTGGTGTCCTTGAGGAATGCCTCGCTGTCGGCCGGGGTCGGCGGCAGACCGGTCAGGTCGAACGTGACGCGCCGGAGCAGCACGAGCTTGTCCGCGTCGCCGACGGGCTTAAGGCCTTTTGCTTCGAGCTTCTCCAGCAGGAATCGATCGATGTCATCCTTTGGCCATCCAGCGTCGGCAATGGCCGGCGGGATTGGGTTGGTCAGCGGCTGCCAGGCCCAATGTTTCTTTTTGAGAGTCTCGTAGCGCTGCTTCGTCTTGCCGAATGACGCCGGGGGCAGCACGCGCGGCCACGCGGCCCCATCCTTGATCCACGCCGACAAGAGGGCAACCTGCTCGTCGGAAAGTGGTTTGCCTTCTAGCGGCATCCTCCGCTTAACGTTCTTTTGGATTACTCGCCGGAGCAGCAAGCTCTTGTCCGGATCCCCTGGCACAACGGCCGGTCCCGTGTTGCCGCCGGCCAGCAGTCCATTGCGGTCGTCCACGCGCAACCCGCCCGACGGTTTGGTGTCGGCGGAGTGGCACGTGTAGCAGTGGCTGACCAGGATCGGTCGGACTTTCTTCTCGAAGAAATCGATTCGAGCCGCCTCAGTTGCCGTTGGGGTGGCCGACTCGGCCACTGCGAGGCCAGGCGCCGCCGTCAACGCAGCCATCACGCCCAACGCTCGGAGCGAGAAGTTCAAACGCATCAATGTCGTCCTCCTTCGTGAGACATCTAGGTCGTTGTCGAGTGAAGATCACCGGAGAATTCGTGATGAAATGCTGTCAGGGTAGGGCGATGTCGTATTCCTGCCGCGATTTTTGAACGTCGCAGGTTAACCCGGAAGTTTCAGGACTTTGATACTTCTCAGCGACCGGGACCAAATTGGTGAGCCGGCTGGGCAGAGGTGGTGCCTCCTTGGGTCGATACCGCGCCGCTTTGATCTGTTGGGGACGCAAGGTGAGCACGGCAACTTTGACATTTCCTGTAGGGGCGTGCGGGACCACGTAGTGTCCCTCGCCGTCCAGGTTCCCTGTGGCGATTTGGTTGTCGGCGCCAAGGAACAAAACGGTGCCGGCCGTTACGGGGCGACCGCCTGCTGTCACTTTGCCGCTCACTGTGACCGCAGACGGATCACAGCCTGACGCTGCCAGCGCCGTCAGTCCAAGCGCGGCCAGATGCAGGAACGGTTTTGCATATAAGCGAATCATCTCACGATCTCCTTCTATTGCCGATGAGGGTGTCGCGAATGGCGATAATGACAATCTTTGCCAATAGCTCGATGAGCGCAGAAGCGGCGCAGACGCGATCGCGATTCATTTGGCTCTGCTCGATTGTCTGTTGATGGACCCTTAATCACCGATAGGACCCGCTAGCCTTGGTCGCACTCGGCAGGGGGAGAAAGGGCTTGAGCCTCGATTGCGGGCTGAGCGTTCATAAGAAGCTTCCCGCGTAACGGATTGACCGGCTCACCCCCCAAGGAACAGGTCGTACAGAGCGGGGGGAGCGTCAGCGCAAAAGCTGATGGGGGTAGGTTTCTGCGGGAGAGAGACGGGTGTCCGGAGACGGAAGCAAAACGCATTAGTGCCCTCCAGGGGTCGCGCGTGTGCCTCCGGAGGTACGGTCAACAACGCAAAGTGTACAAGTCAGCCTCCTGCTCTGCTAGTCGGTGTGGAGCAGGTAGGGTGTGCGCTACATTTCCTTGAACTACCCAAGGGGTCGTTCATTTCTCTCCGCGATTACGCAACTTTGATGCCAACGAAAAAATGCAAGAAATAGGCCCAAAAAAGCCGAACTCTGCCACTCTCCGTGATATTTGCCAGTTTTCTCCATGTTCTGACACGGTTTACCGTGATATTTCAAAGCATCATAATCTTTTCTTACTTCTGCATCGTCAACACCACCCGGAAGCGCGCCTTGCCGCTCATCATGCGTTCATACGCCTCGGCGACGCGCTCGAGCGGATAGGATTCGTTCATCGACTTCACACCGGTTCGCTCGCTGAACGCCAGCGTGTCCTGCGTGTCGATCGAGGTGCCGGAGTACCAGCCCTTGACCGCGCGGCAGCCCGATAGCAACAACATGGGAGACACCTGCATCGACTCGGCCGCGCCGATGACCAGCAGCGTGCCGTTGACGGCCAGGCCGCCTTGCACGGCGCTCATCGCTTCGCCGCTGGTGGCCGTCGCCAGGATGACCTTGGCGCCGCCCAGCTTGAGAAGCTCCGCGGCGGGATCCTGGGCCTGACTGTCGATGTAGATGGACGCGCCCAACTGGCGGGCCAGCGGCTCCTTATCTTTGCCGCGTGCGATGCCGACCGTATGAAAGCCCATCTTGGCGGCGTACTGGACTCCGAGGTGTCCCAGGCCTCCCAACCCCAGTACGGCGACGACATCGCCGGGCCGCGCCCCGCTGTTGCGGAGAGCATTGAACGTGGTGACTCCGGCGCACATGAGGGGAGCAGATTCAGTAGGCGGCAGATCGGCCGGCATCCGCGCGACTGCACTGATCGGGGCGATCATGTACTCGCCGTAGCCGCCGTCAAAACTGATGCCGGTGACTTGGCCGCGCTCGCAGGCGAAAAATTCGCCGCGGCGGCAGTGGTCGCAATAGCCGCAGTAGCCGCCGTTCCAGCCGACGCCCACTTTTTGGCCCGGTTCCCATCCGGCGACGCCGGGTCCGACCGCGTCGATCACGCCGGCAACCTCATGGCCGGGCACCCTCGGATACTGAATGCCGGGGTAAATACCCTCCTTGACGAGAGAATCGCTGTGGCAAACGCCGCAGGCTTGCACCTTGATTCGCACCGCTCCCGCGCCCGGGTCCGGAATTGGCCTTTCAACGATCTCGAAAGGGACTTTGGGGTGGGGGACTTGCGCGACACGCATCGTTGCCATGTGTCTTCCTCCGTCTGCCGGGGGCACCGCGTTCCTGCCTTCGTCTTGCCGTCGCCGTCATCTTACGCCGGTGAGCCGGCGGGGCAACGAGGCGGACGCGGACCGACGGGATTGTTTCCGAGCCTGACGCGTAAGTGAAGGAATGAATCGCCTTCGCTTACACGTCAAGCTCGGATACCTCCAATCGATCCTTAGCGATACCCGCCCGCGATGTAGAGCGTTTCCCCGGTGATCCAGGCCGAATCGTCCGAGGCCAGGAAGACGGCCGCCGGCGCGATGTCCTGAGGCTGTCCGATGCGGCCAAGCGGCGCTTGCGCCTCGAATTGTTTGCGGAGATCGCTGTCGGGGATGCCGGCGGCATGGACACCTTCGGTCTCGACGACGCCGGGATTGATCGAGTTGATCCGGATCTTGCGCGGGCCTAGTTCCTTGGACAGAGACCGGGTCACGGCATCCACGGCAGCCTTGGTGGCGCTATAGACCGAGGCGTACGCAGGCGCGGAGGTGCTGACGATCGAACTCAGGTTGATGATGCTGCCGCCGCCCGGACCGAAGTGCTTGACAGCCTCCTGAGTGGCGAGGATCAGGCCGAGGACGTTCAGGTCGAACTGCTTGTGGAAGTGCGCGGGCGTCACGGCTTCGAGCGGCGCGAATTCGTAGATGCCGGCGTTATTGACCAGGATGTCGAGCCGGCCGAACGCTTTTTTCGCCTCGGCGAACAGCCGTACAATGTCGGCCGGCTTCGATAGGTCGGCCTGGACGGCAACCGCCCGACCGCCCTTGCCCACGATCTCGGCAACGACACGATCGGCGCCTGCCTTGCTGGAGGAATAATTGACCACCACGGCCGCCCCCTCGTCGGCCAGGTGATTGGCGATGGAAGCGCCGATGCCCTTGGACGCGCCGGTGACGACGGCCACTTTGCCCGAAAGTTTGTGAGACATTGCCTTGCTCCTGTGAATGGTTCGACCGTTCCACGGCCTCTTGTGTACTCATCGGTACATAATATGGGCCTGGACAAGCTCGGTCAAGGCCTATAGTGTACTAATAGGTACAAAAATGAGGAGTCAAGAAGTGCCGAGGGGACGTCCCCGCGAATTTGACATCGATCAAGCGCTCGACCGCGCGCTGCGCGTATTCTGGCGCAAGGGCTATGAGGGCGCAACCCTGCCAGAGCTGACCAGGGCCATGGGCATCAACCGGCCGAGCCTCTACGCCGCCTTCGGGAGCAAGGAAGAATTGTTTCGACAGGCGCTCGATCGCTACGCCGAGGGGCCGGCTGGCTATCTCGGCGAGGCGATGGGCGAGCCGACGGCACGCGCGGTTGCCGAACGACTACTCGACGGGACCATCGAAGTAGTGACCGACCGGCGCAACCCGCGCGGGTGCCTTTTGGTGCAGGGAGCGCTGGCATGTGGCGAGACGGCCGAATCCATCCGCCGAGAGTTGGCGGCGCGGCGTTTGGCGGGCGAAGCCGCGATCCGCAAGCGCTTCGAGCGTGCCATCGCTGATGGCGATCTGCCTGGCGATTCCGACCCCGCGGATCTCGCTCGCTACATCGTCGCGGTTATGCAGGGGATTGCGGTCCAGGCCGCCAGCGGTGCCAACCGCGCCGAGCTGCGTCAAGTTGCGGCTCTGGCGCTGCGAGCTTGGCCAAACTGAGACGAGATGACCCAACGCGCCCGATCATAACAGAGTCCCCATCTCCAATGCCTCAACGGATTGGTTGCGAAAGTTGACGATTGCAAGGGACCTGTTGAGTGGTTATTCTTGAGGCCATGAGCGAAATCAGCCCAATGACCAGCGCAGGTGAACAAGGCGACCCCGTCGCTGCGGAGCAGCTATTGCCGCTGGTCTATGACGAACTTCGGCGGCTCGCGGCTGAGAAACTGGACCAGGAAAAGCCTGGCCAGACTCTTGAGGCCACAGCGCTCGTCCATGAGGCGTATTTGCGATTGATGGAGGGTGGGGCGGGCAGGCAGTGGAATAGCCGCGGCCACTTTTTTGCCGCGGCTGCCGAGGCCATGCGCCGCATCCTTATTGAGAATGCCCGTCGTAAGCGAAGCCACAAACGAGGCGGTGGGTTTGTTCGCCATGATCTTGAAGAGAAAGATACTTACGATCCTAATAGTTTAGAAAGTGTCGTTAGCCTGGATGAAGCGCTGACCAAACTGGCAGCGACGAACGCGAAGGCGGCCGAGTTGGTCCGTCTCCGTTACTATGCCGGACTCCCTCTGCCGACGGTGGCCGAACTCCTGGGCGTATCGCCGCGAACGGCCGATCGCATGTGGGTCTACGCGCGGGCGTGGCTTCATCAAGAACTCCAAGATTCACCGCCCTCCGGCGACAATTCCTGAAAAGCGTGGCGTGATCCCAGCGAGAATTTCGCACTGATAGGTAGATGGACCGGAGTTGCCTCCGAGGATCTCGCGCCTATGGACGAACAATCGATATTTATGGAAGCACTCGATCGGGACACGCCGAGCGAGCGAGCTGCCTACCTGAATGAGGCTTGCGGCGATAACGCGGCATTGCGCCGCCGGATCGCGGCGCTGCTGAGATCCCACGAGGAAGCCGGCGATTTCCTTGTCAAATCCGTTCCGGATCGGCTGAGTGAGGATCTGACACACGACGAGGAAAAAATCGGCATGCGCGCTGACTGCGACCGGACTGGCACGAGTGAGGAACTGAGTGTTCTCTGCGCGTCGGCCCGTCCCGATTCTCTGGGCCGGTTGGCCCACTATGAGGCATTGGAGATCGTGGGCCGCGGCAGCATGGGGATGGTTCTCAAAGTCTTTGACGAATCGTTGCATCGCATTGTCGCCGTTAAGATGATGGCCCCGCAGTTGGCTGCCAGTGCCACGGCGCGCAAGCGCTTTGTCCGCGAAGCACGGGCGGCCGCGGCTGTGCGAAACGAACATGTCGTCAGCATACACGCCGTCGAGGAGATTCACGGGCTGCCCTATCTGGTGATGGAATACATCGCCGGGGTCTCGCTTCAGGAGCGGCTCGACAAAGCCGCCCCGCTGGAGGTCCGAGAGATTCTCCGCATCGGTCTCCAAGCAGCGGCGGGGTTAGCCGCGGCCCATGCGCAAGGTTTGATCCACCGGGACATCAAGCCCGCGAACATTCTGTTGGAAAACGGGGTGGCGCGGGTTAAGCTGACCGACTTCGGCCTCGCTCGCGCGGTAGACGATGCGAGTCTCACGCGCAGCGGAGTAGTAGCCGGCACTCCCCTGTACATGGCCCCGGAACAAGCAAAGGGCGAGTTGGTCGATCACCGCGCTGACCTCTTCAGCCTGGGGAGCGTGCTGTACGCCATGTGTACGGGCCGATCGCCCTTTCGCGCAAGCGGTATGATGGCCGTCCTTAAACGCGTTTGCGAAGACACGCCGCGCTCGATTCGGGAGATCAACCCGGAGATCCCCGACTGGCTGACTCAAATCATCGGCAAGCTTCACGCGAAGAACCCGGTCGAACGCTATCAAAGCGCGGCCAAGGTCGCCGAGTTGCTCGGCAAGCATCTGGCCAATTACGAGCAATCAGCGCCCATGATACCGGCGCTGGACGGGCCTTCGATGACGAATCAAGAACGCGGACTCTTGAACGAGAATTCGCCGTCCGCCACTCCGCGCCCTCGCTTTGCCAAATCCAAGCCGCACCGCCGGATGATCGCGGCGGCTCTGGCCGCGCTGCTGCTGGCGGGCATTGGATTCAGCGAGGCAATCGGCGTTACACGATTCACCGGCACGGTCCTCCGCGTCCTCACTCCCGCGGGGACGTTGGTGGTGGAGGTCGATGATCCGTCGATCAAGGTCACCGTCGAGGGCGATGGCGACATCACCGTCACGGGCGCTGGCCCGCAGGAGGTCCGGCTGCGCCCCGGCAGTTACCGGTTGCTGGCGAGCAAGGACGGCAAACCGATTCGCGACGAAGTTGTTACCGTCAGCCGGAATCATCGCCGAGTGGTCCGCGTGAGCATGGAAGGCGGTGAAGCGTCCTTGACATTTCCGCCCGGTCCTCTGGATGGATTGGACCCATTGCGGATTCCGCCGGAGGAGCGTTTCTCGTGGCAGCCGCCGGAATTGGTTGCTCTCTTCGGCTCACATCGGCAGCGCCATTGGGGACGTGTGCTGTCGGTGGCCTGGAGTGCGGATGGTCGTCGGATCGCCAGCGGCGGCGAGGACTTCGTGATTCGCATTTGGGATGCCGCGACGATGCGTGAGCAAGCCGTGCTGCGCGGGCATGCGAATTGGGTGCAGAGTGTGGCCTTCGCCCCGGATGGTCGGCATGTTTTGTCTGGTTCAAAAGATGGCACCTTGCGCTGGTGGGATGTAACGACTGGTTCGGAGATGCGCCGCTTCGTGGTGGGGGCACAAGTTACAGGCGTGGTGGTGGCTTCCGATGGGCGTCGAGTGCTTTCTTCGGCAGAGGATCACACGGTCCGTCTGTGGGACGTGGAAACGGCCAAAGAGCTACGACGATTTACAGGACACACCAATCATGTCGATTGCGTGAGCATCTCGCCGGATGGCCTTCGCGTTCTTTCCGGGAGCAGCGATCGGACGGCGCGGCTGTGGGAACTGAAAAGCGGTAGGGAATTGCGTTGCCTGGAAGGGCACTCCGGCCATATTCACTCGGTGGCCTTTTCTCCAGATGGCCGTCGGGCGTTATCCGGTACAGCCCACGCAAACAGAAACGGAGCTGATGTCGAAGCGCGGGATTACCATGTGCGGCTCTGGGACTTGGAGAGCGGCAAAGAGCTGCGTCGCTTCGAGGGGCATGCCCATCCCGTCCAGCAGGTCGCCTTCGCCCCGGATGGCCACCGTGCCATTTCCTGTGGTAACGACGGTACGATCCGCCTATGGGATGTGGAGAGGGGCAAAGAGCTTGCTAACCTTTCTGGATCTGGGAGGCCGGTTTTGTCTATCGCTTTGGCGCCCGACGGGGCCAGAGTGGTCTCCGGCAATGCGGATGGCACCCTTCGGTTATGGGACTTGGATGCTGGCAAGGAGCTGAGGCCGATCACGGGGCCGGTCGGGGCTACTTATGGAGCAATCTTCACACAGGATGGACGCCGCATTCTATCAGGAGGAGGGGACAAAAAACTGAGGCTGTGGGATGTGACCTCCGGAAAGGAAACGCGCACGTTTATCGGGCACTCCGACCCAATCGTTAGTCTAGCGGTTAGCTCCGATGGGCGCCGCGCTCTATCGGGCAGCGAGATGTCTGAGTTCTTTGTGCCGCAGCCGCCCGAAGGCGATCGCTCCGGACCGTGGCGGTTATGGGACGTGGAGACAGGCAAGCAACTGCTGCATTTGCCAGGCCCTTCTACCGGAGGGGCCGGGTGCGTAGCCATCTCGCCGGACAGTCAGCGCGCTCTCACGAGCTGCGAAGGGCAGGTTCTTTTATGGGATCTCAGAAGCGGGCGTGAGCTGCGCGAATTCGGAACGCGCGGCAATTACTACGTGTCATGCGTTGCAATCTCTCCGGACCTCGGCACGGCCCTTATCGGGGATTGGCATAGCACCGTGCGCGTTTGGGACATGAAGAGCGGCAAAGAGCTGCGCTCGTTTCAGGGACATACTTCCGCAATCCATTGTGTCGCCTATTCCCCTGACGGTCGCTTCGCGGCTTCTAGCAGCGGGGACAAAACTATCCGGCTGTGGGACTTGATCGATCCGGCGTCTTCCGGCCGGGTCTTCCTGAAGTGGCATACAGGCGGCGTTATGAGCGTAGCTTTCGCCCCAGACGGCAAGACCCTGGCCTCCTCTGGTAGCGATGGCCGGATCATTCTTTGGGATGTGGCGGGCGGAGACAAGCTCCGCGAGTGGCAGCTGACGGGACCTGTTCACGGTGTCTGCTTCGCCCCCGATGGCCGCCATTTGGCAACCGCGAATGGCAATGGCACGGTTTACATCTTGCGATTGGCGCGGCCGTAGCCGACTTGTTGGGCCGTTCGATCCATTCGCACACTGAACTGGTGACAAATAGAAATGTTGGCCGGTGAGGCTCTGCCGCCGAGCAGACTCCTCACCGGCCCGACATCTCCCCGGCGCTCGGTCTGCGCGCCGGCGGGGATGGTACTTCATTATAACGCGGACCACATTTACGAAGGAGACGCACGATGCAGTGCCATCTGTTCTGGGTGTTTGCTCCTCGACGTACGGGAAGCACAACGACTTGTTCGCGACGCTCGCGGCCACGGCCTGTCGAGACCAAGTTAAATCTTGAGCTGCTGGAGGATCGCACCGTCCTGTCAGGGGGACTGAGCGAAAGCCTGGTTGCCCTGGGCGGCGCGACGCCCAAGCCCATTCCGCTCCCCCTGGCCCTGGCTGCCAACCCGTATGGCGGCCCGGATACCTACCAGAATTACCCCGGCCCTGTCGACGCGCCGCCGCCTGTCGGCAACGAGCAGAATGAGATTAACAACTTCAATGGCTTCTACGGCGGCGCTCGCGTTCAGGGCACGGGGACGGGCAGCGACGGCAAGACCTACCTGTGGGATGCGGACCTGCGCTTCATGCAGGGAACCTACCAGGCCGTCGATGGTGCGCAATACCACCACACCTTCGCCGAGGTCTGACTGGACCTCTACCAAGGTCAGTTCGACTTTGTGAACGACTCGACGCAGATTTATGACTTCAACCCCGGCTTTGGTCCCAAGGTTAGCAGCGTAGACAGCGGCAACGGCTTTGGAACTCGAGTCTTCTGGACTGCCGTGATTCCCGATAGCGACGTGCAGGTCAACCCGGCAGCGGGCACTGCCGAAATGCACGTAAGCAATCTTTCCGAGGTCAGCTACTATTCACCAAGCGGTTTCGCCGGCAACATTTCCCTGGGACCCAATTGGCAGACGGCTGGTGTCGATGCCAACGTGTCTTTCAACGTCGTCTGGAACGGCCCAGTGACGCGGCGCGTCAACATCAAGGATGCGGCGGACGGCTTCGCGGGGCTTTTCAACGAAGTCAATAACAACAACGTCACCGTCCAGTGGTCGGGTAGCGACGCCTCGGGGTTCAGCTTCACCTCGAACGTGGGCAACCTGGCGACGAGCACGGCCCTGGCGCCCGGGAATTTCTTCGCCCAGCTCGCACACGAGCGCAACGGCATCTTTTTCCCGGCGGGCTCCTCGGCGAATCTCGCCTCGACCACGCCGCAGCGTCTTTCTAACTTCAACCCGTCCTCCGTGAGCACATCAGCCGGCTCGGACGAATCGTTGCCCGGCCCTGTGGGCACGGCGGGGGCGCTGAATCCATCGATGGACCAGACAGCTTTCGATGCCGCTCTCCTTGCTCGTGGCCTTGTTGGTTCGCCGGCGGCTGGGCTGGCCATCGGACCGACACTCCCGGTGCTTACACGCTCAGACACTATTGCCCCCAGCCTGACTGGTGATGTCCAACCAGTGCAACGCGATGCCGCATCGCATTGGTCGTCGATTGGGGATCAATCCCTTCAGGTGATTGAGCACGCATTTGCCAACCTCGAAGGCAATACATCCTTGGACAACCTCCCAACGGGCGAAGTCCCCACGAGGAGCGTGTGAAGCAATGAAAGTAAGGATGAGATTCTAAGGAGCGCAAACGGCCAGCGAGACTTCCCCGAGAAAAGCCTCGCTGGCCCAGAAGGAATCCCGTCGTGGGGCTGCGTAAAGTCGAAGAAAACGTAGGTGGAATCGTCCACAATCTCCCATCCACTTTTTTCGGCCAACAGGGCCGCAGTTCCAAAGCCATTCACCCTGACCCTCTTGGGCTTTGAGTGAAACTAATTCGCCGTTATCGCGAAAGGCGTCATCATGCCAGCAAGTCGCGGATCGGCGTGCCCCAGGGCACCAACGCAAATGGTCGCCCTAAGCGATCCGTTAATTCCAAATTGGGATCGATACCCAGGCAGGTGTAGAGGGTGGCGATGATGTCGCCGGGCGTGACGGGGTTACGGCTTGGGCGGGCGCCGATTTTGTCGCTGGCTCCGTAGACAAAGCTGCGCTGGAAGCCGCCGCCGGCCAAGAGCAGACTGTAACAGAAATTCCAATGATCGCGGCCGGCATTGCCATTGACCTTTGGCGAACGACCGAATTCGCCCATCATTGCCACGATAGTCCGATCCAGCAGGCCGCGCTCCTCCAGGTCGGTCAACAGGCTTGAGGCGGCTGCATCGAATTGCGGAAGCAGTCGGGTTTTCAGACTGACGAAATTGTTGCCGTGCGTATCCCAGGTGGCGTTGGCGTCCGGCGCCCACGAGATGCAAGCCACGCGCGTGCCCGCCTCGATGAGGCGCCGCGCTAGCAGCACGCTTTGGCCGTAGATATTGCGCCCATAGCGTTCACGCACGGCCAACGGCTCCTGATCGAGCCGAAAAGCCTTCTGGGCCACCGCCGATACGAGCAGATCGAATGCCTTGCCCTGGAAGCCGGACATCTCCTGGGCAAAACGATCGTCGGTCCCGACGTGCAGTCGATCGAGGAGACGCCGCCGCGAGCCGAGGCGGTCGGCGTTCATTTCCGCGCCGAGTCCCAGCTCGGGCATCGCGAAATCAGGAGCATCGGGGTTGCGCAGGACGAAAAGGGGATCGCGAGGGCGGCCGAGCAGTCCGCCGAAGAAACCTGGCTGCGGAGGGCCGCCGGCGCCTTCCTGTGTGACGTACGGCATCGACACGAAGGGCACGACCGGCTTCACCGGCGGCCGGCATAGCCCCATCACGGAACCGATGGCCGGATGATCGGTCGGCTTGGCGCCTCCGCCGATCTCGCCGCGGTCGTGGCCGGTAAGCCCGGTGTACACGGCGGCCGCGTGGGAGTTGTTCACGCTGTGATGCACCGAACGAACCAGAGTACAGCGGTGCATGTGCCGGGCCAGCTTCGGCAAATGTTCGCTGAATTGCACCCCAGGAAGACTGGTGGCGATCGGCTTGAACTCGCCGCGCACTTCCTTGGGTGCCTCCGGTTTCATGTCCCACATGTCGAGATGGCTCGGCCCGCCGTTGAGGAAGATGATGATACACGAGTCCGCCTTCGTTCTTCGCTGTTCGCCCGCCTTGAGCAAGCGCGGCAGACTGAGGCCAAGCAGACCAGCAGAGCCGACTTGCAGAACTTCCCGACGCGACAAACGGCGAGGTCCAGGGCAAATGGCGGTGGGATTTCTCGACATGTCTTCTCCTTGATGCCAGGGAGGCATACGCGGCAGGTGAAGACATCGTAACCCGCACGACGCGACCTCGACAAGAAAAAACATCGCGCTAAAAAACAAAAAAGGCCGCCGATCCCTCGGACCGGCGGCCTTTGTGAATCCAAAGAAGCTTGGCGCTCAATCGCGGCTGCTGAAGGCCATGACGATGCGCAGGATGTACCAGAACAGCGTCGCCACGGCGGCGAACAGGGCCAAGGCCGCGGCCACGTGCTGATCGGTGCGATAGTGCAGCATCACCTGCGAAGTGTAATAGAGAACATAACCCGACATCAGGGCCACCATCGCGAAGGAGAAAAACAGCCCCAGCGGGAAATGCAGAATGACGCCGGCGACGATGACGCCCAAGGCGATTAGGCTGCCCACGCACAAAATGGGGCGCAGCGGCGAGTAGTCTTTCCTCGTCACGAAAACTGAGAGAGTCAGCCCGCCAAAGACTGCCAACGTGAGGATGCCCGCTGTTGGGATTGCCTGGGGCACGAAGCGTTCGGCAATGATGAGCAGCGGCAGGAAGATGACGGCCTCGGCAACAACGTACAGCCCAAGGCCGAGGTACTGCATAGCGGGAGAAGAATCCGACTGCGCCCAGGTTTGGGCCAGCCAACTGGCGCCCATGAAGGCCAACATGACAACGAGCCAACCGTAGCCGCCCATCATCTGAAAAATGGCGTTCTGTTGCTCAATGCTGAGTGCGTTCAGCAATAACGCTTCGATGCCCATAAAAGCCAGAATCGCGCCGGCGAGATGGGCATAGGTCCGCCGGATAAACAGAGCGCGATCGCTGCTGGCCGCGCGCGCGGCCACGGAATAATCATACCCATAACTCATGGTACACTCCTGACTTGGGTTCAATTGACATTGGGGCGGGGGCGAGGATTGTACCGCCATGCCACGCCCAAAGTCTACCTCATTGTAGTCGCTTGCGAAAGAGGCATCAAGCAACCACCATGCTTTGCCCCCGGAAAAAACCAACGATTTTCCTCTGGACCGCTACTGTAGGGATCTTTTATGGTAGGGTAGTAATGTCTACCTGCTAATCCCTCTTCGGGGCGGTCCCCGCCGCGTGCTTCTTTACGCGGCTCTCTCCCCAAGGAACCCGTCCCCTGTGGGTGGACAATGGAGTTCGCCAGTCACACCTAACCAGGAAGGAACGTGCATGTCCTCGCAGTGGCGCGACGGATCATTCCTCGTAATTCTCACCCTCATCCCGATTTCTTTAACTCACGCTGAAGCGCCGCCGGCAAAGAACCAGGCCGGCGCCGACGAGTCGGTTGTCCGCGTAAAGCATCAGCGGGGAGAGGACGGCTGGCAGATTGCCGAAACGGTCAACTTTCAGCTGTCACATCAGCACCCGCGCTCTTTCGCCGAGGCTGTGCTGCGGACGGCCGAGCAAACGCGTGCCGCCCAGATGCGCAAATGGTTCGGAGAGGTCGGCGCGAAGTGGGAACCGAAATGCCGGATTTGCCTTTATCCGACCGGAGACGCCTACGGCGAGGCGACGGGCGCGCCCGTCAATCCGGGAGGCGGGCACACCGATGTTCGCGCGGAAGAAGGCAAAGTGATCAGTCGCTGTATCCACGTACACGGGGCACGGGCTCACTTGCTCAAAGGCATTGTGCCGCACGAGGTTACGCATGCCGTGCTCGCAGGCCGGCTCGGCGGGGGTCGCGTGCCGCGCTGGGCTGATGAGGGCATGGCCGTCCTCGCCGAAGCGCCCAAGCACATCGATATGCACTTGCGTTACTTGCCGCGCTGGCGTGCCGATGATGCGCTGTTCACTATGCGCGCCCTCATCGAGATGCACGATTATCCCGAGCCGCGCGAGCTGGGGGTCTTCTATGCCCAGAGCGTTTCTCTGGTCGATTTTCTGACACGCCAGAAGGGGGCGGAGCGATTCGCCGCCTTCGTGCGCGATGGCCAGCGCGACGGCTATGCGGCGTCACTACGCAAACATTACGGCTGGAGCTTCGCCGACCTGGATCGCCATTGGAAGCAACACGCCTTTTACAGCAAAAGTATGGGCGAAGATACCACCACGGGCGGAGGTGGATAAGGATGAGCCGCGACCGTAAGGGCGAGCGGGGTTGCGTAAGCGCCCCGAGACGCTTACTTCGTAGGGCGAGCGGGGTTGCGTAAGCGCCCCGAGAAACTTCCTCGGGGCGCTTACGCAACCCCGCTCGCCTCCTACGGTCGCGGCTCTGCAGCATGCATCTCTTGCCTCTTTCTCTTCTCTTTCCTATCCTCTCCAACGGACAGCTGCCTCGTTTCCTCAAGGTCTCTTCCTCTTTCCCTTCCTCTCTATCCTGAAAAAATTTCCCTATCTATTTAATCGCTAAGGGTTGACAGTTGCGGAAAGTGTAGATAGGTTAGTTCGGAAGTTTGGACAACATGGTCAAGATTTATGGCCTGGTGTCCTTCCGCCTGTTCAGGGTGAGCGGGCGGGATGTTTCTTCACACCTTTTGAGGAAGGATCAAGAGATGAAGAAGTTCCTGATGATCGTGGCGGTAGCGACCGTGGCTTTGCTCGCGGACAGCCAACTGGCATCCGCGCGGCGAGGCGGCTGCGGAGGCGGTGGTCGCGGAGGCCGCCACGGCGGCTGCGGCGGTGGCTGCGGCGGCTCCATGATGGGCGGCTGCGGCATGGGCGGCTGTGGCATGGGCGGCTGTGGCATGGGCGGCGGCTACGCGATGGGCGGGTGTGCCACCTGCGGCGGCGGCTACGTCATGGGCGGCGGAGCCTGCCCGGGCGGCGTTTGCTCGATCGGCGGCGGCGCTACCTCGGCCCTCGCCTTGCTCGGCAGCAGCACGGAGGCCACCCTCATCGTCAATTTGCCTGAAGACGCTACCCTCACCATCGACGGCGAGGCTACCACCTCTACCTCGGCCCAACGCGTGTTCGTGACGCCTACTCTGGAGCAAGGCAAAGAATACGAATATACCCTCAAGGCCCAGGTTGTTCGCGACGGCAAGCCTCAGATCGCGACCGCCAAGGTGACCGTTCGTCCCGGCGAGACCAGCCAGGTTGAGCTGAAGGTTCCCGCCGCCGGCGTGGCCGCCCAGTAATGTAACCCTGTAACCCCGGAGCTGAGATGCCCCGAGGGGGCCCGGATGGCCCCCTCACCAATGTTTGCCCTCTCTTTCGCCTCCTCCAACCTCTCTCCTTCTCCCCGCAGTCGCTTTCCGATACAGCCGGCTCCCAAAATCGGCTTGCCCGCTTTGCTACAATGTCCTCGTTCCCACATCGAATCGGGGAACGAGAAAAAAGCCGCCAGAGGTCGAATGAGCAGGAAGCGCAGCGACGGGAGCGAACATGGGTCCGATCACCGCGAAGGACAACGAGGCGATGATCGATCTGCGTAATCTCTCCCGCTGGTACGGCAACTTTCAGGCCTTGCGCGACGTGAGCTTTCAGCTGGCGCCCGGGCGGGTTGGTCTACTCGGTCCCAACGGCGCTGGCAAATCCACCCTGCTCAAAATCCTCCTCGGTCTCCTGCCGCCGTCGTCGGGCAGCGGGCGCGTTCTGGGACACGTCATCGGCGTCGATGGCACTGCCCTGCGCCGCGCCATCGGTTACATGCCCGAGGCAGACGCCCTCATCCCCGGGCTGCGTGGGGCCGAGTACGTCGCCTTGGCCGGCGAACTTTACGGCATGCCGCGACGCGAGGCTCAGCGCCGCGCCCACGAAGTACTAACCTATCTGGAACTGGAGGACGCCCGCTATCGCCTGTTGGAAGAATACTCGACCGGCATGAAACAGCGTCTCAAGCTGGCCCAGGCGTTGGTCCACGATCCTCCCATGCTGCTCTTGGATGAGCCGACCAGTGGTCTCGATCCCGCCGGCCGCGATGCCATGCTGCGTCTGCTGCTGAGCTTCGGCCGCGATCACGGCAAATCCATCTTGCTGTCCACCCACCTGCTCGGCGATGTCGAGCGCGTTTGCGACACCGTGCTGATTTTGCACCAGGGCAGACTGCTATTGCAGGGCGGCGTCGCGGATTTGTGCCGGCGCCGTCACGATCGTTACCGCTTGCAAATCCAGGGCGACGCCGCCGCCTTCCGCGAGGAGTTACGCCTTGAAGGGGTGCGCATCCTTCAGGACAATGGACGGGGAGAGCTGCGCGTTGCTGTGCCGCCCAACTGGGTGACGCGGGCGTTCTTCTCGCTGGCCGAAAATCATCAGATCCTGCTGCGCGGACTCCAGCCGGATGATGAGGATCTCGAAGAGTTGTTCCATCGCGTCTTGAACGAGGAGGAGCGTCATGGGCGAGAGTCGGAGTCAGGCCGCGACGCCTGAGCTGCGGAGCGGTGGGACGGGCGGGAGGCCTGTCCAAACCTCCGACAGGCGAGACGCCTATCCCACCGGCTTGCTCCACTACCGGCCGTGGCACGGCGATTTTCGCTCATCCGCCCTCAGCGTCTGGCCGATCGCGCGCGTCTCGCTCATGAGCATCTTTCGCAGGAAGATGTTTTGGACCATCTATGTCCTGGGATTGCTCATCTTCCTGCTTTTTTTCTTTGGCCAATACCTGTTATCGTGGGCACAGACGCAAATTGGCGAATCCGACGTGCAGTTGGGCGGCTGGGGGCGCACGAACCCGCGCCATCTAATTCAACTGTTCCGCGGACTCCTGAAATTGGACGGCGGTCCCCTGACCTATCACAACTTCTTCGCCTACCAGGGCTACATTGTCATGATCGTCCTGGCCCTGGCCGGCTCGATTCTGATCGGCAACGATTTGCGCTTCGGCAGTCTGCCCTTTTACCTGTCCAAGCCGCTGTCGCGCTGGCATTACTTGCTCGGCAAGGGGATGGCCGTAGCCGTGTTCATCAACCTGATGACCACGATTCCGGCTGTCATCCTGTTCCTGCAATGGGGCGTGCTGGAATCGTGGGATTACCTCTACGAACGCCTGGATTTGCTCTTGGGCATTCTCGGCTATGGCGCGGTCTTGACGGTATCACTGACACTGCTGCTGTTGGCCACGGCAACCTGGCTACGGCGGACGGTGCCGCTCATCATGACGTGGACGACGTTGTTTTTCTTTTGCCGCTTGCTTTCGTCGGCGTTGGTCGATGGTCTGCGTTTCGCCCCGCATTGGCGGCTGATCGACCTGTGGAACGACACTTATCTGGTTGGCGGCGCGTGCCTGGGTCTGGATCCGGATCGAATCCGCTTCGGGCATCAACCACCGTGGTACGAGGCGGCCCTGCTTCTGGGAGGAGTGAGCCTGCTATGCCTGATCTACTTGATTCGCCGGATTCGGGCCGTGGAGATCGTCCGCTAGAGATGCAGACAGAGAGACACGGAGACAAGGAGACAAGGAGAGCGGAAGAAATCACCGCGCCTTTCTCTCCTGGTCTCCCGGTCTCCTTGTCTCCTTGTCTTGAACCGGTGCTGTTGTGCCAGCGCGTGTCCAAGTGGTATGGTCCGGTCATCGGTGTCAATCAAGTGACACTGGAATTGCGTTCGGGCATCACGGGGCTGGTCGGCTCCAATGGGGCCGGCAAGAGCACGCTCATGCGTCTGATCACGGGCCATTTGCGGCCGGATCTTGGCTCCATCCAAGTACTCGGCCGGGATTCCTGGAGCACGGCAGCGCGGCGGCATGTCGGCTACTGTCCGGAAACCGATGCCTTTTACGAAGAGATGTCGGGACGCCAATTCGTCGAGTCGATGGCTCGGCTATGCGGCTATCCGCGGCGCGAAGCCGAGGAACGCACTGAGGCGGCCCTGGAGCGCGTCGGAATGGCGGGCCGGGCCGAGCGCTGTGTGCGCGGCTACTCCAAGGGCATGCGGCAACGTATCAAGCTCGCGCAAGCCCTGCTCCACGATCCCGAATTGCTGGTCCTGGACGAACCACTCAGCGGCATCGATCCGGTGGGCCGCTCGGAGTTCGTTCGTTTGTTCCGCGATTTGGCCGCCCTGGGCAAATGCCTGCTCATTTCCAGTCATGAACTGGAAGAATTGGAGAAGCTAACGGACCACATCGCCATCATGGCGCACGGCCGTATCGCCGCCGTCGGCACTGTGGCTCAGATACGCGATCGCCTCGACAATCACCCGCTGCTGATCCGCATCGATGTCAAGAAAAGCGCGCCCGGCGACAACGGCAGAGACAGCGTCGAGCAGCGCCGACTCGCAACGGGACTTTTGAAACTCCGTGATGTCGTCGGTGTCGAACTGCTGGATAGCTCGCCGGAAGAGTCCGTCGATCCGGTGCTGGTGCGGGCGCGAAACCCGCAACGATTCTTCCAGGAATTGACGCGCTTGATTCTGGAAGAATGGTATGAAATCGCTCGCCTGGAGACTCTCGACGATTCCACGCAGGCGGTGCTCGGCTATCTGCTTCGTGGCCGGTCCGCTTGAAGATGACAAGGTGACAGGGTGCAAGGGTGACAGGGTAAGAATAAATGGAAACGGGCGAACAAGTAAAGCGGGAAGAGAAAGCGGCGGAGAAGGCGACAAGTTCCTCTTCTGTCACCCTGTCACCCTGTCACCCTGTCACCTTGTCACGAACGAGGGCGTGGTGCTACCTGGTATGGCTGAGCTGGCAGCGGCAGGCGCGGGCGTCGCAGATGGTTGGGATCGCCGTGGGTCTGTTGGTGTTCGCCATCTTGCTGGTAGCGATATTCACGGCGATGGGCGCCTGGAGCATGCACCAATGGCGTTGGCCCTATCGCCAGGGACCGACGTTCTTGCAATGGGCCGATGAAATTCAGTTGCTGATGAGTCTGAGTGACAGTTCGGCGGGAGGGCAGGGGCTGCAGGCTGCGATTGCCGCATCATTGCGTGGCATCGTCGAGACCGCTGGCTTCGCCATTTTCTCACACTGGGGAGTGTTCCTGTTGTTCTTGAGTTTCTTGTTGCCGCTGTTCAACCTGAGCTTCGCTACCGAAGCGCTCGGAGGCGAACGCGAGGGCAATAATTTGCTCTGGCTCCTAAGCCGGCCCTTGCCGCGATCGGCGATCTACCTCGCGAAATTCGCCGCTCTATTGCCCTGGACCCTTGGCTTGAATCTGGGCGGATTTGGGTTGCTCTGCCTGGCGGGGGGCAAACCGGGCTGGCTGGCGTTTCGGCTGTATTGGCCGGCCGTTTTGGCGGCGACCCTGGCGTTCTCATCGTTGTTCTATCTCATGGGCGCGTTTTTCCGCCGGCCGGCCGTCGCCGCCATCGTGTATGCATTCTTCCTGGAAGTGATCTTCGGCAACATGCCCGGTTACTTGAAGCGTATCAGCATCGGGTTCTATTCGCGCTGTATGATGTTCGATGCAGCCAGCGCGTTCGGCATTCAACCCGAGCGGCCGGAAATCTTTCTCCCCGTGGACGGAACGACCGCCCTGGCTGTATTGCTGGGCTTGACGATTGTTCTTTTAGGGATCGGCACCATTGTTTTTTCACGCTCGCAGTATCAGGAAATAGTGTGATGCAGTGATTACCGAACCGTGCTGTTTTTCCGAGCCGCGCACGTAGCGCAGCGGAATAAGCGGAAGCAGCGCGGCAAGGGAAAGCAGGAATAGAGTCATGCACCAACTCTCCCACCTCGACCAACCGCGCGAAACGCCGCGTCACGGCTTCCAGGGCGACCGCGGCGCTCCGCCTGCCCCGCGCTCGGGTCCGTCGGCGTTGACCATCGCCGTCAGCCGCGAGGCCGGTGCCCGTGGAGGCACCATCGCCCGCCGCGTCGGTCGCAAGCTCGGCTGGCAGGTGTACGATCAAGAACTGCTCGAATACATGGCCCAGGAAGCGATTGTCAGCCAAGTAGTGCTGGACGCGCCGCCGGCCACGCCCGCCGATTGGGTCGAAGCTCGCTTGCAGCAATTGATGCGAGATAAGCTGCTGAGCGACCATCCGACTATCGTGAACCTGGCCCATGTGGTGCTGGCACTCGCGACGCAGGGACAGGTCGTGCTGCTCGGACGTGGCGCCAACTGCATCGTGCCGCGCGAAACCACGCTCTCGGTTCGTATTATCTCGCCCTTGAACGAACGCATCGCTTACATGGGGCAATGGCTGCGTTTGACGGAGGAGGAAGCCGCCGAGCGTGTTCGCTTGCGCGACGAGCGCCGCCGCGAATTCGTGGCCAACAACTTCTTCCGCGATCCCAACGAGGTGCATCAATACGATTTGATCCTCAATTCGAGCTTGCTCGGCGAGGATGTGTGTGCCGAACTGATCGCCCAGGCCGCTCGCGCTCGTGCGGCTCAGTTGGCGCTAGCGCCGTCATGATTGCGGCGAACGCATCAAGGGAGGCGGCGTTGCATCACGCTCGGTATTTCTGCTAACTTGATAATGGCGTAGTTTTCAAAAAACGCTGAGCGGGGGGCGTATCCGAGCCTGAAGCAGAAGCGAAGAGACGCCTTCGCTTCTGCTTCAGGCTCGGATACGCCCCCCGCTCAGAATATTCTCCTCTTCGCGCTCGGAGAGGAGAGGTGAAAATATGTTTGAAGGCATTCAACGCAATCTCAGCGAAGCTCTGAAAAGGCTGCGCGGCCGCGGACGAATCACGGAAGACAACATCCGTGAGGCCATGCAGGAGGTCCGCAAGGCCCTGCTCGACGCCGACGTCAACTACACCGTCGCCAACGATTTCGTCAAGCGCGTCACCGAGCGCTCCATTGGTCAAGAGGTGCTGCGCACGCTCGACCCCAGCGAGCAGATTTTCAAGATCGTTTACGATGAGCTGGTCGCACTGATGGGGCCGGTCGATACCAGCTTTCACTTCGCCAAGGACCGGCCGACCGTCCTCATGCTTTGCGGTCTGCAAGGCCAAGGCAAGACAACGACGGCTGGCAAGCTGGCCTTGACGCTGCGCGAACGCGGCCGAAAACCGATGATGGTCGCCGCCGACTTGCAGCGCCCCGCCGCCGTCGATCAGCTGAAAGTCCTCGGCGAGCAGATCGGCGTCCCGGTTTACAGCGAAACGCCCCCCGCCAATCCCGTCGAAGTTTGCCGCCACGCCCTCGATTATGCCAAAAAGAACCTTCTCGACACCGTTATTCTCGATACGGCCGGCCGGCTCCACGTCGATGAAATGCCGATGGACGAGCTGCGCCAGATCGATCGGCAATGCCGGCCCGATCAGGTGTATTTCGTTTGCGATGCCATGACCGGCCAGGACGCCGTGAACAGCGCCAAGGCGTTCAACGAAGCGCTCGACCTCAACGGCGTGATCCTCACCAAGATGGACGGCGACGCTCGCGGCGGCGCCGCGCTGTCGATCAAGTCCGTCGCCCAGGTGCCGATCAAGTTCATCGGCGTCGGTGAGAAACTCGATCGCCTGGAGGAATTCCGGCCCGAAGGCATGGCCCAGCGCATTCTGGGCCAAGGCGACATCATGGATCTGGTGCGCCGGGTCGCCGATGTGCAGTCGAAGCTGACGGAAGAGGAACGGCAGGAGCAGCAGCGAAAGCTGGAAAAAGGCGACTTCACGCTCGACGATTTCCGCAAGCAGTTCGAGCAGTTGAAGAAGATGGGACCGATGAAGGATCTCCTCGCCAGCATGCCCGGCATGAGCGAAATGATTCCCGACGGCGAGGAGCCGGAAGTAGCGTTCAAGCGCATCCAGGGCATGATCGATTCGATGACCAAGGACGAACGGCGCAACCCCGACCTCATCGACATCAACCGTCGTCGCCGCATCGCCGCCGGCTCCGGCACCGAACCGCACGAAATTAAGCAGTTCCTCGCCCAGTTCGAGCAGGTGCGGACGCTCATGCGCAAGATGGCTCAAATGAGCATCTGGGAGCGCATCAAGATGGTGACGGGCATGGGAAAAATGGGCGCGTTCCAGCCAGGAGCGAAGTTATTTACTAAAAAAGGAGACACGGGGCATCGCAAGAGCCCCAAGGAACGCGCCAAGGAGCGCAAGAACAAACGTAAGAGAAGATGAACAAGGTTTAGGGTTTGGGGTTTAGGGATTACGGTGAAGAACAACGGCTGATGCGCTTCATCCCGACCCTTCTTACCCTAAACCCTAAACCCTAAACCCTAAACCCTAGAAAGGTCTGTCGTGGCAGTTCGTATCCGCATGAAGCTGATGGGACGCAAGCACCGTCCTTATTATCGCATCGTGGCCATCGACGCGCGCCAACCGCGCGACGGCCGCGTCATCGAGGAACTTGGCTCGTACGATCCGATGATCAAGAACACCGACGAGCGCGTGAAGCTGAAGCTCGATCGCGTCGATTATTGGACAAGCGTTGGCGCTCTGCCGTCGGAAAACGTGGCGGTGTTAGTCAACAAGTACCGCAAGAAAATGAAGAAACAGGCGACGGCTGCCGCCGAAACGCCGGCCGCGCCCACCGCCTGAACGCCATGCGCTTCGACGTGCTGACCCTGTTTCCGGAGATTTTCCAGGGCTATCTGACGCAGAGCCTGCTGAAGTTGGCGATTCAGAAAGGGCTGGTCGAGATTCACCTGTGGAACATCCGCGATTGGGCGACGGGCAAGCACAAGAGCGTCGATGACCGTCCTTTCGGCGGCGGTCCCGGCATGGTGCTGATGCCCGGACCCGTGTTCGATGCCGTCGAAGACGTTCGTGCCAAAGCCGACGAACCGGGTTTGCTGGTAATGCTGACCCCGAGCGGAGAACGGCTGAGGCAGTCGTTGGTAAAAGAGCTGTCGCAATATCGACGGCTCTTGCTATTGTGTGGCCGCTACGAAGGCTTTGATGAGCGTATCCGCCTGGGCCTGCGGCCGCGCGAGGTATCGATCGGCGACTTCGTTTGCAATGGCGGCGAAGTGCCCGCGATGGTGGTGATCGATACCGTGGTACGCTATGTGCCCGGGGTGTTGGGCGATCCGGAGAGCTTGGCCGAGGAGTCGCACAACGACCCCGGCCGGCTGGAGTATCCGCAGTACACCCGGCCGCGTGTCTTTCGTGGCATGGCGGTGCCGGATGTGCTGTTAAGCGGCGATCATGGGGCCGTCGCTCGCTGGCGGCAAGAGCAATCGCTGCTTCGCAGCCGTCGCCCGTTGGATAAAAGCAATCAAACATCAATGACGATAGAAGGGGAGAATCATGAAGAATCGATTGATCGCTCTGGTGGAGGAGACCTCTCTTAAAAAGGAGATCCCTCAATTTGAGGTTGGTGATACGGTGGACGTCCACCAGCGTATTCTCGAAGGCCAAAAGGAGCGTGTCCAGATTTTCAACGGCGTTGTCATCGCTCGACGCGGCGAAGGCATGCGCGAGATGTTCACGGTGCGCCGCATCGTGCAGGGCGAAGGCGTTGAGAGGCAGTTTCCCCTGCACTCGCCGAAAATCGCCAAAATCGAAGTGAAGCGCACCGGCCGTGTCCGTCGCGCCAAGCTCTACTATCTGCGTGATCGCGTCGGCAAGGCCACGCGCCTACGCGAACGCAAAGCCAAAGCGAGCAGCAACAGCGCCGCGAGCAAGAAGACCGCGAAGACCGCGGAGCAGCAAGCGTCGTGAGCGTTCCCAAGAGATGAACCACGAAACACACGAAAGACACGAAAAAAAGAAAAGAAGAACTATTTGAATCGGCCGTCCAATTGCTCGCTCTGATTTTTTCTTTTCTTTTTTTCGTGTCTTTCGTGTGTTTCGTGGTTCCTTCTTCTCCGAGGAGTAACCATGAAACCGTGGTGGCGGCGCTGGTTCGGTTCACGTTCCGAGCGCGCCGCTGCTCGATTTCTGCGCCGCCTTGGCTATCGCATCCTGACTAGCAATTACACTTGCCCTCACGGCGAACTCGATCTCATCGCGCTGGACGCTCGTTGCATCGTCTTCGTGGAAGTGCGTTCGACGGGCAGCGAAGACACCGAACGTCCCGCCGCTTCGGTGGACGAAACCAAGCAGCGCCGCCTCACACGCCTCGCCTTGTTCTATCTCCAAGAGCACCATCTTCTCGACT
>DASRBG010000024.1:0-18108 GCA_035653735.1 Gemmataceae bacterium
TGTTCAACGAGTAGAGGATTTCGTTCTTTGTCACTGTTACGGTGTCCGCGTCGGAGACTCGGCCCTTGACCTCGATGAAGCGCAGGCGCCCCGTGCCGGGCACTGCGCTTTCGATGTCGTAGCCAAGTTTCTCGAACTCGCGGTCGGTCGGTACGAACCCGAGGCCCCGCTCGATCTCCATGACGATCGCGCGCGCTCGCGCGGCCGCGGCCTGAGTGTCTAAGGCAGACGCCGTTCCCTCAGCGACAGCACCGACCATGGCGCGCAATAGGCCGGCCGGTACGACCAGGAGCCCGCCCAGAACGACAGGCGGCAGGGGCGCCATCTGGCGCTCGCGCTTGATCTCCTCGAGGCGCCGCTGCAGGCGTGCCTGCAGTTCGTCGGCCCGCTTGCGCGCTTCGCCCGAGTTTAAGCGAGCGTTGGCCTTGCCCGCGCGCTCCTGCTCCTTAAGCTGCTCGGCGCGGAAATCCCAGTAGTTGATCTCCTTGGTGAGCCGGTCCTTGACCGCCGCCTCCGTCTTGTCGAGCAGCGCGAGCTTGCGGTCTCGCACCTCGGCGAGGTGCTCGGGCACGACCTTTGCGATGGCATGCGCCTGCGCCTTGGTTTCGAGGTCGCGGCCGATCCAGGCGCATTCGGCTCGGGCGAGAAGGGCATCGAGCCCCGGCTCACCCGCGGCCAGCGGGCGGTAGTCGAGGTAGGGTGCGTAATTCAAATGCCGGGCGGTACCGTCCGCCGCGATCTCGATGAAGAGCAGGCGCTTGGAGATGACACGGCGGCCTCCGCTCCGCGTGACACCAGCGTCCTGGATGGCATGCTCAAGAAAGAACAATACGCGTGGCGCAATGCCCGGGTCCCGCTCATCGACCAGCACGGTGCCACGGCGGAGCAGGTCGCGGTGGCGCTCCAGAGTCAGATCGATGACGGCATTGAGCAGCGGGTGACCGGGGCAGACGAAGGCTGCTGCTGGTTGGCCCTGCGGCGCCACCAGTGATTTTTCGAAGGCGATGCGCTCGTAGCGCGGCAGTACCGGTTCGCGCAGCCCGATCAGCCGGTCGCGGTTGCGCACCGGCGCAGGCACATGGGTGACCTCATAACGGCGCGTCTCGCGCTGCTTGGCGTTGCCGCCCAGCCGCCGGAAAGCTTCGAGGAAGAACGACTCGATATAGTGCGGCTGGAGGCGTCGCGCATCCGCCCGTTCCATGTCCTCACGGATGCGGTGAACGCGCGAGGCATCCATCGAATCATGGGCCAGCGCGTGCTCTTCCAGCAAGTCCTGCAGGCTGCTGCGGTCGAAGGCGTTCTCGACGACCTTGGTCAGGCGCTCGCGTACCTCGGGTTGCTCGCCGTACCGTATGGCGTCGATCAGCAGTTCGCGCAGAGGGCGCCCGCCGAACTGCAGCCGGCCCAGCACGTCGAACACCTGCCCGCCCAGCGCCGAGCGGGCCTGCTCAAGCTTATCCAGGAGCTTGCGGTAGACGTCCCCCTCGCGGGTCTCCTCGGCGAGCAGGTTCCAGAGATGGCAGACCTCGGTCTGGCCTATGCGGTGGATTCGGCCAAAGCGTTGCTCCAGGCGGTTTGGGTTCCATGGCAGATCGTAGTTCACCATCAGGTGGGCGCGCTGGAGATTGATGCCTTCGCCCGCCGCATCGGTGGCCAGTAGGACCTGCACGTCGGGGTCGTGCCGAAACGATTCCTGCGCCTTCAGGCGGTCTTCGCGGCCCATGCCGCCATGTATGGCAACGATCGCCTGCGGCCGGCCGAGCAGCGTGCCGATGCGGGCCTGCAGGTAGTTCAGCGTATCGCGGTGCTCCGTGAAGATGACCAGCTTCTGATGCGGCGAGGAGGCCGGTTTCGGTGGCTTGGGCACGCCATCGTCATAGGGTGCCGGCGGATCGGCAAGGCCGTTGGCGATCGAGGCCGAAGTGAAGATCTCGCCTAGCAGGCTCGCCAGTTCGCGCCATTTGCGATCCTCGCCACTGCGGCGGATGGTGAGCGCCATACCCTCCAGCTGCTGCAGGGTGTCGATCTCCAGCCGCAACTCGCTGATCGAGCGGGCGGCCGTCGCCTGGTCGAGAACCTGTTCCTCGATCGCCTCGTTCTCGGCATCGGCCTCGTCTTCGAGGTCCTCCACCTGCTCCCGGTCGAGCAACGGCCCGCCATCTGTCGCCGCTGCAATCTGTCCGCCGCGCTGGAGCAGCTCCAGCTCGCGCAAGCGGCCCTCCAGCCGCTCTCGCCGACGCCGCAGGGACTGGTATATCGCCTCCGGTGATGAGGCTAGCCGGCGCTGCAGGATTGTCAGGGCAAAGCCGACGGTCCCCGCGCGCTTGTCGTTCTCCAGCGCGTCGGCCCGGTTGAACTCCTCCCGCACGTAGTCGGTGACCGACTTATAGAGCGCCGCTTCGGCATCGGAGAGCTTGTAGGACACAGTGTAGGCGATGCGCTCCGGGAACAGCCTTGTCGCGTCGAACTTCAGCAGGCTTTCCTTGACCATGCGGCGCATCAAGTCGGACACGTCGACAGTGTGGGCGCCATCCCGGAACCTGCCCTCGAAGCGGTCCCCGTCGAGCAGCGCCATGAAGAGCTGGAAATCCTCCTCCTTGCCGTTGTGCGGCGTGGCGGTCATCAGCAGGAAATGCCGGGTGAGCGACGACAGGAGCTGGCCCAGGCGGTAGCGCTTGGTGTACTTGACCTCGCCGCCGAAGAACGTCGCCGAAAGCTTGTGCGCCTCATCGCAAACCACCAGGTCCCAGCGGCAGTCCGGCGCCAGCAGTTTCTGCTGCACGTCCTCATCGCGGGCGAGCTTGTCGAGGCGCGCAATGACGAGGTCATTCTCGATGAACCAGTTGCCGGTGCGGGCCGCTTCCAGCTTGTCGTTGGTCAGGATCTCGAACGGGAGACGGAATCGACTGCTGAGCTCGTCCTGCCATTGCTCGGCCAGGCTGCCGGGACAGACCACCAAACAGCGCTGCAGATCGCCGCGGGCGATCAGTTCCTTCATCAGCAGGCCGGCCATGATGGTCTTGCCGGCACCCGGGTCGTCGGCCAGGAGGAACCGAAGGGGCTGGCGGGGCAGCATCGATTCGTAGACGGCCGTGATCTGGTGGGGCAGCGGCTGCACGATCGAGGTGTGGACGGCGAGAACGGGATCGAACAGATGGGCGAGGTGGATACGCTGGGCTTCGGCGACCAGGCGGAAGAGCGATCCGTCGCCATCGAAGCTCCAGGGACGCCCCTCTTCTACGATCTCGAGGTCGGCCTCGCGGTCGCGGTATAGGATTTCGTTGGCAACCCGGCCGGAGGCATCTTTGTAGGTGAGCTCCACGGCGTCCGATCCGAACCACTGGACGCTGACGACCGTCACGATGCCGCCGGGCAGCACTCCCCGCACAGAGCCGCCTGGTTTCAGGTCCTCCAGCGCCGCCATTGTCCCCCGCTTGTCCCACACGCTTGAAAACTTTCCCCAATCAATAGCATCCACAAAGTCGGAAGAGGTACGGTAAAATCCTAATACGTCCGACGGTTGCAGGGAGGGACCGCCAAGACCGGAGTTTGCCCATGGCTCGCCATTTCTCTGTACCCGCCTTCTTCCGCCTCACCCCTAATGCCTTGCTCAAACGCTACTTTTCCGGGCGGGCCGTCTTGCAAGACTTTGATTTCGAGAATCTCCCGGAAACTCGGCCTCAAGCGCTGATGAGTAAGTGGTTGGCTCTGCCGGACAGCGTGCGAGGCGCGATGGAAGCCGACTTCCGAGGAATCTTCGACGTGTCGAGCGAGCGGGGCTATCGCGCCATCCTCGACGAGGCGAAGTACCATGTTGCGGTTGATTCCGAGGCCTACGTCGCACTGGTCGAAAAGCTGGCAGCCCTGCCGGGTCATGCCGATCGCGCGATGACCGTCTTCCTCGACCACCACGAGATGTGGCGTGGCGTCACCCGGTTTTCCTACGCCGATTCGCTGCCCTATTGGCGCAAGCGCCGCGGCCTGCCGGCAAAGAAGGCGGCGCTCGACCTCGATAGCCGGATCGCGCTTCAGTCGTCGGTAGGCGCCTGGTTTCGCGAAAAGGAAGGCAGGGGTCGCAATTGCCTGGTCGAACTCCTACGGCGGGACGAGCGGGACTATTTCTTCGTCTATCCTGAGGACTTCGGGTCGGAGAGCATGGAGTGGGTGAATGGCGAGTTCAGCCGACGGCCCCACAATCCGGCCTTCGAAGTCATGTACGTGTGGTCGGAAAAGGAGGGTGTGCTCGATTTTCACTATCGCGGTGGAATTGCAGCCGTCGAACCGCTCCAGGCCCTGTTCGCGAAGCACGTCCTCAAGCTCGACAAGCTGCCGCCCAATCCCAGGGACGGAAGGGTCTACGATCTCAATCCGCTCAAGCGCCGCGAGTTTCAGTTCGTGCGCCCGGCGGGCGGCGGAATCGACAGCGTGCGCGTACGCCTGATACGACTGTCTTCGACGGTGAGGCAAGGGGATCGCGTTACGCTGGAAGCGGACGTGAGCGAGAACGAGCTGGCGATTTATGACGTGCTGGAGCAGGTCGGCAGGTCCCTTGCGCTCAATCTCTGGAACGTCACAAGGGCGGAGATCGTCGTGCATCTCAGTGCGCGCGGCGACAAGCCGGGCCGACGGGAGGTTTTCACGATTGGCTATCCGAATGCCTGTTCGCTGAAGCACGACGACCTGGGGCTGAAACTGCGCGGTATGCTCGCGGCCTCGGGGATCGAACCGAAATGACCGGCCAGGAGGCGCTCGAAACCCTGCTAGCGAGGTTGGGGGCTGCACCCGACGGCGTCGTGTTCATTCCTGCCGAAGAGCTGGCGAGGTGGCCCCGATCGGCGGTGTCGGTGCTGAAGGAAGCCGGATTGCTGTCGCTCGCCTCGCCGGCGGCCAGTGTCGCATGCGACGGCTGCGAACGCGCCTGCACCATGCCTGTCGAGATCATTGACTACTCCTTCGGAGCGGCAGCCTTTGTCCACTGCGACAAGCGGGATGATATTGGTCGCGTGAAAGTACATCTGAGCCGGCTGGAGCGATGGCAGGCGAGTTGTCGAGCGACTGCGGATTTTCTGGCTGGGTCGACACATTTGCGCGGTCAGCCCCTGAACTCGGCGCACGGCAAGCTGTGGTCGGTCGGTATGTTGCGAGACAAGAGATCGGCCCATGTCGAATTGGACGCTGAGAACGCACTGACATTGAAACTGGCCGGGCACGAAGTGCCGCTTGCTGAGGTGTTGAGGCTAAAGGGCAAGGCGCTGATCGTGGACAAGCAGCGTCTGGTCGAATGCGTCAACAACCCGGTGGCAGGCGGCGGTACCAGGGAATCAGCGACTGCAAGACGCCAGCGGATCGCGGCGCGTTGCAGGGAGCTTTTTGAGCAGGGACACAGGAATTTTCGGGCAATCGTCGCTAAGGAAGACGGGTGCTCACCCGAGACGATCAAAGACATTCTGAGAAAGGCGGGATTTTCCACCCGCAGTCTGCCTCGCCCAAAGAATTTCTGACTGGGGGTATTGCAGGGGGGAGCTACCCCTGCAGGAAATAAGACGTCGCGTCCAGCAACATGCAAGGAGCGACGAACGTGACGAATACAATCCTGCGGCTTCCCGGTGTGAAGGGGAAGACGGGCCTGTCGCGCAGCACTATCTATGACAAGGTTCAGAAAAAGCAGTTTCCCGAGCCCGTGAAGATTGGCGAGCGCGCTGTCGGTTGGGTGGAAGCCGAGATCGACGCCTGGGTAAAGACACGCATTACGGAGCGTGACGGGGCGCGGTCGTGATGCGTCCGTTGCCCGAGTCGATCGAGGCCTTCCGGGCCGCCATCGAGCGCGCCGGCCTCGCTCCCCCGTTGGATTTGAAAGCGGACGGACGCCTGCACCGGTTCTCGACCTCGCATCGGCCCGCCGATGATGCCGGCTGGTATGTCCTTCATCCAGATCCGCCACCCGCCGGTGCGTTCGGCGACTGGCGCACCGGCCTGTCCCAAACCTGGCGCGACGGTCAGGGAGGCAGAGGAGCAGGTCCCGCCAGGGCCCAAGCAATCCATCGCTCTGTGGCTACGCTTGCCGCGGATCGCGTGAAGGCCGCTCTGGCGCTTTGGGAGTCCGCCGCCCCGGCGGATCAAACCGTCGTCGAGTCATACTTGGCGACTCGAGGCCTTCGGCTCCTGCCGCCGACGCTGCGCTTCTGTGTCAGGCTATGCCATCCGACGGGAAGCACTTGGCCGGTCATGCTGGCGCTGGTCACCCATGGGCGAGACGAGCGACCGATGGCCGTGCACCGCACCTTCCTCGTGCGCGACGGGAGCGGCAAAGCGCCGGTCCGGCCCAACCGCATGATGCTCGGCCCGTGCGCGGGGGGTGTGGTGCGACTGGCCCCTGCCCAGCGTGAGACGATGGTTGGCGAAGGCATCGAGACCTGTCTGGCGGCGATGCAGGCGACAGGCATGCCGGCCTGGGCAGCGATGTCCACCTCGGGCCTGCGAACGCTGGAGCTGCCCGACATCGTCCGCGAGGTGGTCGTCCTGGCGGATGGCGACGATCCCGGCGAGGCCGCGGCGAAGGCGGCCGCAGCACGCTGGTCGCGGGAGGGGCGGCGAGTCCGGATCGCCCGTCCTCCCAAAGGCATGGACTTCAATGACCTGCTGATTGCACAGGGGGCGGGTGCGCCGTGACGAACGGAAACGCTACTGCCGAAGCGATCCGTGCCGCGCAGGAGGTGGCGACCGCGGCAGAGCCCGGCGACACCAAGCCGACCGGATCTGGCCGATCGGCAACGCAGGCCCAGCAGCTGATCGAGCTGGCGGAGGGCGCCGCGCTGTTCCATGCGCCCGACGGGACCGCGTATGCCGACCTTATCGTCAACGGCCATCGGGAAACCGTGCTACTGCGCAGCCGAACCTTTCGTCAGTGGCTGGCGCGCTCCTACTACAAGGCGACAGGCGGCGCCGTCGGTACCGAAGCGCTGTCGGCGGCCTTGAACGTGCTCGAGGCCAAGGCGCACTTCGAAGCCGAAGAGCGACCCGTTCATGTCCGGGTGGCGGGCACCGGCGGACGACTCTACCTCGACCTGGGCGACGAGACATGGCAGGCCGTCGAGATCGACGAGACAGGTTGGCGTCTGGTTGTCGATCCGCCTGTGCGTTTCCGCCGCCCGTCCGGACTGCGTCCACTGCCACATCCCGAGCGCGGCGGTACGATCCAGGCGCTGCGCCGCTTCCTCAATGTCGGTTCGGATGGCGATTTCGTCCTGACCATTGCCTGGCTGGTCGCTTGCCTGCGCGATCGTGGGCCTTACCCGGTCCTCGTCCTTATGGGTGAGCAGGGATCGGCAAAAAGCACCTTCTCCTCAATGGCCCGATCCCTGGTTGACCCGAACACGGCGGCGCTGCGCGCCTTGCCGCGCGATGAGCGCGACCTCTTCATCGCGGCCAACAACGGCCACGTCCTGGCGTTCGATAACGTCTCGGGACTTCCCGGCTCGGTGTCGGACACGCTGTGCCGCCTGGCCACTGGTGCCAGCTTCGCGGTTCGCCAGCTATACTCCGATCAGGACGAGACCCTCTTCACCGCTTCACGGCCGGCCATCCTGAATGGAATTGACGACATCGTAAGCCGGCCCGACCTCGCCGACCGCGCGATCTTCCTTACCCTGTCGGCGATCCCGGAGGACAAGCGGCGCCCCGAGACCGAGCTATGGGCGGCCTTCGAAACGGAGAAGCCCGGATTGCTGGGGGCACTGCTGGACGCTGCGGCGATGGCACTCAAACGGCTATCGCAAACTCGCTTGGCACGGACCCCGCGCATGGCAGATTTCGCGCAATGGGCAACGGCCAGCGAAGCAGCGCATTGGCCGGACGGCACCTTCATGGCGGCATACGACGACAACCGGGCCGACACGGTGGAAAGCGTCATCGACTCCGACCCTGTGGCGGCGGCCGTGCGCACCCTGTTGGTGGACAAGCGAGAATGGTCGGGCACTGCTACCGACCTTCTGGCGACCTTGGGTGACGTGGCGGGTGAAAGGGTCGAGAAGTCGAAAGCCTGGCCGGGCGATGCGCGAGCCCTCTCGAGCCGCCTGAAGCGGGCGGCGACATTCCTGCGCAAGGTCGGCATTGAGGTGAGCTTCATGCGGTCCGGTCGCAACCGGACGCGCCTGGTGCAGCTTGCGTCCGTTGCGTCCGCTCCGCCCGCCGAGCGTGGAGCGGCGGCCGTCAAGACGGGGGGCGAGGACGATGCGGACGATGCGGACGCTGACCGCGCCTATCGACAAGAGGAGCGCGCAGCCATTGCGCAATACGACGGTGGTCTTTCTCGAGCTCAAGCCGACCAGCTCGCAGCAGGCGAATTTTCGGATGCAGCCGGAAGCGGCGAGGCCTCGCCGGACCTGGTCGAGGTCCCGGCGAGCGCATCGGGCCGGTGAGGTTCGCCAAATGCTTTCGGCATAATCCGATGGGCAATCGCAACAGCGGCAACCGTTGGCGCTGCGGCACCAGATCGACGACCGAAGAGATGCGCAGCATCGATGTGCGGCGCTGGGCGCGGGAAGGGATGTTGCGCCCGGGCTATTGGGGCGGCTGGCAGTGGCTGCGCAACGGCGAGAAGGTGGCCTCGATCCAGATGCGTGCCGAAGCGGATCGGGTGGTGCTGACGTACCGTCACCGCCGCGGCGATGGCGACTGGAAGGACGAGGAATACCCTGTCTATCTCCAGCGCACGGCCTGCCATCTTGGCGGCAGCCGGACCTGGTTCATTTGCCCGGCAGTAGGATGCCGTCGCCGCGTCGCGATCCTCTATGGCGGCACGATCTTCGCCTGTCGGCAGTGCCATCAGCTCGCCTACGAGAGCACCCGTGAGGATGGTGGCGATAGGGCGACGCGGAGGGCGGACGGGATTCGTCGGCGCTTGGGATGGGAGCCTGGAATTGCCAATGGCGAGGGGCCCAAACCGAAATGGATGCGATGGCAGACCTTCGACCGGCTGGTCGCCGAGCACCGCGCGGACGTGAACCGGTCGACGTACGGGCTGGCGGTCAAGTTCGGAATGACCGGCATTCTCGAGGATATGGGCGACGATTGGCCCTGGAGGATCAAGTTATGACAGACGACAAGGGTCTGGTGCGGTTCAACGCGACGCGGCACGGCGTGCTGTCGCGCTACACGGTCCTGCCTTGGGAAGACGGCGAGGAATACGCCTGCGTGCTGATGGCGTTAAAAGAGGAGCACGCGCCGCAGGGGCCGACCGAGGAGCACTTGGTCGAGGAGCTGGCCGGCATCGTCTGGCGCAAGCGGAGGCTGCGACTCGCGGAGGCGGCGGCGCACCGCCAAGGGCTGTACAAAACCATGAAGGGCTACAGCGAGACGGGTCAGGTGGCGTTGGCGCACCTCCATGGTGGGGAGGGCACCGAAGGGGTCCGTGCGGCCATCCGCGATGCGTCGACCGATACCGAAGAGGCTTTGCGCGATCTGGAGGCCGATGAAGCGATGACGAAGAAGGCGCTGGACCTGCTCGGATCGCGTCGCAATGATCGGTATGAGGCAGCCGTTGCAGCACTGCGGGAGGATACCCGCGACTGGTGGGCCGACGTGCTGACTTGGGACGACGACGAGCTCGAAGAGGGGGAGGAGCCTTACAAGCCAGATCCGGACCACCTCCGTCGGTTCATCGACCGTCACGTGCTGGTCTGGTACGGCCGGCGGCGGACCGAGCTCACACACCGGCCGCTGATTCGGGATCAGGCCTTCGGTGAGGCGCTCGACGCCAACAAGCTCGAGGTGCTGGCGCGGTACGAGGTACACCTCGATCGCAAGCTCGAGCGAATGCTGACGATGCTCGTGCGGCTAAAGGAACTGCGACAATCGCGCGAACCGGCTGCCTAAGGCAGAAGGCTTGTTTCGCAAAAATGTCTCTAGGCCTGCAGGGCGGCAGCCTTGAGGTTGGACACTGCTTTGGCGGTCCAGGTGCCTCCCCGGCGGGAACGAATACCGTCCTCATTGAACCGACGTGCGATAGCATTCAAAGACAGGCCCGCATTCTCCAATTCGGTCACCATGGGGAGCAGCCCCTCGGCAAAGACTCGGGCGGCGTCCGAGGCTGCGGACGAGCCATAGCCCGGCTTCAGGTTCGCTTTGCCGTTAGGATTGCCAAGCTTGACGCCGCGAGCTCTGGCTGCGGCCAGCGCTGCCTTCGTACGGGCGCTGATCGCCTCCCGCTCGGCTTGGGCGACCACAGCGAGGATGCCGATCGTCAGGGTGTTGGCTTCCGGCATATCGGCCGCCACAAAAGGCACCGCGCTGTCCCGAAGCGTCAGCAGGAAAGCGGCGTTTCGAGAGAGACGGTCGAGCTTGGCCACCACCAACGTGGCGCCCGTGGCCCTGCAGCGGGCCAACGCTGCTTGAAGTTGCGGCCGGTCATTGCGCTTGCCGCTTTCGGTCTCAAGGAACTCTGGAGCGATGATCTTGCCTGCCCTCGATACAACGAAGGAGCGGACGGCTTCCCGCTGCGCTTCCAGCCCAAGGCCCGACCGGCCTTGGCGAGCGGTCGAAACGCGCAGATATGCAACAAATTTGGTCATTTGTAATATCTCGAAACGAACATATCGAGGATTTATACAAGGCGTTTTGAATCGTCAACCCCTCCAGCGGGACCTAATAACTCCATATCGACATTGGTCGAAGAACAGAGAACCTTCTGCAGTGCGTCGTCATAGCCACCAATTGGCCACGCGGAAATTCTTCAAATTAAGCGGATTTGCTTGTTATCCTACCGGACGGAAGTGGAGGTTGCGTGCGGGGCAATGAAGCTGCGGGCTACTTAGCTGATTTGCTCCATGTCGAAGTTCCCGAGCAATAGTTCGGCCGAGCAGACACGTCAGACGCCGGTCGATCGGTTTTAGGTATTAGTCGCATGCAACCTCCGAAATCGAGCGACACGCCCGTGGTCGACGCCACACTGGCGACGGCGCCGGCGGGCAGCGCCGGCGGGCGTTCGTCGGAGGAGCGGATTCACCAGCAGGAACTCCTGGCGGAGCTTGGAGTGCTTGCCTTGCAGGGCGCGCCGTTCTCGGAGCTGCTCGACCAGACCGCGCGCCTTACGGCCGAGGGGCTACAGGCCGAGTTCTGCAAAGTGCTCGAATACCTGCCGGCCGAGAATAGGCTGCTGGTGCGGGCCGGCATCGGCTGGGACGAGGGCATCGTCGGTAAAGCCAGTCTTGGCGCCGATCTGGAATCGCCGGCGGGCTTTGCGTTGCACAGCGGCAAGCCAGTCATCTCCAATCATCTGAAGGACGAGCAGCGCTTCCGGACGCCGGAACTCCTGGTCCGGCACGGTGTCCGTCGCGCCATGAACGTGATCCTCCAGGGAGACGGCAAGCCGTTCGGCGTACTGGAGGTTGACAGCCGGTCGGAAGGCGAGTTCGGCGAACGCGATATCGCCTTCCTGCAGGGAGCCGCCAACATCCTGGGCATGGCAATAGAGCGCCAGCGCAATGACTGCCGGCTGACCGAGGCGCTGACGCACCAGAAAGTTTTGCTCGAAGAGATGAATCACCGGGCAAAGAACAGCCTCCAGCTCGTCTCCAGCATGCTTCAGCTCCAGGCCAAGGGCGTCGGGGACGCCGAGGTTGGAAAGCATCTCGCGGTGGCGGCGGGTCGAGTTCATGCGGTCAGCCGTCTCTATGCCCGCCTCGCGCACGATTCCGATCTGGAGAAAGTCGATCTCGGCGCCTACCTGCGCGAAGTCTGCCGCGACCTCGAGGCGTCGCAGCCCCGGTGCGTCGTCCATGCCGAAGTGATGAACGACATTTTGCTCTCGCCAGAAAAGGCGGTGCACCTCGGCCTCATCGTCAACGAGCTCGTCACGAACGCCTGCAAGTACGCCTACCCGGACAGAGCGGGCGGCCAGGTGTGGGTCCGCGTGGCGCAGGAGGTGGACGCTGTACAGATTTCGGTGCGAGATGGAGGCGTGGGCCTGCCGCACAATTACACCGCAGAGTCGAGCAACGGCCTCGGCATGCGGATCGTCAGGTCGCTGGCCAGCCAGCTCGGCGCCAGCCTAGCGACGAACAGGGGGACTTCCGGCGCCGAGTTTATCGTGGTCGTGCCTCAGAAATAGGACACGCCGGGTGCGAAGCCTGACAACGCAGAGCCGAGTCGGTTTGTCGCTGCAGCTGCGGCCCTAGTTGAATCGAGCGTCGAGCATCTCATAAGGCGGTAGGCAGCGAGGGCGGTAGAGATCCGTGTTCGTATCGCCATTCGCCGCGTTGCCGCACGATCCGATCAACTGAGCACGGGTGGCGGACATCAAGCTCACTCGGCAGTTGTCAGCATACGACGTTCCCGTCATGCCGTCTGCTCAATACTGACCAATCTCGCTCTCTCGCGACGCCAGCATGCAAGAGACCCGGACACTTAGCGCCGTGTTTGAGCGCAACTGCTAGAGGCACTTGCCGTTTACTAGCAAGCCAATGTCCGAAGTGCACAAATTGACCGACGGCTCGGCGAGCGAAAGCGCCGAACGCAAGGTGCTTCCGCTCCCCAAGGATTTCAAGGCGACGGTGCTGGTCGGGATCTTCTGCCTTATTGTTCTGTACGCCCTGTACCTGACCGGCGAGATCGTTGTTCCCGTCATTATCGCGTTACTGCTGAAGATGGTTCTGCAGCCAGCGACGGAAATTCTGGTCGATTTCCACCTTCCCCGGTTTGTCGCTGCATTCTTGGTCGTCAGTGTCCTGTTGGGCGTTGTCTTCGCTCTTGCCTTCCTCCTGTCCGGCCCGGCCGCGAGTTGGGTCTCCAAGGCGCCGGCAAGCTTCGCCCAACTTGAGAGGCGCCTTGACAGCCTGAGCGCAATGGCCCGGGGCTTTCAAAAAGCGAGCCAAGATGTTCAGAAGCTCGGCGAGGATGCCACGACACCCGCAGTGGCAGTAAAAGGGCCGCCGCTCAGTACCTTCCTGTTCAGTGGCACCCGGGCCCTCGCCGCTGGCCTTTTAACCATCGTGGTGCTGCTGTTCTTTCTCCTCGTTTCTGGAAACTCGTTTCTGCGCCGGATCGTCGAGATTCTGCCGACTCTTCACGATAAGAAGCAAGCAGTCGACATCATCAATGAGATCCAACGCACGATTTCGGTCTATTTCGGCACCGTGACGATGATGAATGCGTTGGTTGGCATACTTACGGGCATCGCAGCCTATTTCTGTGGACTAAGCGATCCAGTTTTGTGGGGCAGCGTCGCCTTCCTGTTGAATTTCATTCCCATCCTCGGGCCTCTGGTCGGCGTCGTTCTGCTGGGCCTGGTCGGATTCACCACCTTCGTCACTGTCTGGCAGGCCCTGCTGCCCGCAGGCATCTACCTGCTCATCCACTTCGCCGAGGGCGAAACCATCACTCCAATGCTGCTTGCCAGGCGATTCACCCTCAATCCTGTCGTGGTGATCATCGCTCTGGTCTTCTGGTACTGGTTGTGGGGCGTCGCCGGCGCCTTGCTGGCTGTGCCCATGGTCGCGACGTTCAAGATCGTGTGCGACCGTGTCGAAATGCTCAAGGCGATCGGTCACTTTCTCGGAACTGAAGCGCGCGAAATTCAGCCTGCGGATTCCTAACATCTTTCGCCAGTGCAATCGCCTACGAAGAGGCCGCCAAGCCTTCCATCAGCCGTCAACCGCCACAGTTTGGCTCGACCATAGTGTCCTAATTTGGAAGTGCCACAATGGTTACTAAAACGCCGACTGCTACCATCAGGACCAAAACAAATATCCATTCTTGGTTGCCGACACGTCGCGGTGAAAGCACAAGCAGCGCAAGAACCGCGGCGACTCCCAGCAATACTGCTTTGAGAATGGTCATTCGTCGCTCGCCTCCGCTCCGCCACGATAGTCGCCCGCGCCGCGTCGGCGGCGAGCGTATGTCGCCTTCAGTTCCTTGGCCACGATGGAGTCTTCTAGTCTGACGGCGCTATGGTGACGTTGCGGTAGCCAGTCGCCTGCAGTTCTTCGCCCGCCGCTGCGCCTCCGCCAGCGTAGCGCAACTTTCCCCATGGAATTTCCCGTCTCCGGATGGATGCCCGACACGGTATAGGGAGTGGAAGACGCGGTGGCCATGATCAAAAACGTGCCACGACTGCGTGGCTGGGCAAAGGCTCGCTTCAGGGGGTGAGTTGGACAGCAGGACGTGGAAAATTCGGTAGTGTCCTGAATTGGACAGCCCCGTAACGGTCGGCACATCGTCTTTATCTTCGAGTGCGGAGTGCAAGATTCCTCGGCCAGCCGGTCTCTCGAGGACAAGCGCCGCCGGAGAATGTGCTGTGCGGTCGTCAGCTATGAGAAAAAGGGAGCGGGGAACTGAAAGGCTCGCGCCGCCTCAATCCGCGTTGACTCGGTCAGTGCGTCCGCCGACCTTGGAGCCGCAACGAACGCGATCTGGTCTGCGTTGACGGTTACTTCCCCTCCATCGGAGTTTCCATGACCATCATCGGCTGGCTCATTCTGGGCCTCATTGCCGGCTTCATCGCCAGCAAGATCGTCAACAAGACAGGCGAAGGCATTCTCCTCGATATCGTGCTGGGGATCGCCGGGGCCTTTGTCGGCGGCTTTTTGTTCACTTCGGTCCTCGGCCACGAGGGAGTGACGGGCTTCAATCTATATAGCATGTTCGTCGCCGTTATCGGGGCTATCGTCTTGCTGGTGCTCTATCACGCGCTCTTCCGTCGCCGGGCCCCGTGATGGAGACCGCGGCCGAGGTGAGAGTTCCTCCTTCGGGGGGACGAGCTTCAAGGTGCGGAGGCACAATCGGGATGCCGCTCACGGATCCTCGAGACCCAGTGGCGGCCCGACCGGTGCGAACGAGGCTCACCCTCCGCTCCTTGCCGGCGATCAGGCCAGGCCCAGTCGCCGTTGCGCCGTCCCGTGCAGCGACACCGGGATTGGGCGCGCAGGCTCATCCCGCGGCGCTACCGAAGTGTTCAATAGTGAACAGCTAGCATCGCATCCGAAGACTAAGCGTTGGACTTCGCACACCTCGCCCCTGTTCGACGTGTGCTCTGCGGAGGACCCGACCACGGAGACCAACAAACCGGCGATCGCAAAGAAAGTAAACGCCAAGACCTTCGATCCGAAGGTGTTTCTCGCCACCGTCAGTCATGGACGGACGATGTCCCAGTACGCCAAGGACGCCGTCGTGTTCCCGCAAGCTGGCCCGGCGGACTCGGTCTTCTACATCCAGAAAGGCAGGGTTAAGATCGTGGTCGAGTCCGAGCAGGGCAAGGAAGCTGTGGTCGCCATGCTCGGTCCCGGCGAGTTCTTCGGTGAAGGTTGTCTAATCGGCCAGCCGTTGCGCCTGGCGGCCGCCAGAGCGATGGCCGAGAGCGAGATCTTGCGGGTGGGCAAGACGGAGATGATCCGGGTCCTTCATGACCAGCCTGCGTTTGGCGAACTGTTCATGTCCCATCTGCTGATACGCAACAGCCGAGTCGAGGCGGACTTGGTTGATCAGCTGTTCAATTCGAGTGAAAAGCGTCTGGCGCGGGCCCTCCTGATGCTGGCGAATTTCGGCAAGGAAGGTGCACCTCAGCCGATTGCGACGAAGATCAGCCAGGAGACACTGGCGGAGATTGTCGGCACGACGCGGTCGCGTGTCAGCTATTTCATGAACAAGTTCAGGAAGCTGGGTTTCATCGACTACAACGGTACCCTGAAGGTGCACAGCTCGCTGTTGAGCGTCATTCTGCACGATTGAAACCTGAAGAGTGGACGATGGAACGATTCACGGCCGCCTGCCCCTTCGCGCGGATTTCCCGACAAGCGGCTTCAACTGGGGAGCGGCGAAGCGGCTTCGTTCCGCGATCGCTCTCGCTGGGAGCGGCTCGCCAGATTCCAGACTGGCCCGTCGGTATCGGCGCCGCCTCTAGCCGAAGCGCGGAGGGTGCAGGGTAACCTGCGAATGATCGGACGGTGCGGCGGTCGCGGCTTCCTCCACTTGAGCAAGCCGTCCGCGGTCGCGCCAATCTTTGGCTATGGCGATAAGCAAAACCCGATTGGCCGTGACGACCGACGCGGCGGCCTGTTGCTCGCATCTCGCGGCGTTTTGAAAGCACTCGACGGATGACGTCATTTCCCCTCCCAACAAGACAGGTCGCGCAACTGATTCGCCGCCCTGGCTGCCGGGCAAACATCGCACAATACGAGGAGACGGCGCCGCCGCAGCACCGCCAGCATCGTCTCCTGACGCGCAATCGCGGCGGGACGCCTTCGCTGCTGTCATCAGTGTAACGAGCAGCATCCCCATAGGTCCGATCATGGCCGTAATCGCTCGCTTCATCGATCTGCTCGCAGTCAGCAGGCGGGAGATCAGCCTCCTAATCTTAGCGAGAAGTGGGCGTCACACCTGTCTCCCTTTGAACAGTCCGCCTTGTTGAGCGCGAGGTACAACGCCCAGTGCCCTGCACAGGCGCATTTATTCTCGCCAGCGCACTTCAACCCGCCGATACCGGAGGCGAATCTGAGACAGACACAGAAGTGTCTTCTCTCATTGAGTCCGAAGCGCGCGCCCTCGTACCCCGAAATCCATTGTCCGGCGTTGCATAGTAAAGGCAGGTCTGATGCCCCTCTTAATGGCCACGATCGGTGGACTCCTCGTTGCCTATGCGGCGGGGATATTACTTTTGGTGCTCTTGAGATGACGTTGCGGAACTTGGCGCGCCGAAAGTGGCGATGTAGAGAGGGCAAAGAGTCGATGCTACCGCGGCTTCTCCCTCCCGGTCTTCGCGGTCACCAACTTGCACCAACTGGTCGGCTTCGCCCCCATCTTATGTCCAGAAGCGCGCCGCCACGATCTCACTAATAATCTTCCTGAGGCGTAACCTCGCCGCCTGTGCGGGCCAGGTACGATAGATCGCGAGAGCAATCGGGCCCAATCAGCTAACGACCATAATAGGCCGGCTGTTGATAGCCGTAATAGACTGGCTGCGCCCGGTACCCATATCCGTATGAGCTTGTTTGGCGACTGTCGTAAGTCGGCTGGCCGTTCGCATATTGGGTCCGGTAGTAGGCAGGTTGCTGATTGTAGTCGTAAGCGGCCGGTGAATAAGCGTAGCCATTGCCGCGACCGTAAGGCGTACTGTCGACGCAGGCGGTTGCGCCGCTGACCACCACCACCGCCACAATTAGTTTGAGAACTTTCATGATAAATCTCCTGTCATAGTTGAACGGCGTATTGAGGCCGAAGTTTCGTCGGCGCTCTCAAACTCTGAAAGAGCTTCCGCGAAAACCGTCGTTAATGATTCCCTCGACTGGTCAATAGGGGACAGATTTGGACCGCCGCTCACAAGCTTTGGTTCAATAGACGCCTCGAGTTCAATTCTTGACGCGCCGGAGGATTCGCGGAACGGGTCTTGTGTGCGCAGACGCCGTCACCTTCGTCGCGGCGGTGGCAATCATGGCCTTCCAACCATTTGAGGTGTGAACGCGCCTCGATGCCGGTCGCTAGGGCACGATACGTGTGGTTCCAGCCCTGAATTGCATGGTTCGCACCGTCCCGAACGGGGTAACGGCCAGCCCCTTGGCCCGATCGGTAGTGGCTCCATCCGGCCGTCTGTCGTTCCACACGACATCGGCCGAGCCGCCGCTTGCGACCACGCCGAGCGCCGCCGCTCGCGCGGCGTCGAAGGCCGGCTGGGCGGCCCTGTAGTGGCCATAGAAGCGGCCGTCCTTGGTAACCTGCCAGATGCCGCCGTGCAGCAACACCCGAAACAGCGTGGCGAGGCGCGCTTGCAGTCCCTCGATGGCTCGGGGTTGCTCCAGATCAACTGTCATTGGGTATCCCTTCTCGGGAAGGCCGCAGTGTTTGTCTTGGTTTCGCGACAACCTGAGATATGGGGTGAGTGAAGCGGCGAGGTAAGGGCGGCCAATGCAAAGAGTGGGAAACGTTTAGCTCCGCGCTCCGTTTACCTTGAGCCGACTTCTGCGAGGTTGAGCAACCCGATTCCCTTCAAACGGAGCCTCACAACACGATAAGAATCGTGTCGGCGGCGCGGCCAAGCAGGCCACTGGCGCTCTCGAGTAAGCTGTCTGCAGGGCCCTCAGCGACAGCAAGTGGGCGGCCGAGAGCCACGCCGAAAGCGCTCAA
>DASRBG010000025.1:0-23136 GCA_035653735.1 Gemmataceae bacterium
GTGCAGCACCTACTCCAACAGGGAGCGAACGCCAACGCGCGCGATGATGCCGGGGACACCGCGCTCATGCGTGCCGCTCTGTACGCCGACGTGGAGATGATGCGCGCCCTTATCGAAAGCGGTGCGGACGTCCATGTGCGCGGTCAGGATGGCACGGCCCCTCTCCTTCGGACGATTCACGATCTTGACAAAATGCGGCTTCTTGTCGATCGCGGCGCTCCGGTCGACGATTTTGTCATGGTCGCCGCTGCCAGCGTCCCCGGCTCCCAGAGCGCCCTCGAGCTGTTACTCTCGCACGGAGGGCATGGCCGCGCGGCCGTGCCGGCTTATACAGCGCTCATGGCCGCCGCGCTCCACGGCGATCTCGAGGCGGTGAAGTGCTTGCTCGACCACGGGGCCAACGTGAAGGCGAAAACGCAGACTGGTTTTACCGCACTGATCGCCGCTTCCCTGTCCGGCAATGCCAAGGTCGTCGCTTTGCTCCTGGAACGAGGCGCGGATCCGAACGCCGTTTGCGAACTCGAACGGGGGATCCTGCAAACGCCGGCCGGTGTTGCGGCGAGCATGGGCTATGCAGATTGCCTGCGGCTTCTCATGGCCGCCGGAGCCGATGTCAACGCCCAGGGAGGGCCTTTCAAGCATAATGCGGTGCTCGGTGCCGCCACCACCGCGAGCAAAGAAGCCGTGCGTCTCCTCCTTGCCAAGGCCAACGTCAACGCGAAGGATTGGAGGGGTGATACGGCGCTGGATTGGGCTGCACGCCGGGGAGAAACCGAGATTGTCAAAATTCTTCGTGAGGCCGGAGCCAAGCAGTCCAAACCGCTTTCGCGTCCAGACAAACCGCTCGCGCTGCGGGGCCAACCGGACGCCGATTCGGCACGGCGCGCCGTATCCGCAGCCTTGCCCCTTTTGCAAAAAAGCGAACAGAGGATCACTCAGACCAGAGACTGTGTCAGCTGTCACCAGCATCCACTCGTGGAGATGACTGTGGCCCTGGCTCGCAAACATGGGTTCAACGTTGACGAGACGATTGCCAGCGAGGAACGAGCGCACGTTCTGAAAGACATGGGCACCAGGGTTCGGCCGCTCCTGTTGGGTACGGGGATCGATGCGACGTTGTCGGTCCACGTGTTGGCCGGGCTGGCCGCCGAGGACGAACCAGCCAGTCGAATCACGGATGCCCTCGTCCACTACCTCGTGCTTCGCCAACGAAAAGACGGACATTGGCAGCAGGAAAACCATCGCCCGCCGGATGAGGCCAGCGACTTCCAGTTTACCGCGCTCGCCGTCCGCGGGCTTCAGGTCTACTCCCCGAAAGGTCGAAGCCAAGAAATCGCTGTGCGAATCGACCGGGCGCGACGCTGGCTGCAAAGCACGGAGCCGGCGGACACGACGGATCGGGTCTTTCAACTGCTCGGCCTTGGCTGGGCACAAGCCGACTCCGAAACGATCGCGAAAGCTGTCACGAAGCTCCTGGGCGAGCAGCGCAAAGACGGCGGTTGGGCACAGTTGCCGACGCTGGAAAGCGATGCCTATGCCACCGGTCTGGCTTTGTACGCTTTGCACGAGGGAGGCGGCGTCGCCGTCGATCACCCCGCTTACCAGCGCGGCGTCGAGTTTCTCCTGCGGACCCAGCTGGAGGACGGCTCGTGGTTCGTGGCTTCACGCAGCTTCCCCATCGTCGAGTATTCGACGAGCGGCTTCCCGCACGGCAGGTCCCAGTTCATCTCCGCCGCCGCCACTTGCTGGGCGACGATGGCGTTGACATTGGCCACGCCAACATCCTCCCGTTCCAGCGGAGAAAGGAATTAGGTCAAGATCTCGGTAAACGTTTCGCATGAGCGGCAACACCTGTTTTGGGTAAACAACTTTTTTTAGGGCAAATGTCTTGTAACCGTTCCTCGGCGCTGATAGACTCAACCACTTAACTCGGAAAAATCGGTTTCCCTGGCGCCCTCACTTCGCTGTACCGGATTCACGCTCATTGAGTTGCTGGTTGCCATCGCCAGCATCGCCATCTTGGTCGGCTTGCTCGCGCCGGCCGTCCAGCCCGACATCACCGTTGAGGTTCTGCCGTGATCGGAGAAAGACGGTGATGGGGCCGAAGTCACCGGAGACTAGCCATGCACATTCTTTGCCCGCATTGCCGCAACCCCATCGAGATCGTCAAACTCACCCCCCGTGAGGAAATTGCGTGTCCCTCCTGCGGCTCTAGCTTCCGCCTGGAAACCGAATCCACGGCCGCCTGGCGACCCGGTGTAGACCAACTCGGCAAGTTCGAGTTGATCGAGACGGTGGGCCAGGGCGCCTTCGGAACCGTGTATAAAGCCCGCGACCCCGAACTGGACCGCACGGTCGCTGTAAAAGTACCTCGCGCCGGCAACCTCGCCGGCTCCCAGGAGTTAGACCGCTTCGTGCGCGAGGCTCGGAGTGTCGCCCAGTTGCGCCACCCGTCGATCGTCTCGGTGCACGAGGTAGGCCAGAGGGACGGGGTGCCGTATCTGGTGAGCGACTTTGTGCAGGGGGTGACGCTTACCGACCTGCTCTCAGCAAGACGGCCGGGGTTCCGGGAGGCGGCGGAGTTGGTCGCCACGGTGGCCGACGCCTTGCAATATGCCCACGAGCACGGTGTGGTCCATCGGGATATCAAGCCCTCCAACATCATGATCGGTGACGACGGCCGACCGTGTGTCATGGACTTCGGGCTGGCTGGCCGAGATGAATTTCGACAGGCCATAGTCGCCGATCTTCACTACGTCCTTCTCGATAAAGAGATTGCCTGGCTTGAGATCGCGGTGGGCGATGCCGTGGTCGTGCAGATAAGAGACGCCCGCACCGATACCCCGCAACCAGACCAGGACCTGCGATTCCGGGATGCCTTGCGGATGCCGGGCGAGCACATCCGCGAGGCTCTCGCCGCCCACATACTCCATGACGATCCAGTAATCGTCGTTCTCGACCTTGAGGATGTCGTAGACGACCACGAGATGGGCGTGTTTGAGGTTGAGGCACTGGCCGACGCCGCGCAGCTCGACGTCGAGGTGCCGTTGCACGAGCTTGAGGGCTACTTCCTTGCCGCGCTGGGAAACCGCCAGATAGACTTCGCCAAAGCCGCCCCGACCGAGGCCGCGCCGAATTGTGTATCCGGGGACAGGTTTGTCACCAGAAGCGTAGGTGAATTTCATGACGATCCTCCGCCGCGAGAAAGTGACCAGTGCGCAGGCGTCCTAGGTATGGAAGTTACTTCGTTGCGGGGCGGCAATTATTGTATTCGACCGGTGGAAAAATTGGCCCGAGGAAGGGGATTTCGGGTTGTCACGACCGAGCCTTCTGGGAAATCGGTATCAAAGTTGCGCCAGATCGTCGCGGACTCGCTTGCCCTGCTGCAACAGGGCTTCGAGTTCGACCCGATCATCCTGGAGCAAAGCGTCTCGAAAGCATCGCAATTGCTTTTCCAGATGATCCAGCGCTGCGAGTAGATTCGCTTGATTGGCGCGGAAGATGGCGGACCACAGCGCCGGTTGGCCGGAGGCGAGACGGGTCATATCGCGGAAGCCGGTGGCGGTCAGATCGTACAGTTCGGGAGGCAGAATGCCGGCCAGCGCGGAAGAGAGAAGATGCGGCAGATGGCTGGTGAGGGCCAGAGCACGGTCGTGTTCGACCGCGTCCATCATTCGCACTTGTGCGCCGAGCGCGGCCCAGAAATCGCGGATTCGTGACAATACGTTGTCAGTAGAATCCGGTCCCGGTGTGACGATCACAAGCCGGCCTTCGAGCAGCTGAGCGCTGGCGTGGTCGGGGCCATGTTTCTCCGAGCCGGCGAGCGGGTGGCTGCCGACAAACTCAATATCTGGGGGCAGCCGGCCGCGCACGTCACGGAGAATGGCCGCTTTCGTGCTGCCGGTATCGGTCAAGAGTGTACCCGGTTGGCAGTGCGCCGATGCCTCGATCACCTGGGCAGCGATGCAATTGACCGGCGTGCAGAAGACAATGAGATCGGCCGGGCCGGCGAATTTCAGATCCGGATAGGCTTCATCGAGCATCCCAGCGCGGAGGGCGCGGTCGAGCGATTCCTGCTGCTGATCGATGCCCACGATGCGCGCGGCGATCCCTCGCCGCCGCGCCGCCAGGGCGATGGAGCCGCCGATTAGTCCGACACCGACGATAACCAGCGTGTTGACTCGCATTATTCCCCGATGGGACCTGCCGCCGTTGGAACTTTGCGCGCCTGCGTGCGCTGGAAGCGATCAGCCATCTCGCGGGCAATACGATCGCGGATGGCCTTATCGCGCAGCCCGTGATCGCGTTTTGGGTGAATCTCGACGACCGCGTCGCTGCCCAGCCGCGCCAACGACTCCTTCAGCAGTTTCACCGCTCCCTCAAGGTAAAACGTGTCTTCCGCACCCGTCCATACGTGCAGTTTTCCCGCTAATCTCGGCGCTAGCGCTTTCCAGTTGCTTTCCAGGACAAGCCGGATGTCATAACGCTCCCAACTTTTGGCAACCTCGGCATCAATGGCCCCGGTCGTGCGGTCCCAGAGTTTGCGCGGGCGGCCGTCGGGTCCACGCGCCGAGAAAACCGCCTCGAACGACGCCAGCTGTCCGCCGTGGCCCATCACTTCTTCCATGTCGGAAAAGGAGCGATAAAAGAGAGCAGGCTTGCCGCGCATGCGGGCGAGCGGCCGTTTCTCGCCGCGCGCGTCCAGGAACATATTCGCATCGGGCTTTGTCAAATCGATGCGCTGAAAGTCGCGGAAATCGATGGGGTCCGGCGACGTGGACCAAACGCCGTTGAACTGATCGGGATACGTGACCTGCAACCATAAACTGCTCCATCCGCCCGACGAGTGCCCCGTCACGAACCGCGCCTGCCCGCTGCCGATGCCGCGATACTTCGCTTCGAGATGCGGAATCAACTCCTCGATGAGAGCGCGGCCGCACGGACCGTTGTTGGCCGAATCGGCGAAAACGTGATGACCAAGCCGGCAGTCCGGATCAAGGACTACGTAAATCATCTCGGCGCCGGCCACATTTGTCGCGTCGCGTTTCGCTGCGTCGTGAGCGCCGAAGTGCCTGCCGCCGAAACCGGGGATTTCATAGACGACCGGATACCGCCGCCGCGGCTCGGCGGCAAACGAACGCGGCAGCACAACGCCGGCCCGCAACCGCGTCGAGCGCCCGTGGAACGCCGTCAATAGCTTGCTCTCGATGTCCACTAACTTGACGCGCTCGGTCTCGACAAACGGCTTCGATTTGTATACTTGATCGATCCGCAATTGCACTTCGCCACTTGCCGCGCCGTCCAACTCGCGGCGGAGCGTGCGGCTGTAGCCGTTGCCTTCGGCGGCGCTGAAGCTGCGCTCGCCGCGATCGAAGTCCATGACGGCCTGGATCGAGTAGGTGGCCTTGGGCACCTTGTCCATCGTGATCGGAAAGCTCAATGCGTTGGCATCGAGAACGAGAGCTTGGCCTGGCTGCCAGTTCTTCACGTCCTTGGCGAAAAAGGGATCGGTCCCAAACCAATTCGGCCCGGGGCGAAGTTCCTTCACATCCTGCTTGAACAGCATGACGTAAACGCGGCCGGTAAAGGGCTGAGCGGAAACGCCTCGATCGAAGCTAAGGTGAAACTCCAACGGCTGCGATTGAGCCAGTGCGGAGGCGGGAGTCAGAAGAAGCAGTAGAGACGCGAGACGAGTGGAGAGACGATAAGTCAACATTGACATTAAAGACGATCCTCAAACGGTTGGGAGGCGATCGCGGACTATTCTCTCTTATCAGATCTAACGCAGTTTATCAATTTTTGTATGGCGACTGGCGTCTTGCGGCGATGGTTCGGTGCGCCAAGCGGGCGCGGGTCATCCGTTCGCGGAGGCCGCCTTCCTCGACAAAGGTCTGCTCCAGGTACCGGAGCTGACGGTCCAGAAGATAGCTCGTTACTTTGATTAGCCCCATGATGACGTTGGTGCAGATGGCCGGGTCAGGGTTCTCGATGCCTTTGCGGAAGGTTTCATAGCTGGCGTCGGGTATACGGTTGAGCTGCCGCAACCGCTGGGCGTAGGGATGATCTTTGGGCCATTCCTCTAACTGGCGAAGTCTCAGAAAGTCGCGATAGTCGGTTAAGAGTTCTTCTAGACTGGCGCGGGCGACGTTGGTGAGCTTGATTTCGGTCTCCTTCGAGGTTGCGGAGGCCATACTTCCTTCGACGATGTTTTGTTTGCCCGAGCGGGCAGCCTGGATCATCTGATCGTAGGTGCGGTCTCGTTTGTCGAAGAAGCGCGCGCAAAAATAAACCGTGGCGTCGTAGACGATTTCCGCCTTGCGATAAGAGAACAGCTGCTGGTATCCGCCGTGCGGGGGGATGAAACCTTCGGGCATCAGAGATTCTCCTATGCCAAGGACAAAAAAGACAAAAAAGACCCAAAGGACAAAAATGGCCTGCCTCGCCTTGATGTCCTTGCTGTCCTTTTTGTCCTTTGGGTCTTTTTAGGTGCTTGTCGCTGATTCGGGAAGTTTTTCTCACGCCGGCACGCACTCGATGACATCGACGTGCGCCGTCGTCGGCACGACGCGCGCCAGGCGGAAGCCGGCGCTGGCCAGCAGCTCGCGGTATTCCGCCTCGGTGCGCTCCATGCCGCCGGGAATCGCCAACATCGTCAGATCGAGCAGCTTGGCGAAACACGGCTCGTTGCCCGGCGGAATGACGCTCTCGATCAAGAGCAGTTTACCCGATGGCGGCACGACCTTGCGGCAGTTGCGCAGGATAGTACGGCATTGTTCGTCGTTCCAGTCGTGGATGATGTGGCGCATCAAGTAGGCGTCGCCGCCGCCGGGGACCGACTCAAAGAAATTACCGTCCGACAGCGTACAGCGATTTTCCAGCCCCGCCGCCTTGATGTTGGCCCGCGCGCGCTCGATCACATCGGGCCGATCGAACACCAGTCCGCGCAGCGATGGATGGCGTTGCAGCGTCGTGATGAGCAAACTGCCGTTGCCGCCACCGATATCCACCAGCGTACCGATGCCGCTGAAATCGTAGGCGTCGAGCATCGCCTTCGTTTCCGCGCCGTGGACGCCGACCATGCCCTCGTCGAAAATGCGCGCCTGTCGGGGATGCGACGCGAGATACTGAAAGATCGGTTGGCCGAATAATTTCTCAAACGCGCTCTGGCCGGTCTGCACGCTATAGAGCAATTCGCCCCAACAGCGGTAATGTTCTTCGCCGTTCATGATGGCCATCGAGCGCTGCGAGTTGGGCACGTCGCTGCGTAAGCACGCACCCAATGGCGTCAGACCGAATCGCCCCTGTTCGTCCTCAGCAAAGACGCCTTCGCTCGCCAAAGCACGAAGCAGACGATACAGCGAGCGCGAGTGCGTCCCGGTGGCCTCGGCAAGATGGGCGATGGTTTGCGGGCCATCCTTGAGCAGATCGGCGACGCCGAGCTGAGCGGCCACGTTCAGGGCTTGCGAAATCCAGTAGCCGTGGATCAGGCGAGCCATCACGGCCTGGGGAGAGGGATAAGGGGTTCCGGCGACGGATTGGGTTGCGGCCATGAATCATTCTCCTTCTCGTCGGGCCTGGGACTTCCAGTCAAATCCAGCTGCATTTGCGACAACGTGCGATACACGCCGTCTTCGCGCTGGAGCAGCTCGGCGTGCGTTCCGAACTCCACGGTGCAGCCATCCTTGATGACCACAATACGATCGGCCCCGCGCACGGTCGAGAGGCGGTGGGCGATGATGAGCGACGTTCGTCCTTGCATAAGGCGATCGAGCGCTTGCAGCACGAGGCTTTCGCTTGCCGAATCGAGCGAGCTGGTGGCTTCATCGAGTATCAGGATGGCCGGGTCGCGCAATATGGCCCGCGCGATGGCCACGCGCTGCCGCTGGCCGCCGGACAGCTGAATGCCGCGCTCGCCGACGCGCGTCTGGTAGCTATCGGGAAAGGAACGGATGAACTCATCCGCGTTCGCCTGCCGGGCCGCATCGATTATCTCCGCTTCGCTGGCGCCAGGTCGGCCGTAAGCGATGTTCTCCTCGATGGTGCCGCCGAAGAGAAGAACGTCCTGCGGCACGATCGCCATCTGACTGCGCAGCTCGTGCAAACCGTACTCGCGCGCATCGCGGCCATCGATGAGGATGCGGCCATGTTCCGGCTCATAAAAACGTAGAAGCAGTGAAACAATTGTGGATTTACCCGCGCCGCTTGGCCCGACCAGGGCGACGCGCTGGCCCGGCTCGACGTTAAGGCAGATGTCGCGCAGCACCGGCACCTCCGGCCGCGAGGGATAGCGGAAAGCGATGTGGTCATAGATGATCTCGCCGCGCAGACGTTTCGCCACAGGAGCGGGGGGCGGCTCGGACGATTCGGGGCTTTCTTGCAGCAATTCGCGGACGCGATGCGTCGCGCCGAGGGTCCGCTGGAGTTGGCTGTACAACTCAGCGAACGACCCCATCGCGCCGGCGACGAACAGCGTGTAAATCATAAAGCTGGTCAGCTGGCCCGCGGACATTTCCCTCGACACAACCAGCCGGGAGCCGTACCACAAAACCAGCACCACCGCTCCGAACAACGCGAAGATAATGAAGGAGTTAAACGCTCCACGATAGCGGGCACCGCGCAGCACCACTTCGAGATAAGTCCCGAGGCTGTGTCGATAGCGCTGTTCCTCGTGGTTTTCGTTGGTGAACGCCTTGACGCTGGCGATGCCTTGCAGCGTCTCTTCGACGATGACGTTGCTGTCGGCGAGGCGGTCTTGCGCGTCGCGCGAATTGCGGCGCAGCGCGCGGCCAAAGAGAACGGCGATGGCGATCAACAGAGGGAACACGGCCAACATAACAACGGTTAGCCGGGGCGATGTGATGGCGATGAGCGCGATGCCGCCGGCGAAGAGGATGAGCTGGCGGAGCAGCTGCGGCACGGTCCAGATAATCGCATCGAGAATCTGCGTCAGATCGGCGGCGATGCGACTGGCCAATTCGCCGACGCGCCGCCGGGTGTGGAACGCCATCGGCAAGTGGATGAGGCGAACGTAAGTGTCGCGGCGCAGATCGGCCAGGCTGCGCTCGGAAACTTCGATGAACCACAAGGATTGCAGGAACCCTAGCGCCGCCTGCATTCCCAGCAAGCCGAACAAGGTTAGCGCGATGCCGTTGACACTCTGAAGCCAGGGCAACGGGACCGCGGTATCGGGGGCGGCGATGGCACTGTTGACCAGCCGGCCGACTAGATACGGAAAGACCAGGCCGCACGAGCTGGTCAAAAGCAAAACAAAAAGGGCCGCGGCGAATTTGAAGGCGTAGGGGAGCAAGTAGCGAGCTAGTTGCCAGGCTTCGCGGAGGCTTTCACGGCTGATCGGGGTGGGAGGGAGTTCTTCTTCTTCGGCGAGGGGACGATTGCGGGAATGACGTGCCATCGGGAACCATCCGGGTTTGCGAAACGAAAACCGTATGCTCCCATTCTAGGGAGTCGCCCCCGGGGAAAGACATCCCCTCGTTCTCACGCCGGGCGTGAGAACGAGGCAGTCGAGGTCACTTCTTCCAATTCGGAGTTCCCATAGGTTGGTTCGGCATATTCGGTTGGTTCTTCCAATTCGGAGTCCACGTTGGTTGATTCGGAGACCAGGTAGGTTGGTTCTTTTGCGAATAATCCCACGCATCACGGATCATTTTTTCATGTGCCTTCTTGCTGGCAGCCTGGGGGTCTCGGATCGCTTCGGCATCTTTCTCCGAGAGGAACGACTTGGCTCCTTGATCGATCAGAGCTTTTCTTGTGTTTGGGCTCCACATAACCACGAGGAGCACGGTGAGGAGGAAGACGCCTCCCATCATGCTGATGGTGCTGAATGCCTTCTCCATTGGTTGACTCCTAACAAATCCCCGGATGAGCCATTAAGAGGGTAAACATATAAGGCTTATCCGTCTTGTGTCTTGAACACGCTTTACAAAGCTAGTTCACACATACGCTCCTGTCCAATCACCACGGCGCGAATTGAACATGGGGGGCGCCGTGGAGCCGCGCCTCGTTCCGCGAGACCGGCGTGTACCAAACTATGGCTTGGAAGTGCCAAGTTATTCGGCGGCAGCTCCGGGTATGAGGCGGCCGCACTCCTTGCGGCCGGCGACATCCCAAAGGCGAACCGTGCCGTCGTGACTGGCGCTGACAAGCAGCTTGCCGTCCGGCGAGAGGGCGACAGATTCGACTCCATCTGTGTGTCCGGTCAGGTTGGCTTGCGATTTGCTCAGGAGTTGTCGGCGCAAAAGACGACAGCGGATACGCACCTCAGCCGACTTCGATTCCTTCATGGTACGGTGCAAGATCGGTTCGGCGATGAATCCCATGCGTAACATTTGCTGCCCCGCCGACTCGCGCTGCTCGTAGGAATCGTCGTCCAGCTTTTTGAGCAACTCCTCGATACGCTGTCGTTCGCGATTATCGGCTTCACGCAGGGGCAAGGAGAACAGATCGATCTGCTTGCTGCTGCCGCACACGGCCAGCAGATCGCGCGAAGGGACGAAGGCGAGACCGTCCACGCCGCCCAGGTTTTCCAAGCGGCAGTGCGGCCGGCCGTTCGCCGCGTCCCAGATCCGCACCATCCCATCCCAGCCTCCGGTCAGCACCCAGCGGTCGTCCGGCGAAAAGATGGCGGCATGGACGAGGGACCTGCCGTGACGCAGGACGTGTTTCTCCTGTCCAGTGCCGATGTCCCAGATGCGGGCCGCATCCACTCCGGCGGAAACCAATCGCTTTCCATCGGAGGAAAACATCACCGAATAGATGCGATCGGTGTGCCCCTTCAGTGTCTTCACCTCGGCTTTTCGAGACACGTCCCACAGCTTGATGAATCGATCGTAAGTGCCCACGGCCAGGATCCTGCCGTCCGGCGAAAAGGCCACGCCGCGGGCAGCCTTACCGTGTTCGCCGAAGCTCGCTCGCACTTGCCCCGTTTCGGTGTAGAGCAGCTTTGCAAGGGCAGTGAACGTGCCAATGGCTAGCGTCTTGCCGTCAGGCGCGAAAGCGACCGAGGGAATACCGCGCTGCTCGCGATGTGTCCAGAGCACGCGGTTCGTGGCCGTGTCCCAGAGCGTCGCCGTGCCTTTTTCCTCCGGCTCTCCTGTGACCACGGCCAGACGTTTGCCGTCAGGAGAGAAGGCAGCCATGCGCGGCGCCGGCCGTACCGGTTCCTGGGCCAGTCCAGGCGTGCCCATGCCGAGGAGGACGAGGAGAAGGCATCCGCATGCAGCGAGGACGGTGCGGAATGGCTCGTGCGTCATGGGGCATCACGGTCCTTTCCGGGCGGCAGGTTTCGCATCCGGTTTGCGCAGAAACAGCCAGACGAAGCCATGCGTTTGATAGGCCGGGCGATAGCGTTCCTGAATTTCCTGCACGACGACCATTTCCTCCTTGAGGCGTCGCAATTGTTCTCGCAGCGCGTCGCGCCGTCGAGAGTCCGGCTCACCGTCTAGTTGGCGATATTGGCGAAAGGTCTCGGCCCATTTTCGCCGCAGAGTGGGCAGTTGATCGTAGGCGCGGCGTTCCTCGTTCTTCTCCTTCTCGGTCTGCGATGGTTTGGCCTGGAAACCGCCGCAGCGATCGCCGAGCAGAATATCGAGCCGGCCATCGCCGTCCCAATCGACGACGCACGGCTTGACTCGAAGGCCCCAGTCGCCCGGCTGGCGATTGTCGTCGCCATTCCAGCCGCAAGGACTCTTCGGGATGAGCGGATGCGCCACCTCCAATTTCGGCTGGCCGCTGCTGCCGATGTTGCGATACCACACCACGCTGCCGTCCTCGGCGCCGACGATCAAATCGAGTCGGCCGTCGCCGTCCCAGTCGGCGGCCACGGGCGCCGCATCGCCGTTGACCTTCAGCGGTTGGCCTGCCGCCTCCACCCGCCGTGCCGTGCCGAAGACCGGTGTCTTGTCGCCCTCGTTGGGTAGAAAATACACTTCACCCAGCACATTTCCCAGCAGCAAATCGACTCGGCCATCGCCATCCCAATCGACCGCGAAGACCGAGGAGCCGCTGCCCGCGTTCAGCGGCTTGCCGTTATGGTCCTTAAGCTGCTCTCCCGCGGCGAACTTGCCATCGGCTTGTCGGCGGAAAAACCAGACTTCGCCCGGCCAACTGCCCGACAGCACATCCATTCGTCCATCGCCATCCAGGTCCACCAACTGTGGAGTGAAGCCGATGCATCAGCCCACCGGGACGCTGCCTGGCTTGCCGCCGGCCTCGAACCAGGTGTACGACTCGAAGCGCGGCTTGGTATTGCTACCCAGATTGCGATAAATCCGCAGCCGGCCCTCGTGATATTGGCCGACCAACAGGTCGCGGACGCCGTCTCCGTCGATGTCGCCGACGAACGGGGCGGAATGGCCATCGCGCTCTACATCGAGCGGCTTGCCGGCGACGCGAATGGGCTTGGGAGGTTGCAATTCGCCGAGATCCTCGGCCCGCACGCCGGCGGTCAACGCCAGCACGCCCAGAATCGTACAGTGCCAACGCATGATGGTTTCCTCCTGTTGATTTGCTTCGAACCTCGAACTCAATGAACCGCCAAAGCGCCAAGAACGCCAAGAAAAGAAGGAGAAGAACCAAGGATTACACGGATGGCACGGATGGAAAAATAGACTAAAAATGTCGCTTTTTGTTCCCAGGTTCCCCGACTTCTGGTTCCCAAACAGAGTTTGGGAACGAGGAAAATATCTTCTTTTTTCATCTGTGTAATCCGTGTTATCTGTGGTTATACTCTTTTTCTTCTCTCTTTCTTTTCTTGGCGCCCTTGGCGCCTTGGCGGTTCATTCTTTTGGGTCTGTCATGGTTTCCGGCGCAGCGTCGTCAGATCCCAGACGAGCGCCGAGGTGTCATCCATCGCCGAGACCAGCCGCCGGCCGTCCGGACTAAAGGTCAGAGCGTGGACCTTGCCGTGAAAACCGGTGATGCTCGGCTGCTCCGTGCCGGTCGCCGTGTCCCAAAAGCGAATCGCGCCTGTGGGTGTATCGACGGCGGCGATGAATGTTTTGCCGTCGGCGGAGAAGGCGATCGGCCCGGATATTTCTCCCGGCAGCATGATCTGACGCAGCAATTTACCCGTATCAAGATCGTATAACTCTAGTGGATGCTCCTTGGCCGTGGACAAGCGCATGCCGCCGTCCGGCAATCGCGTCTGGATCGCTTTGCCCCAACCGGTGGCCAGAAGCCGTCTGCCATCGGGCGAGAGGGTCAGGTGATCCATGTTCCGTTGCTCCGTTCTGATGACGCGGATTTCCTTGCCGGTTTCCACGTCGAACACGTGGATAGCCGCACCAACGAACAGGATGAAATGCTTACCATCGCCGGAGAAGGCGCTGCCGGAAAGGGATAGGAACATCATTTCTCGACCGCCCGGGCCGTCAGAGTCGTCGTCCTCGTCGGGGACTTTGATACCACTTGGCCGAATGCGGTGTTCCAGAATGGCTTTGCCAGTGGCCACGTCCCAGACGCGGAGATAGAAATCATCGCCCCAGGAAAGGAAGCGCTTGCCGTCGGACGTGAAACCGACTAGACGCCTGCCGCCGAGTCGTCCGTGTCCGGCCAGCCGGTATATCTCTTTGCCAGTGTCCAGATCCCATAGACGGACGGAATCATCGAGGCTGGAAGAGACGAGTCGCCGACCATCGGGCGAGACAGCGGCGGCGCGGACCCAATGGCCGTGTTGCAGTTTTCGTTGCTGTTTTCCCGTGGCAGCATCCCAGACCCTCACCGTATGATCGTCGCTGGCTGTGGCGATCAGTCCCCGCACCGATGCCACGACCTGCCCGACTATGTCGGTATGACTCTCGGCGTCCGCCGCTACTTCCGCTCCATGGCGCAGATCCCAGACGTGGAGCGTGTGGCCGCCGAACGTCGCGAGCCAGCGACCGTCCGATGAGAAGGCCACCCTCCAGGGCGATTCACCCGGAGTGGGCATCTCGCGCAACACCTTGCCGGATTCCGGATCCAAAAGGAGAATGCCGCCGCTCCAATTCTTGCCGACGCGGTTGCCATAATCACTCACGGCCAGCTTCTTCCCGTCCGGATGAAAGGCCAAGCCCCCGATGGAGATGTCCGCGCGCAGCTCCAGACGCTTGCGTGACTTTCCACTGGCCGTGTCCCACAAGCGAACGATCGGTTCAAAATCGGCGCTGGCTGCCAGAAACTTGCCATCGGGAGAAAAGCAAAGTCGATTCGCACCGTTGCGCGGCACTTTCAACTCACGCGGCCCCTCTCCCCCCTGCCAATCCCACAGGTACAAGTGATGGCTGTTCGGCCCAGACCACATCGCTAATGTGTTACCGTCCGGCGACAGAACTATCGCCGAGACGACATCGCCAGGGATCTTCTCGCGGCGAAACTCGGTCCCCGTCGCGATCTCCTCAATGCGAACGGCACCTGCGCCACTCAGGGACACCAGGAATTTTCCATCCGGAGTGAACGCCAGAGAGCAACGGCCGCCCTCCCGTTCCGGCCGCGAGAACGATCGCACTTCCTTGCCACTCGCCGTATCCAGTACCCGGACGACCCCAAGCCAAGGATCGCTGCCTTCCGCAATGACGGAACCGCCGACGGCAACTCGCTTGCCATCCCGAGACAGGGCGAAACCATTAAGCGAGAGCCTATCGATGTTGAACTCGCGGAGAAGTTTGCCGCTGCTCGTTTCCCAGAAACGCACCCACCCATTCCCGCTGGCGGTAACGAGCGTCTTGCCATCGGGCAGAAAGGCAAGGCCGTCCACCCCGTAGCCATCGTGACGAAAACGCAGGGTGCCCAGCCGCGTGACCGCCCCGGCCGGCAGCGGATCGCCGAAACGATCGACGCGGGCGGGCGTCTTGACCGGCGCGGCAGTACCACCGAACATTACAACAACGAGTAGGGCCGAAGATGCCAGCGATGATTTGACGAGAAACATGATATGCAATCCTCCTTTTCGCCAGGGCGTTGACCGTAACGGAGGCCGCTCCCAGATACAGTATGATTATCTGTAAACGCCTGCAAGAAGAGCATCTGGGTTGAGAGCGGTGTTTCACACTGATAGGATGATTATCATTCCTTGGGCCACGCACTGATTTTGGAAGAGATGATGAGCAGCAACGGCAACGTTCCCGATCCCGAAGATTATTTCGCTGATACCCGCATGACCTTCGGCGATCACATCGAGGAGTTGCGCCTGCATCTTTGGCGCGCTCTCGGCGGTTTCGGCATCGCTCTGATTTTCAGCTTCTTCATCGGAAAATACGCCGTCGATTTCATTACCGCCCCGGTCAAACAGCAGCTCCGCGCGTTCTACAATCGCCGCGTCGAAAAGACGATGAAGGAATTGCAAAGCAGTTCCAACCTGCAAAAAATCAACCGGCCGACCGGTTTCACCAAGGTTTATTTCCGCCGCGATCAGCTTCAAGCCGTCATGCGGGGCGCTCCCCGTGAAGAGCTGGAAAAAGCCAAACGTCCCATCCGAAGCCGCGAGGCTGCGGGCAACGACGAGGCATCGCTTCTCGATCGCCTCATGGGCCGTTCGGGCGACCAGGACCAGCCCGCCGAAGATGAGGAGGTGGTTAAGGACGATGACCTCGTTCCTCTGTGGCTTTCCGTCGGCGAGCCGCTCAAGACCGCGGGGGAGCTTCAAGAATCGACGCGCATCGTCGCGGATTTGGACAGCATGGCCACCTTGAATGTCATGGAAGCGTTCATGGTGTGGTTCAAGGTGTGCCTGGTGTGCGGTTTCATTATCGGCAGTCCCTGGATTTTCTGGCAAATCTGGATGTTCGTGGCCGCCGGGCTGTATCCGCACGAAAAACGCCTGGTTCACGTCTATCTGCCGGTCAGTCTCGGGCTGTTCCTGGTGGGCGTTCTCATGTGCGAGTTCCTCGTCATTCCGCGCGCCATCGAAGCGCTGTTGTGGTTCAATGAATGGCTGGGACTCAAGCCGGATTTACGGCTCAACGAATGGCTCAGCTTCGCCATCTGGATGCCGCTCATTTTCGGCCTGTCGTTCCAGACGCCCTTGGTCATGATGTTCACGGCGCGCCTGGGCATCTTCAACGCCGACTCATTCCGCAGCAAACGCCGTTATGCCTGGATGGTGCTGGCCATCTTCGCGGCGATCATCACGCCTACGCCCGACGCCTTGACGATGCTGTTTCTGTGGGTCCCCATGTGCCTGCTCTTCGAGCTGGGTATCTGGCTCATCAAGATGTCGGTGACCGAGCCAGAGTTTGGGGAAGACATGCCGGAATCCGAGGAATTGATTGAAGTGTGAACATATCCCTTACTGTCTACCCCGTTGCTCTCGTCGGCGCCGGTCCCGGCAATCCCGGACTCTTGACGCTGCGTGCCGCCGAATTGCTGGCACGGGCCGATCTCGTTCTCTACGATCGGCTCGTCCCGGTTCGTTTGCTGGATCATGTCCCGGCCCGCGCGCAGCGGATTTGCGTCGATTCGCTGCACGGAACGCATCCGGAGCGCTGGCCGGAGATCTATCAGATCATGATCGATGGAGCGCGGCAGGGGCAGCGAGTCGTGCGCCTCAAGGGAGGCGATCCGTTCGTGTTCGGCCGCGGCGGTGAGGAGGCTGAGGCGCTGCGACAAGCCGGCATCCCCTATGAAATCGTGCCCGGTGTGACGGCGGCGCTGGGAGCGGGCGCGTTTGCCGGCATCCCATTGACCCATCGCCGGCACGTCAGCGCCGTGGCTTTCGTCACCGGCCACGAAAAACCGGATAAAACGGACAGCTTTCTCGATTGGCCGGGATTGGCTCGCTTTCCCGGAACGCTGGTCGTGTACATGGGCATGGGAAAACTGCCCCACATCGTCGAGATGTTGATCGCCAACGGCAAGCCGGCCCAGACGCCGGCCGCGGCCGTCCACTGGGCTACGACCGGCCGGCAGCGTACAGTGACGGCCCCGCTCGGTGAATTGCCCGCGGCGGTGCAACAGGCGGCCCTGAAAGCGCCGTCGCTGGTCATCATTGGTTCGGTGGTGAGTTTGCGTGAGGAATTGGCCTGGTTCGAGTCCCGACCCCTTTTGGGCAAACGCATTCTGATAACACGTCCTCGTCACCAGGCCGGTGAGCTGATAGCCCGGCTGGAGGAACTCGGCGCGGTGGTGTCGCACCTGCCGGCGGTCGAGATCCGCGAACCGGACGACTGGACGCCGGTGGATCGGGCGCTTGGCAATCTCTCAGCGTATCAATGGCTCGTCTTCACCAGTGCCAACGGCGTGGATGCGCTAATCTCCCGCCTGCGCCACCTCGGCCGCGATCTTCGCGCCCTGGGACCGCTGCGCCTGGCCGTCATCGGGCCGGCCACCGCCGATGCCTTGCGCCGCTATCACCTTGAGCCGGACCTGGTCCCTCCTGTTTTCGATTCGGAGAGCCTGGCGAGGGCCTTGGGGGACCGCGTTGCCGGCCAGCGCGTGCTGTTGGCGCGAGCGGATCGCGGCCGCGAGGTATTGCGCGAACAGCTGGCCAACGTCGCCGAGGTCGAGCAGATCGCGGTCTATTCGCAGGTGGACGCGATTGAGCCGGGGGCCGAGGAACTGGAAGCGCTGCGGCAAGGGGAAATAGATTTCATCACGTTAACCAGTTCCAACATCGCTCGTTCGCTGGTCCATGCCCTCGATGACCGGGCCTTGCAGCTGCTTCGTTCCGGGGCGGTTCAACTGGTGAGCATCAGTCCAGTAACAAGCGCGGCGATTCGGGAAATGGGATTTCGGGTGGCGGTGGAGGCACGGGAGTTCACCGCGGAGGGAGTGGTGCAGGCGCTGCTTAATCAATCCGAGCCGCGCACGGAGCGAAGCGGAGTAAGCGGATGACTGCTTCTCTTCCCTCGCTGACGCGTCGGGTTTGTGTGGCTACCAACCCGACGCGTCAGCGAGGGGCCGACCGCTTGCTCCGCTGCGCTCCGTGCGCGGCTCGGATTGTGTCAGCGCAGATCGCGATAAGCGTCAAAGGCCAAATACAGCACCACGCCGCAACATAGAATGACGAGGATATCGACAGTCCCACTCATGCCGCCAAAGGGGACACTCAGAAAAAGGTCGAGCAGAAACAGCAGGAGGCAAAATCCGGCGAGCCCCATGGAGACCCAGCACAACCATTTTTCCATGAAGAGACCTTTCACCGCCTGCATGATGCCGCCCCGGCTTGACAGGTGACTCCCTTAGACCCGCGCCGCTGCGAGATTACAGCTAACCCGAGCACTCTCCTCATCCCAATTGCAACATTGTAGCGGTTCCGCCTCAAGTCGCCACTGGCGCTCGACAAAGAAAAAAATCGCCTCGCGGACGGTAAAGTTCGCCCGATCGCTACATTCGGCATAACCCGAACGCCGCTGTACCGCTTGACAAACGCCAATTGTTTCCGCAGGTTGTTGGAAAAGAACCGATCGCTCCAGGGAGTGGACTTTTGGCTACACCAGTCGTTTTGATCGCCGGCGACGGCATCGGCTTGGAAGTGACCGTGGCAATGCAGGCTGTCCTGCAAGCGGCGGGAGCGAATGTCTCCTGGATCGAGGCGATGGCCGGACTCGGCGCCGCCGAGCGCTACGGCGACCCGCTGCCGGCCGCCACCCTTGATCTGATCCGCCGCTACCGCGTCGCCCTTAAGGGGCCTTGCACCACGCCCGTCGGCAAAGGATTCCGATCTATCAACGTCCGTCTCCGCAAGGAATTAGACCTCTACGCCAGCGTCCGGCCTGTCTCTACCCTGCCTGGCTTGGCGGTGCCCTACGAAAACGTCGATCTCGTCGTCGTCCGCGAGAACACTGAGGGGTTGTACTCCGGCCAGGAGCACGTCGTCGTACCTGGCGTGGTCGAAAGCCTGCGCATCATCACGCGAATGGCGGCTGAGCGCATCGTCCGCTACGCCTTCGAGTTGGCCCAGCACGGCGGACGCCGCCGCGTCACCTTCTGCCACAAAGCCGACGTTATGCCGCTCAGCGACGGCCTGTTCCTCAATACGGCGCGGGCCGTCGCCGACGATTTCCCGTTTCTCGAATTCGAGGAAATGCACGTCGATCACCTGTGTTTGCAGCTGGCGCTCGATCCGACCCGATTCGATGTGCTGGTGATGGAGAACCTGTTCGGCGACGTGGTCAGCGATCTGTGCGCCGGTTTGGTGGGCGGCCTGGGTCTGGTGCCCGGCGCCAACCTCGGCCAGCGCTACGCCGTCTTCGAGGCGGTCCACGGCAGCGCACCCGACATCGCTGGCAAGGGGCTGGCCAATCCCATCGCCCTGATCCGTTCGGCGGCGATGATGCTTGAACACATCGGCCAGCGCAAGCCGGCCCGGCGCATTGAGGAATCGGTACGGCGAACCCTGGCCGCGCGTCGCGGCGTAACACGCGACCTCGGCGGCGACGGCACCACCGCCACCCTGACGCAGGAACTAATCGCTAACTTGGGCGAACGACCGGTGTAAATCAGTCAGATTGGACGAATCACAGAGCCACGGATATTCTCGTCTTGCTGCTCATGCGATGAGCCTCGCTTCGGATCACTGTTTCAGTCTTCCCGGAGCGCCGGCACGATTAGGCCGGGAGTCTCGAAGCCTGCGCGTAAACTCCTGATTCTGTTTCAGGACGTTTTCCCATTCATCGTCGTACAGGTTGGCATTCTGTCCATGAACCGGCACCGCGGTCAACCATAGGTCCGGTTTCACTTTGGCAAGACGATCGAGCGAATTCAAATACTTCTCGATATTACCTCCAACTCCGGTAAGCTGCGGCCCCAGCCGATCAACGGTCGCCTGGATGAGCTTCACCGGAATCCGACCAGAAACGAGGATCGTTTTGCCTTGCCAGTTTAGCTGGTAAGCGACAGCGGAGCCGTCGAAGCCACCCAAAGCGATCATCCGCCCCGGAAACAAGCCGGACTTGTCAAATTCCTCTAGGGAGACCAGGTGGGTTCCAATCGGACAGGAGCGGCGAGCCTTTTCAAGGGACTCCGGCGTACCGACTACTTGGCAGCCGCTTTGACGTGCCAAGGGAGCTAATCCAGCAGTTGCCTCGTCCGCACAGGAAGTTAGAAGCACGGCGGTCGGCTTTCGGTCCTTGTATCCGATCGCGCTGAGTCGCTGTGCGAGGAAATCGAGAAGTCCAGGTCCGCCGGGCGCGTCGAAGAGTATCAGATTCTTGGACGTAGCCAGGCAGTAGACCGGAGTGTGATTGCAGTCGCCGAGGTAGTGCAATCCCGGCAAAAGCTCCTTGGGAACACCATCCAGGAAATCCGCGCCGTCCGCCTCGTAGCGGGACAGCAACAATTTCATATCGGCGATCCCCTTGTTGAGTAATTCTTTCCACTGCTCGGGAGGCATATGCGGATTTTGGGGCGTGGGGTCCATGCGCGGGTGGCCGGGGAGGATCAGGTCTGGTTGGGGAAGATCACGGAGACGTCGCAGCGAGGTCAGCGAAGCGCGCGCATCGCCGCGATAGAGTGGAGGCAAATAGGCGGAGTAAGTCCCCAAGTCGCCTCCTCGGACCATGGCGAGATGTTGAACGACATCTCCCGTGAACAGAGCGCTCAGGCCCGGTCGTTCCAGAAGATAGCAAATGCTACCCGTGGTATGGCCCGGTGTAGCGAGGACCTTGATACGTGTCTCGCCGAACTCGATCGTTTCGTCGCCGGTCAACTTCACGTCCACCGTTGTCGGATGGGTAGGATGATCGGGCATGGAGTAGATGCTGAAGAACGCTTCGCGTGGCTCACCGGAGCGGAGAGGATCCTCATCGCCTCGACCGGCGTAGACGGTGGCGCCGGTTAACGATCGCAAGTACTCCGCCCCCAAGCTGTGGTCGGCGTGGACATGGGTGAGGAAGATCGCGCGAAGCTGATTAACGTCAAAATTGAGGTCGCTGATCTGCTTTCGCACTAGGTTCGCTTTCGCTTCCAAACCGCTGTCGATGAGGACAAGCCCTTGGGAAGTCTCGACCAAATAGACGGCGGCAGGGGAGTTCTTGCCGAGAAGGTAGACGCCGGGCGCCACGGCGACCGAGGCGGGCAACAAGGTCGATTCGACCTGGGAAGTACGCGGAGTAAACCCAGCCCGCGGACGCCACAGAACGACGCCGGCGAACACCGAGACGACGATGCCGAGAATAGCCAGTTTCGTCAGTCGAGACTTCAAGCGCATGTCAATTTCGTTGGAGCCTACCGTTGCCAAACCGGAGAGCGATTTTCGGGAAGGCCTTCTGTCTCTGCTCAATGGAATGCTTTGTGAAGAATACAGGCTCAACACGTGTGTTTCAATGTAACCTTGAAATCGAGGTTCTCTGAAAAACCTCCTACGGCTGTCGAGACTCGACGGTTAAGCGTTGCTTTATCCTTTCGCACTAAGCACTTCTGATACGGCGCCGGACCAAAAATGAATGGATTCTAATACATTTTCATTTTCTTTTCATGAGCATCTAATGATAGATGGCTAAGATCCAACCCTGACTTACATGGCGGAATCGGCGCCTCGGCGCGCCCCAGGGATCTGCCTCCAAAGGGACCGCGAGAGGGGGGATGGTAAGTGTTTACCCGATTTCTTTCAAAAAAGGCCGTCCTTCTCCTCGTGTTCGTTCTGTTCGTAATCGGAGGCGTTGGCGGTTGGCTTCATCTCCACACGGGCACGCAACAAGAGGTCACAGGCACGCAACGAGGGGCGACGCGGTTCCGCGATTGCGCCACGGAAGCCGGCCTGGACTGGCGAATGCATTTCCTCCCCAACGAGCAGGGCGAGACGTTCAAGGTTAACCTTTACGACCATGGCAGCGGGGTTGCCGTCGGCGATTTTGACGGCGATGGCCGCGATGACATCTACCTTGTCAACGAACTCGGTCCCAACGCGCTGTATCGGAACAAGGGCGACGGTACTTTTGAAGACGTGGCCGACGCTGCGGGCGTGGCCTTGGGCGACCGCGTCTGTGTGGGGGCAACCTTCGTTGACTATGACAATGACGGCAACCTCGATCTGTACGTGACGAGCACGCGGGGGGGCAACGTCCTGTTCCGCAACTTGGGCCACGGTAAGTTCAAGGATATGACCAAAGAAGCGGGCTTGACCCATGTCGGCCACTCGCAGACGGGTGTTTTTTTTGACTATGACAACGACGGATTCCTCGACCTATTTCTGACCAACACCGCCGCGTGGACCAGCAACGAGTATGCGGAGCGCGATCACTACTGGGTCGGCCAAGGGTTACTCGGCGGGGTCCTGCAGGGCTCGATGGAATTCAACATCCTGTACCGCAACAATGGCGACGGAACATTTACGGACGTGACCGCCAAGGTCGGCCTTAAGGGTAGGGGGTGGGCAGGGGATGCGGCTGCATTCGACTACAACGGGGATGGCCGGATGGATCTGTTCGTCACGAGCATGTTCGGACGCTGCCAGCTCTACCGCAACGACCGCGATCATTTCACCGACGTCACCTTAGACGTACTGGGACGGACACCTTGGGGAGCCATCGGAACGAAAGTGCTCGACCTTAACAACGACGGCCGGCTCGACCTGTTTGTCGTTGATATGCACTCCGACATGTGGATGAGGCTCGACCGTGAACACTACTCGCTAAAATACGTCGCGGTGACTTGGAACACGAAGTTTAAGCTGCTCTCCGGACCGGTAGCGCACGTGTTGCCGGGGGAACCCGACGGCGAGCGCAAGTTGATCTCTCAGATGGGCACGAAGTACGAGGAACTCCTTTTTGGCAATGCTTGCTATCGCAACGACGGCGGCGGGAAGTTCACGGAGATCTCGGACAAGGCGGGGCTGGAGACGTTCTGGCCGTGGGGAATTGCCGATGGCGACTTTGATAATGATGGACTGGTGGACATTTTCATCCCCGCCGGGATGGGCTATCCGTTCTACTACTGGCCCAACAGCCTGATGATGAACCAGGGCGACGGTACGTTTAAGGACATGGCAAGGAAGCTGGGGATCGAACCGCCTGCCCGAGGCCAATATCTTCCTGGGGAGATTGCCGGCATGAAAGCAGTCCGCAGCTCGCGGACGGCGGCCGTCGCGGACTTCTTCGGCGACGGGCGCTTGGGCATCGTGGTCAATAACTTCAACGACCAGCCCTATTTTTTCAAGAACGAGGGACCGCGGCGGAACTACGTGGCTTTCCGTTTGCGCGGCACGAA
>DASRBG010000026.1:0-4699 GCA_035653735.1 Gemmataceae bacterium
TAGGGTCGAGACTCATTATATCCACCAGACGAGAGCGGCGGCGAGGCAGACGGAGGCGAGGTAATTCCGCGCCAGCCTGTCGTAACGGGTTGCGATGCGCCGGAAGTCTTTGAGGCGGTTGAACGCGCTCTCGACGCGCCAACGCAGCTTGTAGAGACGCTTGCTGAAGCTGAAGGGTTGTTTCCTACTGCAGCGGTTGGGAATGACCGGCTTGGTCCCGCGCTCGTCCAGTTCCTCGCGCAATTCGGCGCTATCATAGGCCTTGTCGCCGAGCATCCGTTTCGCCGGCTTTACGCGGCGGATGAGACGTGCGGCAACCGGGCAATCGTGCGTTTCTCCGCCCGTCAACAGAAGAGCGATCAGACGTCCTTTAGCATCGGCGAGTGCATGGATCTTTGTGTTGCGCCCACCGCGCGAGCGGCCAATCGCCTGCCTCTGCTCCCCCCTTTTCCGCCTGCCGCCGAGCGGTGCGCCTTGACGTGCGTGGAGTCGATCATCTGCGTGTCGGCGGATCGTCCGTTTCCGGCCAACGCCCGGAACAGATTCTCCCAAATCCCGCGCCGCGCCCAGCGCACGAAACGGTTATAGATCGTTGTCGGCGGCCCGTACTCGGGCGGGCAATCGCACCAGCGACAGCCGCTCTTCAGCACATGCACGATGCCGCTAATGACACGACGATCATCGGCCCGCTCCACGCCCCGGACATCCGTCGGCAGGTGAGGTTCGATCCGCTCCCACTGCTCATCGCTCAGCCAAAACAAGTTGCTTCTCATCGCCCCTCCGGACGGATAAGAGAGAGGGACTCAGAGAATCAGCAACCGATTCACACTGCAACATATTTATTGGGTTTTGACCCTAGCTACGACATCATCTGACAGGGGGCGTCGGCTGTTTGAGCCGTGTTATCTGTCGGGCGTGGTCAAGCTGCCGTGATCTTCTCCTTTGCCAAAGGAAGCGTGTCAAGGAAGGTCCGCATCGGCGTTTTGCCATAGCACCAGCGCCCTTGGTGCGGTCGGCACATGACCGAGGAGGACATAGCGACGGCCGCGGCGAGAGCCATCATGACTGAGCTGTATTTATGTGGATCAAACGCGAGACGCCGAGCAAGGAGAAGTCCCGGCTGCGGTTGCACAATAGAGTGCGTAAAAAGAAAAGCCCCGCCGCTGAGGGCGGGGCGAAGTTTACATGCGAAGTGACGAATCTACGCCAGTGAGCGCCTTTGGCGCCATCACCAGCTTGCCGCGGCCTGCAAAAGAAAAGCCCCACCAGTAAGGGCGGGAGCGCCTTCTCACGTGCGGTTAAATGAGCGCGGGTTCGTTGTTCTCAAGGTTCGCCGCCAACACGGTATGCTTCCATGCGATCGGCCGTACGAGCGCCAAATGCGCCGAGCAGCTTTACTTTTGCTCAATTCGCGTGGGGTAGGCTTTTGGTGCCCTTCGTTGCGCCTGACCTGATGAGCGACGTACCAGAGAACATCCAATCTCCTGTATTGCGGCGGCTCTACGCTTATTGGGACGAGCGGCGACGTGGCCGACTGATGCCCGCGCGGCGTGATCTCGATCCCCTCGATTTCAGTTTCGCCTTGGGGCACGTCCTCTTGATTGATGTCCTTGAAAACCCGCGTCGCTTTCGCTTCCGCTTGCATGGCTCGGAGTTGGTCAGCCGCGCCGGCTATGACATGACGGGAAAGATGGTTGATGAACTCCCCGACCCGGAAAATCGGTCGGTGCTTTTGCGGCGCTGTCGCGAGTTGGTCAACACGCGCCAGCCTTACGCTCAGCGAAGCGAACGCATCGTTGACGATCGGATGATGCGATACGAGGTAGTTTGGATGCCGCTTTCAGACGACGGCGAGCGTGTCACAATGCTGTTTGGTGCGCTAATCTACCTCGATCCGCCCTTCGCCTGCGGTCGGTCGGTGCACCAAGGACGGTGTAACCCTAGTGGCTAATGGTCGAGGTCTCGATCAGCGAGGCGCTAACGTTCGATGCTGCCGGCCCAAAGAGAGTCATTCCGAGCAGCATGTCCACCTCAATGCCATTGCGCGCCAGCGGCAGCACGATCCGCTCGATGGCCATCCACTCCTTCTTCGCATAGTTCACGGCGGGTCCTCTGAGAAAGCCAACTTCGGCCTTGTTGACGGCTTGTGCGAGTTGCAAGGGGCTCGCTGAACTCTTGTAGTGGGGATGTGCTTCATCCAACCATTCGCCAGTGGCGTCTCGCCCGAGGGCCTTGACATGCTCGGTGCCGACCAGACGGTATTTGAACCGAAGCGGAGCGCGTTGGAAGTCGAGCAACCAGATCCAGGGAAGCAAGCGCGGGATGGCGGCGGGATCGACATGCTGCCGCCCCGGCAGCACGCCTCGTGCGGGGTGGATCGAGATCCAATAACTGTAAAGCTCCTGCAGCCGCTCATCGCACGGCGGCAGAGCCGCTTCGGGCGGCAGGACGGGAGCAAGGTGTGTCACGAGGCTAGGCCGCGCCGAGTGTACCTTCGATCTTTTCCTTCAGCACCGCAGCGTTGAACGGCTTCACGATGTAGTTATTGACGCCCGCCGCTTTCGCGGCGACGACGTTTTCCGTCTTGCTCTCCGCGGTGATCATGATGAAGGGTGTGCTCTTGAGTTTGGCATCGGAACGGAGTTCCTGGAGCAGTTGCAAGCCGGTCATCGGCTGCATGTTCCAATCCGAGATCACCAGGCCGTAGTGCTTCTCTCGCAGCTTGGCCAAGGCGGTGCCGCCGTCGGTCGCATCATCGACGTCATGAAAGCCGATTTGCGACAGCAGGCTGCGCAGGATGGTGCGCATGGTCTTGTAGTCATCGACCACCAACACTCTTGTGTTCAGGTCCACGATCGGCCTCCAACTGCGCGATATGGAATTCGACGGATGCTTACAATAAACGCGGGAAGCTAATCGGGCCTTAATTCTGTGAATAGTCTTGTAGAGCCCGAATGCCCGCTCCTGTTGGTGTCGGGTGCGCAAAGGAAAGCCCCGGCTACGCGAGCGGCCGGGGTGAGTTCATCATAAGGGAGGAGACTCCGCCAACTTCGGCCTACGGATGCGGTTCCGTCAGCCGGTGTCGCACTTGAGGTAAAGAAAAGGTCCGCCAGTGATGGCGGTCTCGAAGGAAAGGGCCGCCGGTGCGGGCGGAGTGATCGAGCGCGCGAGTTCATGAATTTTCAATGGCTATGCGATCCAATCGGTGTATTCACCGGCGCGATAGCTCCTCCCTCCGAGGCTGGCGCCGGCGGACGACAGAAGCGGCGGGTGTCCCCCGGCACCCGCCGCTTCTGTGCTGCGGTAGAAATGGTCGCCAAAGAAAAGCCCCGCCGATAGAGCGGGGCGAGTTACTTGCGCGTGGATCGCGCCGGATAATGTACCCGGGCCGCCTTGCAGCAGCCTTACGAGGCAGCACAAAAGCCCGGCGCTGAGGCCGAGGCGAGGTTACAGGTTTAGAGACAGGCGACGAACAGCCGGCTTGCGGCAATATTCCGTCAGCCTCGGCACCACGACGACCCGACAATTCCTGGCGCCGGACGTTCTTCCACCGCAATGGGAGCACGATGATGGCAACGACCATCCAATATCGCGGTTACACCTTCAGCGTCGTGTCAAATCGCATGGGATGGCAGCTATTCATCTATGCGCCAGACTCGAGTGCTCGCTTTATGGATCTCGACACCCGCGACCCCAAGGGGCTCGATGATATCCTTGCCGAAGGCCGCCGCGCCGTAGATGACTTGCTCGATCGGTGATGCGGCGTCAGCCGAACCCCGCAGCCGCGGCGGCTACGATGATCAGGAAGGCGATCGCAGGAACCATGCCCCGGCCCAGGGGCGGCGCGTCGAACGATCCTTGCGTCTCATGGAACTGCTTTTTCGGCACTGTTAGCGCCAAATAAACGAAGATGCAGCGAGGATCGATTCTGATGACATCGATATCGCAGATTCCGTCCCATCGCGCTATGGCAATCGTCCGTGGTCTCACGAATAGCGGCCGCGCCTTCGAGGCTTGTGGGGAGGAGCGGTTCGTCCGGCTGCGCAGTGCTGCGCGAGGGTTCTATTGGGTCGCGGCCGACGGAACACGGGTGTTGCGCGGCGACGATCTCGACGAGGCCGAGGAGCTACAGGCCGGGTTCATGGAAGCTATGGCACGGGCCGGAGCCTCGCGGGTGTCGTAAACGACGGCCCGCACGTCGCCGCGTCAACCGGTCGCTCTGCTGAGTCCGCGGGCCAGCTCATTCGCGCGGGCGAGCGCAAGCGCAGAGTGTCAATCGCAGTCTCGGGCGCTGGGTGATTGTGCATTCCTAGATAAATCCGCGTTTGTCGCCATCGCGGCATTGACCCGTCCAATCTACCGTCCAACGTTGCGCCTGCGGCCCAATGGAGGACGGCCATGGAAATCGAATTCCTGCGCAAGAAGGCCGAACATTTTCGCCGGCTGGCAAAGGAATGCTCGCCGCAGATAGCGACGGAAGTGGCTGCCGTCGCATCGGAGCTCGACAAGATGGCGAACGAGCTAGAGACGCTGCGCGACCAAAAGGAGCAATAGACTGCGTTCGTTGCCAAAGTGTCCCTTCGGCCACGAGACTAGCGAAAATCGGGACGACATTGGCGCTATTGCTCGAGTGACGCTGGACGCAGAGGTCGAATGAGTTTGTCCGAACGACCTTGCGTACCTGCGGCACCAACGGCAA
>DASRBG010000027.1:0-2778 GCA_035653735.1 Gemmataceae bacterium
CACGGTCGATGACGTCATCGGCGTGATCACGCGGGCGTGGATCGAAAACGGCCAGGGCAAGGCGACCGTGCGGTTTTCCAAGCGCGCCGACGTGGACCCGGTCTGGCAGGACGTCCAGGACGGCATTCTGCGCAACGCCTCGATGGGCGTCGCCATTCATGCCGTCGAAGATGTCACGCCGCAAGGAGCGGCGACGCGCCAAGTGCTGGTGACCGATTGGGAGCCCGAGGAGGTCTCGCTCGTGCCCATCGGCGCCGACCCTGGCGCGGGATTCAGGTTTCAACGGGCAACTGGCCCACAGGAGCAGAAGATGGATGAAACCATCATTACCGCCGCGGGCGAAGAGGCCCGTGACGAACTGAAGGTCAATCTGGATGCCGAGCGCCAGGCCGCCGCACTGGCCGAACGCTCGCGCATCCGGGAAATCGAGAAGGTTGGCCGCACGCTGGAAGTCGACGCGCGGCTGGTCGCTCAGCATGTCGAAGCGGGCACCTCGATTGAGGAGTTCCGCAAGCTGGCGCTCGACGATGCGGCCAACCGTTCGGAAACGACCGAGATCCGCAGCGCCGCTGCCGTGGTCACGCGCGATGAAACCGAGACCCGGCGCGCCGGGATCATGGCGGCGCTCTTGCACCGCTACGATCCGGCGGTGTTCCCCTTAAAAGATGACCTCGGCCGTGACTGGACCGGGCAGACCCTGCTCGATCTGGCGAAGGAGTGTCTGGAACTCTCGGGCACGCGCACGCGCCGTCTGCCGCGCCATGAGATCGCCAAGCTTGCGCTCTCGACCTCGGACTTCCCCTCGATCCTCGCCGACGTCGCCAACAAGACGCTGCGGCAGGCCTACGAGGCCTACCCGCGCACGTTCCTGCCGTTCTCGCGGCGGCGCTCGGCGGTGGACTTCAAGAACATCAACGCCGTGCAGTTGGGCGAAGCGCCGAGCTTGATGAAGGTCAACGAGAAGGGCGAGTTCACCCACGGCTCGATCGCCGAATCGAAGGAGACCTACAAGCTCGCCACCTACGGCCGCATCGTCTCGATCACGCGCCAGACGATCATCAACGACGATCTGAGCGCCTTCACGCGCATCCCGGCGGGCTTTGGCGTGGCGGCGGCGACGCTTGAAAGCGACACCGTGTGGGGCATCATCACCTCGAACCCGGCGATGGGCGACGACGTGACGCTGTTCCACGCCAACCACGCGAACCTCAACACGGGCGCGGGCAGCGCGCTCGCCTTGGCCGGACTCGGGGCGGGCATGGCGGCGATGGCCAAGCAGAAGGGTCTCGATGGCGTCACCGTGCTGAACGTGCAGCCGCGCTACCTGGTGGTGCCGGTGGCTTTGCAACTCACGGCGTTCCAGATGATCGCGCCGAATCTCGCGCCGGCGAAATCCGCCGACCTCGTGCCCGACTACATCCGCGCGCTGACGCCGATCGCCGAGCCGCGGCTTGACGCCGCGAGCACGACGGCCTGGTATCTGTTCGCCTCGCCGGACCAGATCGACACGATCGAGTACGCGTATCTGGAAGGCCAGGACGGCGTCTACATCGAGACCCGTCAGGGCTTCGACGTGGATGGTGTCGAGATCAAGGCGCGCCTGGACTTCGGGGCCAAGGCGATCGACTGGCGCGGGCTTCAGAAGAACGCGGGCGCGTAATCGAGGAGGACTGACACATGAAGAACTACGTGCAGAAGGGTGAAACGCTGACGCTCACCGCGCCCTATGCGGTGAGCTCGGGCGGCGGCGCGCTGGTGGGATCGATTTTCGGCGTTGCCGCCGCCGACTACGCGAGCGGCGCCGAAGGGGAGTTCCAGGTCGAGGGCGTCTTTGACCTGACGCGGGAGGCCGGCGCCGGCACGGCCTGGTCGGCCGGCGACCTCATCTACTGGGACAACACGAATAAGCGCGCCACGAAGACCGCGACCAGCAACAAGCTGATCGGTGTGGCGGTGAGGGGCGCGGCCGACGGCGACGCCACGGGCCGGGTGCGGCTGAACGGGGCGTTCCTCTCCTGATGGCGTTCGCTGATTCCGTCAGCCGTGTGGACGAGGCTTGCCTGCGGGTTTTCGGGCGGGAGATCACATACCTTCGCGAGGCCGGCGGGCAGACTCTCGTCCACGCCGTGTTTCAACCGGCGCGGGAGGCTGAGGATGCTTCGCCTGGAGTCTACGCCGTGCTGTTCGTGCGCGCGGCGGACTTGCCAACAGCGCCCGTGCGAGGCGATGAGGTCGAGATCGGCGGCATTCGCTACAAGGTTTTCGACATCGAGGCCGATGCCGAGGGCGCCGCCGTGCTCAGACTCCGCAAGACCGCCTGACTTGTGGAAGATCTTCCACAAGTGGGCCGGCGGGGAGATCGACTTCCGGAAAATCTCCCGGAAGTCGGACTTCCGGTCAATTGCGCGGAAGTCCTTGGGGACGATTCATGCCGAGCGTCCGCGTATATCAGAAACGGCAACTCCGGCTCGACCTCCTCAACTTCCGTCAACAGCAGATGTATGAGCTGGGCAGCGCGGGCGTCGCGGCGGTGAAAGCGCGGCTGGCGGCGGCGCAGGGCCCCACGGATTCCGCGGCGAAGCCGCTCACCAAGCGCTACGCGATCTGGAAGACCCGCAAAGGCAAGGGCAACCGGCGCAACCTGACTTTCACTGGCGACCTGCTGCGGAACTTCCAGGTCCGCACCGTGAGCGAGAGCCGGGCCAAGGCCAGCCTTTCAACCCGAAAGGACCGCATCAAGGCCTGGGCCAACCAGAAGCGCGAGGAGTGGATGGTGTT
>DASRBG010000028.1:0-66170 GCA_035653735.1 Gemmataceae bacterium
AAACCAAGATGCGAGAGACGGCAATCGCCGCCGAGGAACCGCAAGGGTGCAGTGCAGTTCCTCCAAAGCTATATACGCAGCTCGACGGCACTTGTCCGCGAAAAATTCCAGATTTTTTTGAGGATAGGAGATGCAGAGCTGAATCGAGATTTGCAAGTCTTATCGCCCATAAAGCGGACTCGCCAAGTATGAATTGGCAATATTGCCATGTCTTCACACTGCCGCCACTGCTTCCGAAAGCTGCTCGCCGAGCCGCTCGACACGTCCGGCTAGCGCGACGACTTGTCTTGTCAGTGACCGCAGCTCGAAAGCGGACAACTCGGCAAGGGATTCATCGGCAACGCGGTTCAGTGCGTGCGTGGTATCAACCAGGTGTTCAATCGCTGCCGCCGTGGCAAGCTCGATCGGACGGTAATCAGGCCAATCGTCAGTGGAATCAGTCATCTGAAAGGTTACTCCAATTGTGAACGAAGAAGGAAATGAAATCCCTACCTTAGGCTCGTCGGACTCTGCGCCTCGCCGCAACAACGACTACCCGCAATACGTACCAACCGTTTTCCGCGTTGCCTCTCCACCCAAGTGAGTTCCGCCACCTACCCGTTGACAGCGACCAGTCGGCTAGCGGACTCTCCGTCGCATCATCGACGAATTCCAAACGTGCTGTCAAATTCTTGCCCTCGCCCTTCACATCCAGGTAAGTCCTTACCCCGATATTCCGAGCAGCGATTGCCAGCTCTTCGAGAGTCTTCATCGGCACGCCGCACAACTCGCGACAGCTCCCCCTCGTGCCAGAGGCCCCAGACCTTTTTCTCTTCTTCGATTTTCGAGACATTCTACCCTCGGAGTGAAAAACCATTCCCCTGCGCGCAGCTTGGTTATTCCCCGTCACCGCAGCTTGTTTTTCGTCGCTGCATCAGTGTCACCGCTCATCACGGGCACCCCCTCACGACGCCAGACAACGTTGCTGAGAACCGATTGCCTGGAATGAACTACTAGCCTTAACCACCGCCCGCTGGCCTGTCGGTCGCCTGTGCCTCAGGGCCATAGCCCATCGTCGGCTGCATCTCCAGCAGTAGTACTTTGTTCCCGGGCATAAGCGTTTGCCCGCAGTGGCACAACCCGGCGAGACGAGACTCGCAGTCCGTCTTTGTGTCCCGGGCATCACGTCCACACCGTCGCGTAGACGTTTCAGCCGCTCCCAAACTGGGGAGTATAGCCTCGTTCTCAGCGAGGCGGAAAGATTTGTGCCACTTGACATGCCGCTAGAATTGCGTACACTGACAGTGGCACAACTTCTTAGAACCCCGCAGGGCGCCAACCCAATGCGGGGTTCTTTTTTTGCTCGAAGGAATCCGGCTCGCAACGAGCCGCACGTCCTCCTATCATTATCCTATACAAAAAACCACTATGTGTCAAGGTCCGTTTGCGGAATTTTTCGATTCGGCACACTTTTTGCGGTAAATGACTGTTAAACTTTAACGCACCAATTTGGTATGAATTGGCAATATTGCCAATTCCGACAGCGGCGGTAGCAAATTATCGGGGTGTCCGGTGGGAGCTGAGAGGCGGACGCCGGGCCTCATTTCTTCATTCATCACTCATCTTCGTATTGAGCTTCTGTCTGCCTACCGGCCGGTGGGCACACAGCGGAAGCCCTCGGCGCCCAGGGGGCGGCAGGGAGTTCCAGGCTTACGATTCTCCGGCGATTGCCAATCCGGGCAACGTGATTGATTGCAAGGTTGGGGGATCGAATCTTGGTAGCCAGCTGGCGCACTTGAACGAGGCGCCGTTTCCCGAAGCCCTGGCTGAGTTCTTCGTGTTGAGTTTCTGTCCGCCTGGCGGCGTGGTACTGGACCCATTCGCCGGCTCTGGAACGACGCTGGCGGCAGCGGTGAAGCATGGCCGGCGAGCGCCGGGGATTGACATTCGCGGCAGTCAAGTCGAGCTGACGCGGCGGCGATTGTCTGGGGTGACGCCTGGATTGTTTCAAGAGGATTTGCGAGCGTGAGAAGTATATTCCGATACCCAGGAGGGAAAACGCGGTCGGGAATACAGGAGTGGATTAAATCCCATCGGCCGGGCGGATGCCGAGAATATCGAGAGCCGTTTGTCGGGGGCGGCGGCGTATTCTTCTGCATGGACGGCTTTGAGAGATATTGGCTCAATGATCTGCACCAAGGGTTGACAGAGGTTTATCGCGCTCTTGTTGAACGGCCGGATGATTTCATTTCCAAGTGTAAGGCCATAGAGCCGGCTAGGGAAGACGACGAATTGACGGAGCCGGGACCACGTGGCGGCAAGAGACTAAACAAACGGCTCAAGGCGATATTCGACGAGTTTGCTTTTGGGAAGACATGCAATGATGAGGCGTTGCGTTACTTCTTCATTAACCGAACCGTGTTTGGTGGCCGTGTAAATTACGACATTCCGAGCCGATTGCATTTTAGCAATCCAGAAGGATGGAACATCGTCAAGACGAATCAGCTCGAACTTGCCAAGGAAAAGCTGAGTGGATGCAAGGTCACGCGCGGAGACTACTCCTCCTTGTTTGACGAGCCTGGAGAGGGCGTTTGGATTTATGCCGACCCGCCCTACATGGTCAACACGGAGATGAGCCGGACCAGTCAACTTTATCAACATGGGTTCACATACGAAGATCACAGGAAATTTGCCGGAGTGGTGAGTCGATGCAAGCACCGGGTTTGTATTTCCTACGACGACGATCCCAGCGGCGAGATTCGGAAGTTGTTTGAGGGCTGGTGTCATATCAAGGATGGCCGCTGGACTTATTGCGGAACCACAAACGGGAAGGGGGGAAAAGAAACCGGACACGAGTTGTTGATATTTCACAACTACATCCCCAACACAATAGAAGATAGAGCGATTTGCTCGACGGAGGCAGACGAGGGCGATCTAACCGAGGCCGAATTAACTAGGCTCGAAGAATTAGAGGAAAGGATGGAGAGGAAATTCACTTCCTTCGAGGAACTTGGCGAATGCCTAGAGGCCATTCGAGACGGAAAGCTCTGGCGCCCCGATGGCAACTTCCCTCGTTATCTACAACGAAGATGGCCAAAGGATTTATCGGAAACCAGGGCGGGGCAACTTATAAACGCAGCAAGGCTTTTGAGACAAATTGAGTCTTGTAATTTATTACAAGACAATCCAAGTAGAGAATTACACGTCCAGCAATTGATTCGAGTTAAGAGCGAGGACGGCCAACCCGATCCCGTCCGCGCCGCCGAAGTCTGGAACCGCGCCGTGCAAGAGCATGGAATTAAGCGAATCACAGCGAAACTACTCAGGGAGGCCGTGGATACCGAATTGGGGGTAAGTCGGCCGTCCCCCTCTTTCGTGGAAACATTTCGGCGACGTTGGCCTTTGCTCTCCGATGATGAGCGGGCCGTGATAAGGGGGATTGTCTATGCGGACTATCCGCAACAAGGGAAGGAAGAAGCGCGGTGCGCTGGCTGAGTTCACGACAGAGGAGGAAGCGTTGTTAGTTGACCTCTATGATCGATGCCAAGGAATCACTGTCGATAGTCTTCCCCACACGGACGAAGAGGAGATGATGCATCTTGCCTTCGTTGCCAAGAGCGGGAAAGTGATTCGGCGGCGTGACTTTTTCCAGGCGGTTCTCGCTCTCAGAAAAGAAGGCGGTAGGCTTTCGCGCAAATGCGTGGCCTGAACAATGGTGGAGTGGAGCGTTCAATAATGAATGAGCAACGGTTGTTGTTGGAGATGCCACTAGAAGCGTTCCTGTCCTGGAATGGGCAAGGCTCTCTGTGGGCGCATCTTGAGAACTGGCAGCGGCGGGACTTCCGCCGCTGGAAGAATTGGGCGCTGATGATGCCGCCTGATGTGAACGAGTATCAAGGGCGACGGAAGGCCGCTTGACTGTAAAAATCTGAGACTCGCCCGGTAGGAATTGGCAATATTGCCACTTGTTCAGCGGGGAGCAATCTGTTCTCCGCTGAACCCTACCTTACATACCCTCTTCGATTGAGGGCGGATGGAATGCCGGTGAAGCAACGATGGCCTGCGGGGCGCATCTGTGCCGGTTGTCTGCGGGAGCTTTGGGAAGCCATAGGCTAGACGCCTAAACCTGGAACAAGCAATTAACCCGTCCCATATTCCAGGCTCGCGGAGAAGTCCAGTAGTTTCGAGTCCGGCTTTCGGGCCGGCGGGAGTACAAAACCTCCCTCTCGCCCTCCTGAACTGTTGCACAGATTGATGCAAATTTGTTGCAAATCTGTATCAGAGCTAAGTCCTTGTAAAGTAATGAATTAAGTATTCGGGGAGTTGGAATCGAACCAACATCGTCTCGTTCAAAGCGAGACAGCCTACCTTTAGCCGATCCCCGAGAGTGTCCGGCGGGAGTCGAACCCGCTTATCGGGCATGGCAAGCCCGTGCCTGACCGCTCGGCCACGAACACTTCTGTGAATACCAACGAAAAAGGGCCAGGTGCCGTCTTGCGACACCTGGCCCTTGTGGGAACAAGGAAGCATTTGGGTGTCACAAGCGCAAACGATGAACCAGCAGGCGGCAGCGCTGTTGACCGCAGCGGCCGGTATACAGGCGTTCGAGAATCTGGTTCAACGTATGCGACATTTTTGGCTCTCTTTTCTCCGCGAGCGGCCTGACTTGTTCCGCTCTCCACACTCTCTAGACGCGGGGCGGGGCGAAATGGTTCACGAAAATATCGAAGCCGAACCACCGGCGAAAAAATTCGCGCGAAACGCTGTCCGGTTTCTGGCCCGTTTGCGTTTCTCTGGGAAAGCCAGGCCGATGGATGCGAGCCGTGTCAGCCCCGCTTCCTGGCCCTAAATTCCAAACCGGCGAGAGTTTATCATGGCACGAAAGCAAGCGAGTGCGCGTCAACGATACTTCCGGCCCTGCTTGGAGGCTTTGGAGGATCGAACGCTCATGTCTGCCAGCGCGATCAGCAACCTGGGCGGCGTGACCGCTCAGTTTAACCTCCAGTCCAACGGCCACCTGCAAGAGACGATGGGGAAGGTTCACACCGACCTTGGCGTCGTCCAGGGGTTGTACCAGGGCCAGGACAGTTCGGGGCATAAAGTCGCATACGAGCTGGTCGATACCCTTCTCAAGGAATTCTCTCCCACTTCGGGGTGGGTTTCCCTCGGCGCCGTCAATCAGGTCGCTTCGGACAGCAAGGGCGATGTTTTCTTCACGCACGGCAACACGCTTTACATGGCAACCGGCGTCCCCGGTCATGATCTGAGCCTTCTCAACAATGTGAAGGGATTGACGCTCTCCGGTACGCAGGCCTCGGTGCAGATCGGCTCGTATTTCAAGGTGGATCTGACGGCAGAGGTGAACCCGACCTCGGGGGCAACGACGCTCTCCTTCTCCAACGTCCAGATGAACGTCAGCCAGTTCGCGGCCGGTTTCCTGAACAATGCCGTCACGAACCTTCAATCCTTCACGAAGCCCCTGAACTCTCTGGCGGACGCCTTCGAAAAACCTCTGATTCCCGGTTGGGGTCTCACGACGACCTGGCTGATGCAGCAACTGGGTTACGGTCAAGAGGCCAGCGAAATCAAATCGTTCGCGGACGCCATTCACGAGATTAACAGTATTTCGGGGTCGCTGACCGCGTCGAACGGATGGGTGGACCTGGGCAGTTTTAACGCGGAGGTGAAGAGTCCAAACCAGCTGGTGACGCTGAGCAGCAAGCCGAACTCCTCGGCCGGCATCTCGTCCCAACTCGATAGCAGCATTTCCAAAGCCCTGGCCCAACTGCGAAGCATCCCTGGTCTCAACCTCGTGCTCGACGACCCGAAGCAGCTGATGAGGCTTCTTACGGGCGAGAAAACGACCTTGTTTTCCTACACGATCAACGTACCCAACGCGATCTCCGTGACGACCCAGCAGCAGCTGGCAGCCATCCCCGTATCCCCCGAAACGCTCACGGAATTGGACGTGAGTGCGGATTTCGGCTTGAATCTGAGCGCGGCCGCGACGTTCGGCTTCGACACATCGGGGTTCCAAACCGGCAACTTCGCGCAGGGCTTTTTCATTCAGAATGCTCACGCCACGGCGAGCCTGACGGCAGGGCTTTCGGGGCTGCTCAACGAGGCCGACCTGGCCGGGTATCAAGTGACGGGCGCTGTCACGGGTTCCATCACGGCTAGCTTGAAGGGGGCCGACAAGTCCGGGAAGGTCTACCTCAACCAGCTCAAGAAGGGGGGGATAACGTTCAGTCCTCCCAACTGGAAATTTGGCGTATCCGCCAAGGCGCTGGGGCCAAAGCAAATGCTCACCCTCGCCATCCAACAATTCGGCCCTTACCTCAAGAAGCTCCTGGGGACGGACGCCCAGATCGCCGCGAACCTCCTAAACGGCAAGGGCATCAGCTTCACCGATATTGCTGAGGTAATGGGGAGTTTGTACGGCATTCCGCCTCAGACCACTGCCGGCATCCTCCACAAGCTGAACGCGACGGCCGACCAGATTGCTGGCGCTCTGAAAAGTGTTTTCAAGATCAACGACGCGAGTGCTGCTAGCATCCTGACCAATCTAGGCGTCGGCGCCACCGACATCGCGAACGCTCTGAACAGCGTCTTCAAGGACACGGACCAGGCAACTGCCACGCTGCTGAATCAACTTGGCGTCGGGGCCACGAGTATCGCTACCGCTCTCAATAGCGCTTTCGGAGATAGCGATCAGGCAGTGGCCAGCGTGCTCAACTCGATGGGGGTAGGCGCTACCGACATCGCTCAGGCGATGCATAGTGTCTTCAAGGATACGGATCAGACAGTCGCCTCCTGGATGAACAAGTCCGGCATCGGCGCCACCGGCATCGCTACCGCCCTCCAGAGTGTCTTCAGTGACAGCGATCAGGCGGCAGCCAGCGTTCTCAATGCAGCTGGCGTCGGCACCACGGACCTCGCGAACGCTCTGCATAGCGTCTTCAACGATACCGATCAAACGACTGCCTCGGTGCTCAATCAGCTTGGTGTCGGCGCCACCAGTATCGCTACCGCGCTCAATAGCGCCTTCGGAGACAGCGATCAGGCAGTGGCCGGCGTCCTAAGCTCGGCCGGCTTCGGAGCCACCAACATCGCGAATGCTCTGCATAGCGTCTTCAACGACACGGATCTGACAACTGGCTCACTGCTAAACCAGCTTGGCATCGGGGCCCCCATTATCGCTAGCGCCCTCAACAGCACATTCGGAGACGGCGATCAGGCAGTGGCTGGCGTCCTCAATTCTCTTGGCGTCGGTGCCACCGACATCGCTCAGGCGTTGACCAGTGCCTTTGGGGACAACGATCAGTCGGTTACAAACGCCCTTAACTCCGCTGGCATCGGCGCCACGGACATCGTGAAAGCATTGCAGAGTGTCTTTAACAATTCGCTCAGCTGGTCTGAAATCGCGGGAGATTTGTGGCAAAGCGGCGCCATGGCCGGCCAGACCTCTCTCAACCTGGCGCAAGTGCTGGTCAATGCCGGCGCGGGCGCATCGGACATTGCCAACGCCTTCTTCAACAACTCCGCCCTCCAGTTCGGTTGGTCGGAGATCGCGGGAGATTTGTGGCAGAGCGGCGCGATGGCCGGCCAGGCCTCTCTCAACCTGGCGCAGGTACTGGTCAATGCCGGAGCAGGCGCGTCCGATATCGCCAATGCCTTTTTCAACAACTCCGCTCTCCAATTCGGCTGGTCCGAAATCGCGGGGGATTTGTGGCAAAGCGGTGCCATGGCCGGGCAGACTTCCCTCAATCTAGCGCAGGTGCTGGTCAATGCGGGAGCCGGCGCGTCCAATATCGCTAACGCTTTCTTCAACAACTCCGCTCTCCAATTCAGCTGGTCCGAAATCGCCGGCGACCTGTGGCAGAGCGGCGCAATGGCCGGGCAATCCTCCCTGAATCTGGCTCAGGTACTCGTCAACGCCGGCGCGGGTGCATCGGACATTGCCAATGCCTTTTTCAACAACTCCGCCCTCCAGTTCGGCTGGTCGGAGATCGCCGGTGATCTCTGGCAGAGTGGAGCTATGGCTGGCCAGACTTCCCTCAGTCTGGCGCAAGTGCTCGTCAATGCCGGAGCGGGTGCGTCCGATATTGCCAACGCTTTCTTCAACAACTCCGCCCTCCAGTTCGGCTGGTCCGAAATCGCGGGGGATTTGTGGCAAAGCGGTGCCATGGCCGGGCAGACTTCCCTCAATCTAGCGCAAGTGCTGGTCAATGCGGGAGCGGGCGCTTCGGACATCGCCAATGCCTTTTTCTATAACTCCGCCCTCCAGTTTGGCTGGTCCGAAATCGCCGGTGATCTCTGGCAGAGCGGCGCGATGGCCGGCCAGACCGGCCTCGATCTAGCAAGTGTTCTGAACAATGCGGGAGCTGGATTTGATGACATTGTGAGCGCGCTCGAGTCTGCTCTCGGAATCGGATATTGGGATGCTTATGCGATAGTATCCCAACTTTGATCGCCACGTTGCCGGTTTGCATGGCGACGCGCCGGAAGTGCAAGCGACGGGTCATCACTCGTCGCTTGCACTTCCGGCTCGTTCCATCGCGTTTCGAAAATCACGATGAACGGCGAAGTTTTCTCAGGAATGCCGCGGATTGAAGCTGTTACCGAAGCGCGAGCTTCCAATAATCCGGCAAGTTCGGCTTTGTCTCGCGTAGAATCTCCAGGATCGCCTGCCGATCGGCCGTGGATAGATGGGCGAACTCCTTGCTAGCGTCCTTGCCGCTGAGCACCTCCCATAACCGACGCATCACGTAATCCTTCGCCGGCGCCGGCAGCGCGTCGAACGCCTCGGAATAGATGAGGTAGCTGCACGGATAGGCGAACAAGCGGCGCTTCAGGTCGAAGTCGCGGAGAGATCGTCTCTTGCCGTCGCGTGGACCCCGCTTGGCGAATTCCTCCGCGAATCCGGATGTGCCCTTAAGGGGATCGCTCAAGGGTGCTTCCTCGCAGAAAAGCATATAGCGGACGACCGGCTCGCCGGCGTTCTTGATACGGCTAAGCGTGCTGTCGGAGCGATAATCGGCGGGGCGGCCCAGCGCCTTGTTGAACTCCGCCTCGTCGCGCAGGGCGATGCGGGTTTGCATGTTCGCCCGCGTCAGGCGATTGTGCATCTCCGTTTGATGCTCCATCACCATCAGAGCAACAATATCGCTGTGCGGCGTCAGATACGGCGATGTCTTGAAATAGCGATCCAAATTGGTGACATTGACGTTCGGCGAATTGTCGATGTCCTCCGGGCGCGGGTTGCCGCGCACGATCAGGTTGCCCAGGTGCGTCTGCTTGCCGCTGGTCCCGGTGACGTACCAACCGCCCCAACGTTGCCGCAACGGGCTGGTGTGATCGATGCGATAGGTGCCCGAAGCGAGAAGCGGCAGGCCGAGTCCGTCGGCGAACACCGAGCGAGCCAAATGTCCCGGATAGCCCTGGTTGAACGACGAGGCATGACAGATAAGACAGTTATCCGTTTGCCGCTGAAAGCGCGGCTTGTCGCTCTTTTTTTGGTTCAGCGAGTAAAACACCGCCCCTAATTGCGGATCGACGGCGGTCACTTCCATCAGATCGCCTTTCTGGCAGAAGCCGATGTAGGTATCGTCGCCGAAGTAGATGGCGCGCGGCGTTCGCGGGTTGATGCGTTGGCGCTGCAAGCTCGTCTTGGAAAACACCAGCATTTGCGACGATAACGGCACGTTCAGCTCGCGCAGAACGGAACGCAAGTAGCCCGTACCATCTTCATAGGTCAGCTTTGTCCGGCCATCGTCGAGACGCTCTTGCAAGCGTTCGACGGCGTTGTGCGGCTCGGCCGTGCTGTAGTTGATCGGCTCGCGGTCGAGATCGACGGCGCGGGCGGGAAGCGGCAGCAGCAATACCAGCCCGAAGCCCAAGCAAGGGAGGAGAAAAGATCGGCTCATGGTTTGGTTCCTTTGCCGGCATCCCGCCACGGTGAGAGCAAAGGCGGGAAGGAGGGATATATGGACAAGTTTATCCAGAATATGAGCCGTGTCAAGTCTTGCGCAGGTAGTTCTAGCATTGTGGCCAAGTGGCTGCTATGCTCATGAACAGTCCCGTGGGAAGGCTTTGCACAAAAACTGGCCCAGCGCCGCCGTCCAGACCAATCACGAAAGCACGAAAGCACGAAAGGACGAAAGCACGAAAGAAATCCGCATGGAATGGAACTCTTTTTCGTGTTTTCGTCCTTTCGTGCTTTCGTGATGGGAGTTTTTGTGCAAAGCCCCGTGGGAAGAGAAAAAAAACTGATGGCACATCAGGCTCGACGCGCACCGAGGTCAATGCTGCCCTGTGGTTACGCCCATGAACGAAGTCACACAAATTCTCTCCGGCATCGAAGCCGGCGATCCGCACGCCGCTGCCCAGCTATTGCCGCTGGTCTACGATGAACTGCGCAAGCTCGCCGCGCAGAAGCTGGCCCAGGAGAAGCCGGGTCAGACGCTGCAAGCCACAGCTCTCGTCCACGAGGCTTTCGTGCGCCTCGTGAATACGGACGACGCTCCGCACTGGAACAGCCGCGGCCATTTCTTCGCGGCGGCCGCCGAGGCGATGCGACGAATTCTCATCGAGATTGCTCGCGGCAAGCAGTGCTTGAAACGCGGAGGAGATCGCCAGCGAATCGACGTGGAAGATCCCCGCCTCTGCTACACTTCGGAGGCAGAAGAAATCCTGGCGATCGACGACGCCCTGGAGAAGTTGGCGACGGAAGACGCCTTGGCCGCCCAGCTCGTGAAGCTCCGCTATTTCGGCGGCCTCTCGGTCGAGGATGCCGCCCAGCTCGCCGGTGTTCCCCGCTCTACCGCTTATCAGCACTGGGCTTACGCCCGCGCCTTTCTGCGTTCCTGCTTCTTGGGCGAAGATCTTGCCGGTTCGTGAAAAAAATCCTCGCCGTCTTGGACAGAATGCGCGCGGATCTCGCACTGGAAGATAGAAGCCTCCTTGGGCGGTGGAATCATGAGTGCCAACATCGAAAAAGCGCGTGAGATTTTCGTGGCGGCCGTGGGCAAGCTGGCGCCCGAGGAATGGGACACTTACCTTGCCGAAGTTTGCGCGGGGGATGTGGAATTGTCCCGGCGTGTCAAACGCCTGCTGCAACTGGATGCGGGAGCCGGCAGCTTTCTCGAATCCCCGGCCGCGGCTGCCTTCGCCACGGTCGATCATCCAGTCCACGAACGCCCCGGCACGGTCATCGGGTCGTACAAGCTGCTGGAAGAGATCGGCGAAGGCGGCATGGGACTGGTCTTCGTCGCCGAGCAGCAACAACCGGTCAAACGCCGCGTGGCGCTCAAGATCATCAAGCCGGGGATGGATAGTCGGCAGGTAATCGCGCGTTTCGAGGCGGAGCGGCAGGCGTTGGCGATGATGGATCATCCCAATATCGCCAAGGTGCATGATGGCGGCGCGACGCCGGAAGGCCGGCCGTACTTCGTGATGGAGCTGGTCAAGGGCACACCCATCACCGAGTACTGCGATAGACACCGCCTCACCAATCGTCAGCGCTTGGAATTGTTCCTCGATGTGTGCCATGCGGTCCAGCACGCGCATCAAAAAGGTATCATTCACCGCGATCTCAAGCCGTCTAACGTCCTGGTCTCCCACCACGACGTTCGGGCTGTCGTCAAGGTGATCGATTTCGGCGTGGCCAAGGCAACGGGACAGCAGCTGACCGACCGAAGCATTTACACCGGCTTTGCCCAGATGATTGGAACGCCGCTTTACATGTCGCCCGAACAGGCGGGTCTGAGCGATCTGGATGTGGACACGCGCAGCGATGTGTATTCCCTGGGAGTGCTTCTGTACGAGCTGCTAACGAGCACGACGCCCTTCGACAACGAAACGCTCAAGAAGGCCGGTTATGACGAGATGCGCCGGATCATCCGCGAGGACGAGCCGCCGAAGCCGAGTACGCGGTTCTACACGTTGGCAGTGCGCGCCCTCTCGACGATCGCGGATAACCGCGGTGCCACGCCGGGAATCCTGAGCACGCAGGTTCGTGGCGAGCTGGACTGGATCGTGATGAAGGCGCTGGAGAAGGACCGCGACCGCCGCTATGAATCGGCCAGCGCGTTGGCAGCGGACGTACAGCGTTACCTGAACGATGAGGCGGTGGCGGCATGTCCGCCGTCGTCCGCATATCGGCTGCGGAAGTATGTACGGCGAAACCAGCGGGCGCTGGTGACAGCTGGGGTCATCGCGTCGGCCTTAATCGCGGCCACGGTGGTCAGTACTTGGCAAGCCGTCGTTGCCCGAGACGCGCTGGGCCAGGCCGAGACGGCCCGCAAGGACGCAGAAGCCGACCGCGATCGGGCTGAGGCAGCCGAGAGCCGTGCGGCCACCGAGGCGGCCATTGCCCGCGCGGTCAATGCTTTCCTTCAGGAGGATTTGATTGGACAAATGGCCGGCGCGCCTATGTCCGGCCGAGAGATTGAGGGAAAACGCTATGTCACTGTAAAAGAGGCACTGGACAGGGCAGCGTCCCGGATCGGCGACCGCTTTCGGGATCAGCCCCTGGTCGAGGCAGCGATTCGGGCGAGCGTAGCGATCGGTTATCGTAAGCTGTATGAGTTCCAGCTGGCCCTCCCTCATTTCGAGCGGGCGGTCGCACTCCGGAAGGCACACCTCGGACTGGATTACCCGGACACCCGGGACATCATGGGCCGTCTCGCCGAAGATTACACGCGGCTTGGCAGGCACGCCGAAGCGATCGAGCTGGGACAGCAGCTTCTGGAGAATCGCAGGGCCGTACTTGGCCCCGATCACCGCGAGACGCGGGCGCGCTCGGCCGCACTCGCCTCCTCATATGAGTATTCCGGGCACTTGGAGAAGAGCGTGCCGCTTTGGGAACAGGTCCTGGAGCAAAACCGCACCCTTGATGGGGAAACGCACCCTTCCACGTTAGGGGTGATGTTCGACCTGGCCTGGAACTATGGGATGATGGGCCGATTAGAGGAATCCCTGGCCCTCTTCGAGAAGTATTACACACTCCGCAAGGGCCCAGTGGTTTCCGAGGACGGCAGCAATTGGGAATTAGGGTGGTTCGTCCAGGTCTGTCAGTGGGCCGGGAAGTTCGACCGGGCGGATCGCCCGCTCCGCGAAGCGATCGCGAAGGCTCGCAAGGACAAGGGTTCTGTGAATGAGCGAAACGATTTGGCCAATCATCTTGGTTACCTGGCCGTGAACCTGTTGTTGCAAGGGCGGTACGACGAAGCCGAGCCGCTTGCCCGCGAAGCCGTCGCAAAAAGTCAAATCGGGGACGCCAAACACTACTACTGGGTAAGCGCGCTGGGAGCGGTACTCCTCGGTCAACAGAAGTACGCGGAGTCCGAGCCACTCCTGCTCCAGGGCTACAAAGGCATGGAGCAGGACGGACTCGCCGACCACGTCGCGATGAGGAAGCGGATGACCGAGGTGGCGGGACGGATCGTTCGCTTATACGAACTGACCAATCAGACGGAGAAAGCCCGTGTGTGGCGGGAGAAGCTGAAATCTGCTCCTCACTCGGGGCCTCGATAGCTAACAACCGCCGCCCCTTCGGGGCTGGGGTTGGCGGTTGGGGTATCTAGTTTCCAGGGGTTGACACCCCTGGCTAACAACCGCCGCCCCTCCGGGGCGGAAAACGAATGCAGAAAATCGCCTCCGACCCGCCCCGGAGGGGCGGCGGCCCTTAGCCAGGGGCGTGAGCCCCTGGACCAAGAGCCCCTGGAATGCTAGCCCCGGAGGGGCGACCGTCGTTAGCCAGGGGCGTGAGCCCCTGGACCAAGCGGAGTTGATGCGTTTAGCCCCGGAGGGGCGACCGTCGTTAGCCAGGGGCGTGAGCCCCTGGACCAAGTGGAGTTGATGGGGATAGCCCCGGAGGGGCGACCGTCGTCGTCGTGGCCGCCCGTTTACGTCCAGAGATAACGCTCGTCAAACTCCATCTGGTGACGACGCAAAAAGGTGCGCAGCTCATCCTGGAATGACACGGTCCGATGATGTTCCGCCTGCGAGGCGATGTAGTGTTTCACGCTCTCCAGCCCCGAGTAGCTGACGCAAAACGCCGCGTAGCCGGTCTGCCACGCGAACGCATGGTGGTCGGGGAACGTCTCATGGACCCATTTGGACGAGTTGGTCTTGATGACTCGCAAGGCCCCGGAAACGGACACCTCCTTGCTCAACCGGGCCAGCAAGTGAATGTGGTCGGGCATACCGCCGGCGGCAAGCAAACAGCCGTCCTGGCCGCGAATGATTCCACCAATGTAGTCGTAAAGGCGCGGTTGGAGGTCGGCCGTGATAAGGGGAGCGCGCTGCTTGGTGCTGAAAATCAAGTGGTAGTGCAGGCATGTGAAGGATTGAGGCAAGGGCGCCTCCCGGGCAAAAAGTCTCCAAAGATCCAAAGGAGCCAGGGGCTTACGCCCCTGGCTAACGACGGTCGCCCCTTCGGGGCTGAGCCTTGGGCCGGGCTTCTTCCGTCTCCAGGGGCTTGCGCCCCTGGCTAATGACGGTCGCCCCTCCGGGGCTCCGACAGGATACGCTCGCAAAGGTGGCCGGTGCGTTTCGCCACCAAGCTGAAGCCGCACCGGCCCAGCATCGCCCCGGCGCTCGGTCTGCGCGCTGGGAATGATGTCTCTTCACTCTATCGCGGACCTTGCAAAGGAGCAAACCATGAATCCCCCTCTGTCCACGATTTCTCGGTACTTGCGTCGCCCGTTATTCCCCAGCAGTAAGACTCGCACGGGTCGTCGAACCACAAGGCGACAGCGTCTCTTTTTGGAGCCATTGGAAGACCGCACGATGCCGTCCGCCGGATTCGGCTGGGTTGAGGGAGTCCCGGCCTATAGAGGAGGCCCCGCGTCCGTCGCTGTCGATGCCAGTAACAATATCTACGAGGCCGGTGGATATGGCGGCACGACTAACTTCGATCCCTCCGGCCTCTCCACGTCGTCCACGCTCACTTCCGCCGGCGATGCGGACGTGTTCGTGGCCAAGTACTCGTCCACGGGGGCCTTCCAGTGGGTGACCGGCATGGGCGGCACTCAGGCCGACATTGCCGAACGAGTGACAGTCTTTAACGACTCGCCCACCCACGCCATGATCTACGTTGCGGGTTTCTTCACAGGCTCTACGGCAACCTTCGGGTCCTTCACACTGACGGGCAACAGCAACAGCCAAAATGGCTTCATGGCAAAGCTCGATGGCGGCACGGGCAACGTCCTGTGGGCGAAAAGTGTCGCTGGAACCGACGGCCGAGGCGTCGCTGTGGACAGCTCCGGCAATGCCTACGTCACCTTCGCCACGGACTTCGGCAACGACGGCGATGCTTCGGATAGCTACACGCCGAACGTTTCGGGTAGTTCCGCCAACATCATCAAGTTCGCCGCGGCCGACGGCAGCCAGTTATGGAACTACAAGATTACTCCGCCGAGGGGCGGCGGGGTGGATGCTTTCGGCGTCGTCGTGGCCGGCAGTGATGTTTACGCCACCGGCCGGTTCCAGGGGAACAACGTGAATTTCAACCCCGCCGGACACGCCAAGGTCACCGCCAACAGTCCGAGCGGTTACGATCTCACGCTGACTACCAATGGGACCTTCGTGCGGGTCACTCCCTTCGGCAACACCTCCAACAGTTATACAAATCCTTACGCAATCGCCGTGGATGGGGCGGGTAACGTCTACACCTATGGGACCTTTGAAGGCACGGCGGCGTTCGACTCCACGCACACCCTGAACGCCGGCAGCGGAGCCACCTTCCTCACCAAGCTGAACCAAAACGGTCAGCTGCAGTGGGTCGATCAGCTGGGCAGCGGCGGCGACGTAGCTTCTTCCCTGTTCTCAGGCGGCCTCGCGCTGGACGCCTCCAACAACGTGTATGCGACCGGGCGCTTCACCGGGTCCGTCTTGTTCGGCGCTACAACCTTGACTAGCCAGCCGAACGCGAAGAACATCTTCGTCACCGAGATCGACGGTACGAGCGATGTCTTCGATTGGGCTGTCGCCGCCGGAGGCCCCATTGACGACCGCGGCAATGGGGTCGCGGTCGATAGCTCCGGCAACGTGGACGTTACGGGGTCCATCGACCGCACCTACGTTTCCAGCTACGTCGCAGACTTCGACGGAGGCCAGTTGTCGGTGGACACGAAGACATCCTTCTTCTGGCAGTTGACACAATCCCCATTGACTGCCAACATGCTGCTCACGCCTGCGGCCTCGCCTCTGGCCATGAACCAGCCGCCCGTAGCCGCGGTGATTCCCTCTTTGGCCAGCCGGGATGCGGCCTTCATCTCGATGGCTCAGGAGCCTCTGCTAAGAGCCGGCGTGTTGCGGAGCGTAGGATCCGGCACGCCCGTCGTGGACAGTCTTGCTCCCGTCGCGGACCTCGCGTGGACGACCGCCGGCGTTTACGGCGGAGCGAATCCTCCGAACTCGTTGACCATCCTTGCTCCGTCGAGCAGCCAGGCCGTCCACACCGACGGCAGCGCGATGGGTCTACGTGGTGGTGCTTTAACCAGCGAAGACAGCGCGAGGTCCGCGGATGCCGCGGATATATTCTCCGCCGGGTTGGCAAGCGACGCGGCGGCAGAAGGATGAGATGCACCTCTGCTCGTGCGCTACGAGCAGGACCCCGCGTTGTGGGCCGGTCTCCGGACCGGGCCACCGGCTGTGACCGAAGGTCTCCAACCCTGTGCAGGACAGGAGACCTTCGGTCACAGAGGGGTCGGGAGACCCCGCCACAACGAGGTGTGCAGGACAGGAGACCTTCGGTCACAGACCGTGGCGGGGTCCGGAGACCCCGCCACAACGAGAGTGGCGGGGTCGGGAGACCCCGCCACAACGCGGTGGGTGCGGTTTTCCGAACCGCTCCCTTACGGTCGTGGCTCAACTCCCCGCTTGGCGCGCACGCAGCCAGGGACCGACCACCATCGACAGGATGAAAGCGAACACGTTGAGCAAAACGATCGTGCCGGAAACGCCCAGGGTGTACTGGGAATTCGAACTCCATTGCAAGTCCCAGCTGAGCCATTGTCCGGCAAGGCTCAAGACCAAACTAAGAAAGATCGTCCGCCAGAAGAGTTGCCGCATGTTTTGGCTGAGGTTGACGGCCGTCGCTGCCGGGATGATGAGCAGCGCGTTGATGAGCAGGGCGCCGACGAAGCGCAGGCACAGATTGACGATGAGGGCCAGGAGGACAATGAACAGATAATGGACAAGCTGCACCGGGACGCGGCGCGAGAGGGCCAGGCTCTGATTAAAGCTGGCCAACATCAGATGATTGTAGATGCCGGCCAACAGCAGGGCCGTGAAAACAAGCAGGCCGGCGAGGATCAGCAGTTGTCCGCTGGTGACCTTCATGGGATCGCCGAACAGAAAATCTTCCAGGTTGAACAGAGCGCGGTGGCGCATGAGATCGCGGAGGGCGGCAGCCAGGCCGACCGCGCCGGCGAAAAAGACGCCGATCACGGTGTCGCTGCTCAGTCCGGTGCGCGTTCGCACCCAGACGATGCCGCAGCCGGCCAGGATCCCGAAAAAAACCATGATGATCGTGAGCCAGGTCCAGAACGCCGATTCGTTCTTCGCTTCATAACCCAACAGAGGACCGAACACCAGAAAGAGCAAAAAGCCGATGCTGACGCCAGCGAAGGAGCAGTGAGCCAACGCATCGCTAAAGAAAGCCATGCGGCCGCCGATCACCAAGGAGCCGATCGCGCCGCAGCACAGGCTAACCAGGATCAAGGCCAGTACGACTTTGAGGTTGAAACTCCAGGCGAAGAAACTGTGTTCGGGAGCAAGGGAGGCAAGGTATGAAATGGCGCGGTCAAGCCAATCGCTCGGGGCAAAATCGATAAGGAAGGAGGAGAGTGAAGCAGAAAACATGACAGCGGCCCTCGCGGAATGGCGCCGGATTGGCGGGATAAATCTCGACCGTCATCCTAGCACGACGAGGCGGGAGCGTCTCGATTGCTAACCCGCCTCGGTTGGACACGCCGCGAGGACTCCATTTAGATCGAAAGCGCATCGTCCGCATCAACCACGGCGCAAGGAGAAGCGCTCGGCACATCGTCCGTGGGCGGCTCGGCTTCGGACAACAACGACCGTAGTTGTCGATCGAGCCAGCGCATCTCGGACTCCATACGCTGGAGCAGCACCGGCAGTTCGGACTTCTCGGTGTGGCTCATTTGCCCACGAATCAAGTCGAGCGCCAGCGCGACGGTTTGCAGCCGATTCCCCAGGACATTCTTGATACGATTCAGCCGGGACTCGGCGTCCTCCTTGGAGAGATCGAGCAAATGGCGCGGCTCCATTCCGCCGCGGCGAAGCACTTCTTCCCGCAAGACGGTGACGGTCGTTGGGGCGTCGATGCCAATACGAACGGCGTTCGGCTTGATGGCGACAATCTCGATCGTCGCCGGCACGGTGGGCATGATGATGCGCTCATTTAGTTGGCGAGCCAGCACTAACATTTGCAGCTTCCTCCTTGAGCCAAAAAGGCGGGAACCGATCCGGAAACCCTCGCCTGTCGAGGGTTCCTCCGAGGCATGGCCCGATGCCGGCTTCGGCGCGGGGCAAACACTCACAAGCTCGATGTCGAGAAAACGACAGGATTCAGGAATGGAATTGGTGGGGGTGGGGGCGCTTCCATGCAAGCAATCCTGGGCAGTAGGTGTTTCAACCTCGTGTAAAACTCCTTCAACCACTTATTTGTACCCAGCGGATGGGCTAGAGGCAAGAGGAAAAAGAGTTGAAGTAGATTTTTAGAGTTTTTTGAAATGAGAAGAGGCTCTCCTGCTCTCTCGAACAGCTATCGGAGCGCGGGCGTCTCGCGGAAGAGGGCGTGGAGACCGCCTCCACGCCCCAGCCGCAATTCTCACAGATCCTTCCAGACCTGCGTGTCGTAGCTGATGCCCTGCTTCGACGGGTCTTGGAAATAGAGCGTTACGGTGATGCTCTTGCCAGCCGCCAACGAATGGCCCGCCGACAAGAAGTCGATGTAGGGATTGCCGTTGGCGTTGGTGCCGTTGGCGTTGGCCAGGGTGGCGTTGCTGGACAGGTTGGTCAGCTGCAACGCCAGCGGTCCGAGCAGCGTGCGGTCGCTGGTGTTGGTGAGGGTGATCGTCTGCACGAACTCGTGCAGGGCCGAATCGTAGGTGAGACTGCTGCGCTTCACGCTCACGTCGGCAGAAACATTCACGGGGGCAACCACCGTGGTGGTGAGCGAGATACTGGAGGCGGGGTCGGCACTGTCCGTGACGGGGCCAAGGGAGGCCCTCGTGCTGAGGACCGTACCGGCGGGCGTGCCGCTGTTGACCTGGACCACGAGGATACAGGTGGCCGAGCTGCCGGCTGCCAGGGAACCGGTCCAGGCCGTCACCGTACCGCTCCGGCTGTCGGCGGCCGGAGCGCTGTGGTTCCACCCCGCGGCCGGCACCCACGACACCAACGTGGTATTGGCCGGAAGGTTCTCGGTCAGGGCGACGTGGCTCTGAGCGGTGGAACTGGAGTTGGTCACGGTCAGCTGGAAGATGATTTGCCCGCCGGCGGTTACTCCAGCCGGAGCCGTGCCGTGGATGGACAGGTCCGTGGCGGCCTTCGTGGCTCCGAATTCGTAAGCGCCGATATCGACGGCCTTGCCGACGATGCGGGCGAAGCCGCGTTGATCGGTGGCGGGCAGGCCGTGGGCATGGCTGTCTCCGGTGTCGATGGCGGGACTGCCCGAGAGCAGGGCCATGGTCTGAGTGGGTCCGCCGTTGTTGGCGAGCGGTCCCAGTCCGACGGACGAGGGATTAAGAATGTCGCCGTGGGCCGTCGTGAATCCGAAGCTGCCGCTGGAATTGCCGATGAGGTCGTGATCGCTGGAAACGACGCTGCCGGAGACATCGGGACCGGAGGCAAAGCCGGCCAAGCCGTTCGCGCCGTTCGCGCCGGCGTTTGACCCGATGCCCCTGCCCCCCACTCCTCCTGCTCCTCCTGTGCCCGCCACAAGGTTGTTTTCGGCAATCAAGGTATTGGCGAGGCCGTAGGTGATGTTGAACGCTGGAACGAAGAAGCCGCCCCCCTCGGCATTGCCGCCGGCGCCGCCGGCACCGCCCGTGCCGGCTCTGCCCTGGGTAAAGAGGCCGTTGCCGGCGTTGCCGCCGACGCCGCCGCTGCCGCCGGCGCTGCCCTGGGCGAGATTGCCGCTGAGGGTGTCGTTGAGCAGGGTGACGCTGCCCTGATTCACGTACAAGCCGCCGCCCTCGCCGGCGCCGCCCGCGCCGCCGGGGCCGCCGGCATCGCCATTGTGACCGAAGCCGAAAATGGTGCCGCCGTTGGCGCCGCGGCCGCCGTTGCCGCCTATGCCGCCGAGAGCGTGATTGCCGGCGAGGGTATCGTTGACCAGGGTGATGCTGCCCTGCCCAACGTACAAGCCGCCTCCGCAGCCGATAGCGCCCGCGCCACCCGTGCCGCCGGGGACGGCGCCGGTGACCGATCCAAAGGCGCTGGTGTCGTTGCCGCCGTTGCCGCCGTTGCCGCCAATGGCGAAATTACTGCTGAGGGTGTCCTGGCTCAGGGTGAGGCTGCTCGCCGTTGCCACATACAAGCCGCCGCCCGCCCCTTCGGCGCCCGCGCCGCCCGTGCCGCCGGCGGCGCCGTTGCCGCCGTGTCCGCCGGAGGAGCCGCCAACAGCGAAATTACCACTGAAGGTGATTTGGCGCAGGGTGAGGTCGCCCGCCGTTGCCACATACAAGCCGCCGCCCACGCCCGAGCCGCAGTTGCCGCCCTTGGCGGCGTTGCCGGCGAAGCCGCCGGACCCGCCAGCGGCGAGATTCCCGCTGAAAGTGTCGTTGCTCAGAGTGAGGCTGCCCGCCCTTGCCACATACAAGCCGCCGCCCATACCCTCGGCGCCCGCGCCGCCGTTGCCTCCCGAGTACTGGCCGTCGTTGCCTATCTTGGCGCCGTTGCCGCCCCTGCCGCCCTCGCCGCCTATGGCGTGATTACTACTGAAAGTGTCGTCGCGCAGGCTGAAACTGCCCCCTGCCACGTAAATGCCGCCGCCCGCGGCCAAACCGCCGTTGCCGCCGTTGCCGCCCTTCGTTCCTTTCTTGCTATCGAAGCTGCCGTGGCCGCCATTGCCGCCTATGGCCAAATTACCGCTGAAAATGTCGTTTTTCAGGGTGACGCTGCCCCCTGCCACGTACAAGCCGCCGCCGAATGCGGCCGCGCCAACGCCGCCGATTCCTCGACTTCCCTCTCCCGAAGGTGCGTTAAGTCCGCTGCCGGCCTTAGCAATGTTGGATCGGACCGTCACGCCGCTCAGCTTCAGCGTGCCCGAACTGAAGACGGCCCCGCCTTCCGCGCCCACGGTCGGTGCGCCTTGCACGAAACCGCCTTGCAACGTCAGGTTCTCGAGGGTCAACGATCCGCCGCTGGCTACGTCGAACAGACGAAACGGCGTCGAGGGCGCGGCGGTTCGCACGAGGACGTCGTTGTTGCCTACGATCGTGATTTTGCCCGTGATAAACGGCAAGGCTTCCAGTGTGGAGTTGTACCCCGATGTGAAACCGAAGTTGGCGCCCGCTTGCAACGTGATCGTGGTTGGCGTGCCGGAACTGTTGGCACTGTTGATGGCGGCGATCAGCCCTGCGGTGCTGTTGACGATGCCGCCTGAAGGCAGCGTACGGTCCTCCAGGGCTTCCAGGGTCAAGCGCGTCCGCGTGCTGGCCGGCCGGCAACGCCGCCGAAGCTGCCGCGGAGCCTGTCCCATCCAGCGTTGCCATAGGTCGTTGAACCACATGGGAAGTCGCCTTTGTTGAGGAGGGGAAGATCGCCCCTCTTTTTGAATGATGGTTGGAGACGATCCTACGCTAACCGTCTCCCGTCCTTCAGTGCGAAATCGAGAGTCGAGTTCCCCAACGGATTTTCGATTTTTTTTCGGACACGCCCGTGCCCTTTCCACCGGGTTTCGACGTAACCACCAGAGGTGAGATAGTTTAGCTATCGTGAGGCGCGAACCGGACCGCGTCGGCGGTTGCGGGAAATAGGGCGGAATGCTTTGTCCTACGCAGATAGGTCAGGGGCGGGCAAGGCATGGATCAGCGTGAGTTTGATGCCGCGTGTTGTGGCCCGGTCTCCGGACCACCCCCGCGTTGTGGCCCGGTCTCTGGACCGGGCCACCGGCTCTGACCGAAGGTCTCCAAGCGTGTGCAGGAGCGGAGACCTTCGGTCGCGGATCGTGGCGGGGTCGGGAGACCCGCCACAACGGGGGGCCGGAGACCCGCCACAAAGGGGCTTATTACTTCTTCGTTAGGCGTCCAACTCATCCTTGACTCTGTTCTCAATACTACCCATATTGAACGAACGCAAGGACATCACAACGCTGAACAACTTCTTACCGACAACCCCTTGTCACTGGATTGGCAGCCTTGTGGATTGTGCCGTGGGCTAGACGTGTCTTTCCGTGTTGTGCGCTGGTTTTTTCCGATGCTGAGATCCCTCTGGGAAGGATCAGTAGCATCAAGGATTGCTGCAACTACTCCTGCGGTTTGCCTGGGAGTACGCCCATCCGGACAATCCCTCTGCGCGACGCAAGTCCACGGCAAGCTCGGCGACGGTGGAGGATAAACCCGATGAAAGCACGTCTTCTGATTGTGATTGCCGTGATGGCGCCCGCGGTCGCGGGGGTAGGCTCACAGATCGCCGCCGACGAAAAATCCTGGGTCGGCGAATCCGTGCTGTACACCAAGCGGGCCAAGGACATCAAGTTTGGCGATCGGGTGGATGGCAAAGAGGTCTGGTTCCTCTTCTCCGGAAGAACGCCGATCAAGGTCCGCGAGGAGCGTGAGGGTAGGCTGCGCATCCACGACGGAAGCCGGGAAGGCTGGGTGGACAAGCGTGACTTCGTGCTGGTGAACGACGCCCCGGCTTATTTCGATCGCAGGGTCCAGGCTAACCCGAAGGACACCTTTGCACTACTCATGCGCGGCTCTGGCTGGCTTTGGAAAGGAGAGCCGGACAAGGCCATTCAGGACTTCAACGAGTGTATCCGTTTGGACCCAACCGATTCCGCCGCCTTCCACAATCGCGGCCTCGCCTGGCATGACAAGAAGGAATACGACGAGGCGATCAAGGACTTCGACGAAGCCATCCGACTCGATCCCAAGTACACCTTCGCCTTTCACAACCGTGGCAGTTCCTGGAGCGCCAAGAAGGAATACGACAAGGCGATCAAGGACTACGACGAAGCCATACGACTCGATCCCAAAAACGCCTTGGTCCAGTTCAACCTATCACTGACGCAGATGCTGATGCGGCGGCCAGAGGCTGCCGGCGGGTTCCAGGCCGTCCTCGACCTGCAGGGGTGGAAGGGGGACATGGCGCTGTATGCCGTTATCCTCGGCCATTTCGCCGCCCGCCAAGCGGGAGACAAGGCGAGAGCGGAGCGTTTCCTGAAGGACTCCGCCGGCAAGCTCGATGAAACCTGGCCGTATCCGGCGGTCAAGTTCCTCCGCGGCGAGATTGACGAGCCGGCGCTCTTGCGGTTGGCCGACAATGACGACAAGCGAACCCAAGCCCGCTGCTATCTTGGGCTGGATCATTTGTTGAAGGGCCGCAAGAAGGAGGCGCTGGCCGACTTTCGCTGGGTGAAGGTACACGGGAACTCAGACTACGCGGAATATACAATCGCCGTGGCCGAGCTGGACAAGTTGGAGCGACCCTCTGAGCAGCCTAAGCGCTAAGAGTCGTCATGCCGCTGCGCGGCATCCTGAAAGCATGAAAATGGCCACTTGCTCCTGAATGGACTATCAGGAGATCGGCTTATTCTTACAATGCCTTCTTCCGCAGTCGCAGCGAATTGCCGATCACCGAGACCGACGACAAGCTCATGGCCGCGCCCGCGAGAATGGGCGGGAAAAAGCCGGCCGCGGCCAGGGGAATGCTCACGGTGTTGTAGATGAACGCCAGAAACAGGTTTTGCCGGATCGCCGATACCGTGAAGCGGCTAAGGCGGCGCGCGCGGGCGATGGCCCGCAGGTCGCCGCGCATCAGTGTGACGCCTGCGCTCTCCATCGCCACGTCGGTGCCGGTGCCCATCGCAATGCCGATGTTGGCGCGAGCCAGGGCCGGAGCGTCGTTGATGCCGTCGCCGGCCATCGCGACGACGTGACCCTGTTCCTGCAATTGAGCCACTACTTCGCTTTTCCGCGCCGGCAGCACTTCGGCGATCACTTCATCGATGCCGAACTTTCGAGCCACGGATTCGGCTGTGGTTCGGTTGTCGCCGGTCAGCATGAGAAGACGCAATCCATCCGCGTGCAGCAATTGGATTGCCTCCGGAGTGGAAGCGCGGATCGGATCGGCCACGCCGAGCAAGCCAGCGAGCTGCCCATCGACCGCGACAAGGAGCACGGTATGCCCTTCGCGTCGCAATTCTTCGGCGCGTCCGGCCAGGGATTCAACGGCGATGCCGTGTTCGGCCAGGAACCCCGCGTTGCCGAGCAGCACCGCACGTCCCTCGACTCGGCCCATGACTCCGCGGCCCGTGTACGATTGGAAATCTTCACTGCGCGCCAGTTCGATGCCGCGTTCGGTTGCGCCGGCAACCACCGCCGAGGCCAGCGGATGCTCGCTGCCGCGCTCCAGGCTCGCCGCCAGACGCAGCAGCTCTCGCTCGTCGAAACCGGCCGCCGGCTCGACGACGACGAGGCGCGGCTTTCCCTCCGTCAGTGTGCCGGTTTTGTCCACCACCAGGGTATCGGCCTTGTGCAGCACTTCGAGCGCCTCGGCATCGCGGATAAGCACGCCCGATTCCGCGCCTCGGCCGGTGCCGACCATGATCGCCATCGGAGTCGCCAGCCCCAGCGCGCATGGGCAAGCAATGACCAGCACCGCCACGGCCCGCACGATGGCATGCGTCAATGCCTGATCGCGCTCGGGATCGAGACTCCACCAGAGGAAGAACGTCAAGAGACTAATGGCGATCACCGACGGCACGAAGTATTTCGCCACTTGATCGACAAGCCGCTGCACCGGCGCTCGGCTCCGCTGGGCATCGCCCACCAGGCGCACGATATGGGCCAGCAGTGTGTCCGAACCGACGCGCTCGGCGCGGACGAGCAGACTGCCGGTGCCGTTGACGGTGCCGCCGGCGACCGTGCCGTCCGGCGCTTTCTCCACGGGCAGCGGCTCGCCGGTGAGCATCGATTCATCGACGGAGCTGCGGCCCTCGATAACCACGCCGTCCACCGGCACTTTCTCGCCGGGACGCACGCGCACCACATCGCCGACCTGCACCTGTTCGAGCGGAATGTCCTCCTCGCGGCCATCCGGACGAACCACACGGGCCGTTTTCGGTGCCAGACCAAGCAATCGGCGGATGGCGCGTGTGGTCTCGCCGCGCGCCCGCAGCTCCAGCACTTGGCCGAGCAGCACCAACACAACGATCGCCGCCGCCGTCTCGAAGAATAAACCCTCGCCGAGCGTTTCCGGCAACAAGAGTGCCGCGATGCTGTAGCCATAGGCCGCGGCCACTCCCAGGATGATGAGTGTGAACATATTCGGACTCATGTTCACCACCGATTGGGCCGCACGCACGAAGAACGGCCAACCGCACCAGAACACGACCGGCGTGGCCAATAGCAATTGCAGCCAGCCGAGATGAGCATGCATTCCCATATGCAGCACGAGCAGCGGTACGGTCAGGACCAGGCCGATCCAAAAGCGCCGCCGCATGTCGATAAGCTCGGGGTTTGGCCCCTCTTCGGGACCGGCGATGCGCGGCTCCAGGGCCATGCCGCACTTGGGACAGCTGCCCGGACGATCGCGGACAATCTCCGGATCCATCGGGCAAATGTACTCAACCTTGGCTCCCGGAGGCGCGGCCTGGTGAGCGGGGTTGCGTAAGCGCCCCGAGTGCGCTTCCATCGGTTCGGGGCGGGATTCGGGATGAAGATAGCGCTTGGGATCCGCTTGGAATTTTTGCGCACAATGAGGGCAGCAAAAGTAGTATTTCTTGCCTTCATGCTCGACCGAGGCGGGCGCCGAGGCGGGGTCCACGGTCATGCCGCAGACGGGATCGATCGCTCCGGTACTGGGAACGAGGGAAAGTGAAAGGCCGAGTCCTTGCGGACGCGGAGGATGATGTTCATGGTCCATGACGCCGGCTCTTGTAAAATGCCAGAGCGAGATTGAAGACGCCTCTGCATCTATTCTAGAGGAGTGCTGTCATGTCGGAACAATCACCGTCCGAAGTGCCCGCGGCTGCGGGAGTGCAGGCGAGTCTTCACACCATCGCCGAGATCTTGCGTGATCCGCGGCCCTTAAGTCACGAAGTCCGCGGCGTGCTCGCCGAGCTGGTGGATGAATTGGGCCGAGTGCTGGCGATGACGCCGATGCCGCCGGCCGAGGTGGCACATCTGGCCGAAAGCACCGCCCTCCTGACGCGCGCGGTGCATCGCAAGGAAGCACCAGGCCTCCTGGCCGCCGCGCGCAATCGCGTCGAGGCCGCCATCTTCGCAGCCGAATCAACATCGCCACTCACCGCCGGCCTGGCGCGCAGGCTGCTCGATACGCTGGCGAATATTGGGATTTAGGAGTTGTCGATGAATTCGGCAGTTAACCCCAAAGCGACACCGGAATTCAAGGATCGGTTCAAAGAAGCTGTCGATCTCAAGAACCAAGGCCGATTGGGAGAGGCGGAGCAGAAGCTCCATGATTTGCTGGCGATGAACCCGGCGTCGGCATCGGTGCATGCCCTTCTTGCCGATACCCTATGGGACCAAGGACGGTTAACGCAGGCGGTCGCTTCCTTCCAAAAGGCTGTCGAACTGGCGCCGATGTCCGAAATGGCTTCGTTGGGACTCTTTCATACCTTGCTGGAATCTGGGGATAGGGAGCATGCAGTCGCTGAGATGAACCGATTCCTAAGCCTATCCAATTCCGAAGAATACCAGGCTCTCGCGCAACAATTCGGGCGCGAGTCGTCAGGGGCTTGATGGAGGAGAGAGACGAAAAAGCGTCGAGAATCATTTTTGGATCGAAAAAATCCTTGCCTTGTCTAGTGGAAATGCACGATGCTCTCTCTGGTTCCTTAGCCTCGCTTTTTCGCCTCATCACGACGCTTGCGGCGATTCCGGCGGGGCGATTCGAGGAACCGCTTTAAGCCTTCCATCACTTCGGTCCGATCGCCTTTACGTTTGGCGGAGGCAATCTGTCGCTCCAAACGCTGAATCGGGTCGGCGCCGGCGGAAGCCAACGCCTGTTCTATCTCTTTGCGCATCGTGCTGAGTTTTTTGGTTCCGATCATAACAACGCCTCCAAGAGGTTCCACAATTCTTGAAGCTGTCGGGTTGCCGCCTCGACACTTTGGCCGTGGGAGAGCAACTCTGTGATGGCTTTGGCGTACAACGCAACGCGGTCGGCGTCTTCGTTACAAATCATCGCGCCGAGAAGCGACGCGAGAATCTCTTCGCTTGCCTCCGAGATGCCTGCAACTCGCTTTGCGATACGTGGATGCCGGGCCAGGATTTGGTGGCCGCATTCGTGGGCGATTATGGCTTCGAGCGAGAAATCTTCCGGGTCGGCATCACGCTCAAACGCCTCCGCATAAACGGTCAACAAATCAGCTTCTTGCGAGCTACCGCGACCAAACTGAGCGCCGCCTGTCTGGCTGTAAACGTGGCGATACTCGACGCGCCCGACAAAACCGAGATTCCGGGCTATGCGAGCCACTCGTCGGCGGCGGGCGCGCTGTTCGCCGGGAGTCAACGGTCGCGGCTCAGGGATCGGCATCAAAGTATTGTAGCGACTCGTTGCACGTACCACCTCGCGCGTCTGCAAAGACGCCGCCCCCTTGCCAGAGTGCTGCGCTTCCGTCTATTTTATATTTCATCATACCGGAACCTTGTCGGAAGCATCCCTGGGCCGCAGGAGGAGGCTGATGATACACGTCAGCAACCTGACCAAGTATTACGGCGACTACGCCGCTGTTCGCAACGTTTCCTTTGATGTGCCGAAGGGCCAAGTGGTCGGCTTCCTCGGTCCCAATGGGGCCGGCAAGTCCACCACCATGCGCATCCTCGCCGGCTATCTCACCGCCACGTCCGGTCGGGCGACTATCGCCGGGATTGACGTGTTCTGGGATCCGGTCGAAGTGCGGCGGCGCATCGGCTATATGCCGGAGAATTGCCCGCTCTATCCCGAAATGCGCGTCGTCGAATATCTGCGCTTCCGCGCCGGCATCAAGGGACTGCACGGCGGCGAGGCCAAGAGGCGCATGGAGTACGTTCTCGGCCGATGTTGGCTGCAAGAGGTGCGGCGGCAGCTCATCGGTACGTTGTCCAAAGGCTATCGCCAGCGCGTCGGCTTGGCCGATGTGCTTCTGAACAATCCGCCCGTTTTGATCCTCGATGAGCCGACGGCGGGACTCGATCCGGGGCAGATCCGCGAGACGCGCAAATTGATCCGCGAGCTGGGCCGCGAGCACACGATCCTGTTGTCCACGCACATTCTCTCGGAAGTCGAAGTGACGTGCGACCAGGCGATCATCATCAATCGCGGCCTGGTCGTCGCCGCCGGCCGCTTGGTCGATCTCAAGCCGGAAAATCAAAGTCTTGAGCAAATGTTCATAGATTTGATCGAACGAGACGCCGTGGTTAAGGCGTAATTAAAAAGGCGAGCGGGGTCGCGTTAGCGCCCCGAGAGACGCACTCGGGGCGCTAACGCGACCCCGCTCGCTAGAACGACTCGGGGCGCTAACGCGACCCCGCTCGCCAGAACGGGGAACCTTATGTTCAACAACCTCAGTACACGCGAATGGCTGACGCTGGCGCTCGTGCTTGTCGTCCTCCTCGGCGCGGCGGCGGGCTTGCTCTGGATGGCGATCGGCCTGTTCCGGGCGCGCAGTCTTATCCGCCGTGAGTTTAGCGCGTACTTCCTGTCGCCCATCGCATATGTGGTGCTGGTTGTTTTCCTGTTCGTCACGGGGGATTTGTTCGTTAATACGCTCGGACTCCTGACGGCCAAGGGTCCCATGGGCACGGAATCGCCCATGCAGACCATGTTCGGCGATAAGCTGTTTTGGCTGGTGTTTCTGTTCATCCCGCCGCTCTTGACCATGCGGCTGTTCGCTGAGGAACGCAGCAGCGGTACGCTGGAGATGCTGATGACGGCGCCCTTGCGCGATTGGCAAGTGGTGCTGTGCAAATATCTGGCGTGTCTGGCGTTTTATGCCGTCTTGTGGCTTCCGACTCTGCTCTATCTACCGGCCCTCCTGGGCGCTTCCGCGCCCGTTTTCAACAACGTGTGGACGGTGGAGGGCATCCTGTTCGTGGCGGGGCTGGGATCGCTGCTGATCGGCCTGGTGATGCTCTTGCCGCATCTGGCTACGGGGGGACGGCTGGCGTCGCTGGTGCTGATTGTCGGAGGCAGCGTGGCGGCGGGCGCCGGCGGTTGGCTGCATTATAATGCGGCTGGTCCGCACCTGTTCGAGATCCCCGTGCAGCTTGATCCCTATCCGGTTTTGTGGACGTATGCCGGCATGTTCCTGGCGGGGGCGATGTTTCTGGCCATTGGATTGCTCATCAGCAGCCTGGTGCGCAGCCAAATGGTGGCCGCCATTCTCGCCCTGGCGATTGGGTTGCTCTTTGTCGGCGGCGGCTTCTGGCGGCCGGAGCTGACCGGATCGAATCTCTACAACTTCGTGTATTTCTTCAGCGTGCCCTTGCATTTCGACCGCTCTTTCACGCGCGGTCTACTGGATACACGGCCGCTCATTCTGTACGGCAGCACGGCGCTGTTTTGTCTGTTCCTGACGGTTCGTAGCCTGGAGAGCCGACGATGGCAGTAACAACTTCCGCTCCCGCCCCGGCTTCGGCGCGGCGTCCGCGTCTGTTCTGGTCACGCTTGCACTTCCTCATCCGCCTGCTGGGCGTGACCGGCGCCTTGTTCGCCTGCTTGGGGGCTTTCCTGGCCTCGATCCAGGGGAAGCTAAATCAGCCGCTCAGTGATGCGGCGACTGCCTGGGACCACTACACGGGCGCTCTCAACATGGCGGGGTCGGCCGGCGAGAAATTCACCCAAACCGGCTCCTTTATCACGCAATTGTGGGACATCGTCGCGAACCTGGGGCGGATATCCCTGGAGCAGCCACGCGAACAGATTGCCACGATCTTTCTGCTGGCGGGGGCGGCCGCGACGCTGTTCGCGCTGCTTGTCGAGGTGTTCGTGGTCCTGTGCTTCACGGCCACGCGCCGAAGCGCCTTCGGCGTCAACGCCCTCGTGCAAGTCGCATTGGCTGCCGTCGTTCTCATCGCCCTCAATGCCTGGTCGTTCAGCAATTATTTGCAGATCGACTGCACGCGCGATCGGCAGTACACGCTGCCCGCCGACGTGCGGAACGATTTGGCACAGCTCGATCCCAGCAGTCAGACGACCATCATCGTTTACAACCGCCACAAGGTCTTCGGCTTGCTTTCGGACAACAAGCTCCAGGACGAGTACGATTCCGCCGCCGAGAACAAGGTCGTTGATAAGGTGCGCGATCTCGTCGAGCAATTTCGCGCCATCGGTCCGCGCATCAAAGTGGAGATGCTCGACACGCAATCGCGGGATTACAAATACAAGGAACGCCTCCAGGAAGTGATTGACGCGATCGTCAAGGGATCGAACTCCGCGGGCGAGTCGCGGCATGACGAAAAGCGGCTCAAGAAGTGGGCCGACGAAGCCGCGTCGCTGCGGAAAACGATCGAAGACGCTCCGGAAAACAGCCTGTTCTTCTGCGCTCGCGGCGAGAACGACAAACTGTACGTCCAGCGTTTGAGCTTCAACGACTTTTATCTTTTGGATAAGACCGCATCGCAAGACGATCGAGACGGCCGCGGTAATCTCGTCCTGCTCTACCAGGGCGTCGAGCCGGTTGCCCGCCGCTTGTTGCATCTGGAGGAGCGCCGTCCCCGCGTCGGTATTGCCGTCATTCACCCCGTCCTGTCGTCGATGCGCGATCATGATTGGGGACTGCGCGGCTTGCGGCAAGCTCTGGAGAAGCGCGGCTTCGAGGTCAAGGACATCGTGCTGAAAAAGTGGTCGCAGTTCGCCCCGCCCGCGGCGGCGGCGGCCACGGTCGATGAGAGCGCTCTGGAACGTCTGGATGAACGGGAACGCGCCATGGAGAACACCATCCGCAATTTGGAGCGTGCCCAGCCCGCGTTAAAGAAGGGCTTCGAGGAGTTCCAGAAGGCCATCACCGACGAGAATAAGCGCGACGAGCTATCAAAGCGTTATGCCGATCAGCTCGACGGGGGAAAGCTGACCGTGCAGGACGTACAGGCCCAGGCGATGGTCCTCCGGCTCAACCTGGAAAACCTGGAGCTGGCTCTGCCGAGCTATCGTCAGCGATTGAAGGACGTTCAGGACGAAAAGAGCAAACTCAACGTACCGGCGCTGCGCGAGCAACAGCGGATGACGGACGTGCAGGCGAAGTTGAGCCGGCTGCTGGATGATTGCGATGTCTTGATCGTGCCGCGCATGACGCTGCGAAATGTGGCCGATCGCTTCGAGAACGTACCGGGCCGGCTGTACAATCTGGACGAGCCGCAGGTGGAAGCCATCAAGGATTTCCTTAAGGCGGGCAAGCCGCTCCTTGCTTGTTTCGGTCCATCGAATACCCCGCCGGATGACCGGTCCATGCGGCCTGGCGACGATCAGCCCGATGGTCTGGAAAAACTCTTGGGCGAGCTGGGCATTCAGTTCGGCAAACAAACCGTGTTGTTTTTCAACGAGGAAGACGGGCTGGCGGAGGCGCGCGCGGATGCCGATCTGGGCGGAGGTCAGCTGGAGCCGCCGCCACCGGTGCTTTTCGATTGGCAGCCAGGTGTCGGCCGGCCCCTGGGGCGTCGTCCCGTAAGCGATCAGCCCAATCGTATCCGTCGGAGCCTACAGCTAGACGCCCGCGCGTTGGGTCGTGATGCCGACGGGAAACCCATTCCGTTGGACATTCGCATCCGTCATCCCCGACCGCTCTATTACACACCGCCCAAGGGCAGCAAGCTCCCCTATGATCCCGATTTCCTGATGACCGATGCGCGTAGTTGGGATGAGGAGAAGCCGTTCCCGACCGGCGACTACACTCCGCATTTTGATCGCAACAAGAGCAAGCCCGGTCCATTCCCCATCGGGGTGGCCCTGGATGCGGAATTGCCGGCCAGTTGGTATGCCAGCACCGGCCAGACGCCGCCGACGGTGCGCGTGGCGGCGATCGGTCAGGGCGGCTTTTTCACCGGCAAAAAGCTGGAGCCGGCCGACGCGAAGCTATTCGTCGATATTCTCAACTGGCTCCTGGGCCGTGATGAGCAATTGCCGGTTGCCAATCGCGTCTGGAGCTATCCCCGCGTCAACGATACCGTTCCGCCGGGGTCGGAAACGTATGCCCTGTGGAAGTACGGCGTCGGCTTTGGCTTGCCCGCCCTCTTCTTCTATCTCGGGGGCGTGGTTTGGTTGATGCGGCGCGTACGTTAAAAAGCAATTTCCACTAGCCCGCAGCGAGGGCGAGCGGGGTTGCGTAAGCGCCCCGAGAAAGTTCCTCGGGGCGCTTACGCAACCCCGCTCGCCGGGCGCTGCGGGCTGGCAGAATTTGGGAGACCGCCAATATGAATATCAAGACGACCCTCGCCCTGCTCGTGCTGGTTGGTGCCGGCGGTCACCGGCTCTGACCGAAGGTCTCCAATTCGGTTCAGTAGCGGAGACCTTCGGTCACAGACCGTGGCGGGGTCCGGAGACCCCGCCACAACGGGGAGGAGGGTCCGGAGACCCCGCCACAACGGCGCGTAAACGGTATAATTCGGATTTGGGAGACCGCCAATATGAATATCAAGACGACCCTCGCCCTGCTCGTGCTGGTTGGTGCCGGCGGTCTGGTGTGGTGGGGCGGCGGGCCGAAGTTGCCGCCGGCGCTCGATCCGCTGGCGCAGCCCACGGCCGTCGAGAATAAGGGCACGCGCGATTTTCTCAAGGAATTGAAGCCGGAGAAGATCACCCGCATTGAAGTGCTGGCGCCGCGCGGCATCACGTTGTTGGATCGCAAGGCCGACGGCGTCTGGACCCTGCCGGGCAATTGGCCCATCCGCGAGACCGAAGTGAAAGCGCTCGTCGATCTCCTCGCCGGCCTGCGCACACGCTTTGAGCCGCAGCCCATCAACGATGACAAGGACTTGACCGAGCTAGGACTCGATCGCCCGGCCGTCACCGTCAAACTGACCGCGGGCGGCGAGGAACACACCCTCGCGTTCAGCGAAAGGCCGGAAAATAGCGGCGAAAATCGGTTCTCGCGTGATACCTATCTGCGGCTCGACAAGAAATCCGAAGCGGTGCGCCTGGCGCCGGGGTTGATCGCATTCCTCGATAAGCCGACGGATTACTACCAGCAGCGCCGTCTGTTCCAAAGCGAGCGCATGGCCAAGGAGGGCAGCGAGAGCGAAAAGGTCGAACGCCTGACCGCGCAAAGCGTGAGCGTCGCCGACAAAAAGCCGGACGGCGCCCACTTCACGCTGGAACATCAGGGCAGCGAATGGACGATCGCCGAGCCGGTTCGCGATCGCACCGATGCCGCCGCACGCGACGCGCTTCTGGCCGCGATACCGGACATCTGGGCGGAACAGTTTGTGCCGCCGGGCACGGGCGGCATCACGCCGTCCTTGTGGCACGCTCGTCCCTTCTGGGATCCGGCATCGATCGCCACCGATTTGTTCTTCGCCACCCAGGGCGGTTTGCTCGTGCGTTCGGGACTGACCGAGCCGGAACGAACGATCACGGTGAAATACGCCAATGGCGATACGGTTGGTCTGCAAATCGGCAACGTGTCCGGCAGGCGCACCAAGCTCGTGCCCGCGCCGCAACAACCCGGTATGCCGCCGGGTATGCCGCAACGCATGATGCCCGTGCAGGAAGAGTATCGTTATGCCAAGCTGCAATACAACGATCAGATCTTTGAGATCAAGGCCGACAAGTTCAAGGATGTGTTCGTCGCCCTGAACACGCTGCGCGACAGCCGGGTTGCCCGCTTCAACACCGCGGACGCTCGCCGTGTCGAGATCAAACACGGCGGCGAGGACATCGTCCTGGAGAAGGACAAGGAGAACTGGAAAATCACCAAGCCCCTGAGCGCCGAGGCGGATAACACCAAGGTGACGGATCTGCTGAGCAAGCTGTCCGACCTGCAAGCGCGCGACAAAGATATTCTCGACAAAGACGATCCCAAAAAATATGGATTCGAGAAGCCCGACGCCGTGGTGAAAGTGACCGTGGAGGAGGAAGTGAAAGGACAGGACCGGCGAGACGCCGGTCCCACCGAGAAAGAGAAAGGACAGGACCGGCGAGACGCCGGTCCCACCAATCCCGCCGAGAAAGAGAAGAAGACGCGGACGTTGACGGTGCGCGTCGGCAAGCACGACAAGGACAAAAAGAAGCTGTACGTTATGGCCGACGATTGGCCGCGCATCAATATCGTGGACGATAGCCTGGAGCCGTTAGTCAATCGCTCGGCCCTGGCCTATCGCGGCAAACGACTGTCCGACTTCAACGCCGCCGACGTGGCGAAGATCGACATTGACAGCCAGGGCAAAAGGTTCTCCCTGGAACACGAGAAAGAGGCATGGCGGCTGACGAGTCCGGTGAAGGCCGAGGCGGATACGCCGAAAGTCGATCAACTCCTCTCCGATCTGGGGCATCTGGAAGCGTCCGAGTTCGTCGCTCAGGAACCGAAGAAGGACGAGCTGGAATCGCAGTACGGACTGGGCAAGCCGCCGTTGACGGTTCGCATCGAGTTCACGGACAAGAAAAAACAGCCGCTGGTGCTGAACGTCGGCAAGGAGCGCGGCGGCAAGGGCGGTTACTTTGCCCGCCTCGCCGATGGCGGACCGGTCTTCGCCATTAACGCGGAGCTGCACAAGCAGCTGGCGCGTGATTCTCTCGGCTATCGGCCACAAACTTTGTGGCAAATTATCCCGGAAGAAATCGAATCGCTGCGCGTCCAGAAGGCGGGGCAGAAAGAGTACGTGCTGACGCGCTCCGGCAACGACTGGAAGATCAGCGGCCCCTTCGAGGCGAATGCCCGGGGCGAGACCGTCCAGAAAATCACCACCGAGCTAAGCGCGCCCAAGGTCGAAAGCTACAAGGCTCACGAGGCCAAGGATCTCGCCGAATATGGACTCGACAAGCCGGCGCTGACTCTCAGCATCAAGGCCACCCTTGATAAGAGCGGCAAGGAACACACGCTGCTGATCGGCAAATCGGTGGGGGAAGGGTCGGCCGCGCGCTATGCCAAGCGAGCAAACAGTCCGGCGATTTTCACGGTGGGCGATGCTCTGGTCCGCGCCGCCGATCGCGCGGCCGTCGATCTGCTCGATAACCGGCTGCTCAACCTCGATTCGGCAAAAGTGGTGCGTGTGCGGAAACAAGTAGGGGACAGATGGTGGACCCTGGGGCGCTCCCCGGCCGAGGGGGGGAATAAGAAGGACGGTTGGCAAGTCACGGAATCGCCCGCGGGCGCCTATCCCGCCGATGCCAAGGCGGCGGCGGAGTTGAGTAAGGTATGGACCGACTTGCGTGCTCAACGTTTCGCCGATTACGGCAAGGGCGTTGAGTGGGCGAAATACGGCCTGGATAAGCCCGCCGTCCGCGTAACTATCGGCGAGCGGGGTAGCGTAAGCTCCCCGAGAGAACACGTCATCGAGGTGGGCAAAGAGGTCAAGGGCGAGTCGGGCGCGCGCTATGCCCGCGTCGATCAGGGAGCGGGGGCGGCCGTGCTGCCGGCGGAGATGGTCCGTTTGTTGGAACGGACGTACCTCGATTACGTCAACCGTGATCTTCTGAAATTCGACAGCAAGACCGCGGTCTCGCTCCAGCGCCGCATGGGAGAGAACGTCCTGGAAGTGGCCAAAAAGGACGGCAATTGGGGAGAGGTCAAGCCGGAGCAAGCGAAAGCCGATGAGCAAACGATGCAGCAATTGTTCGATCAGCTCGGTCATCTCCGTGCCAATCGAATCGCTGCTTATCCGGCCGGGGACTTGCAGCGGTTCGGGCTGGATACGCCCGCGGCCCTTATCACCATCAAGCTGAAAGGCGATCAAAAACCGGCCGAGCACATCATCAAGCTGGGCAAGCCGGCTGGCAAAGGCGGCGAGCGTTTCGTCCTGGTTGACGACGGCAAAGCGGTTGGAGTGCTGGCGAGCACGTTGTCCGAACAGCTGGCGGGCAGCCCGCTGGCCTTCCGCGATCGTACCCTCGCTCGCTTCGACAACGCCGATCGGCTGCAATTGGAACGCGGGCCGCGCCGCGCCGTTTTCAGCAAGGTCGAGGGTTCGTGGAAACTGACCCAGCCGCTGCAAGGCGATGCGGAGCAGGAGCAGCTCGAGGACTTCACGCGCAGCCTGGGCCGGCTGCGTGCCGACACTCTGGTGGCCGAGAAATCCGATGCGGACGCCTTGAAGAAATACGGACTCGATCGCCCGGAAGCGAGCTGGCGCGTCCAGTCCGGCGACAAGGAAGTGCTGACCCTGCTCGTCGGCAACAAAGAGGGGAAGGGCAGCCGGCGCTACGCCAAGCTGGCCAAGGGCGGGCTGGTGTTCCTGCTCGATGCGAGCCTGAGCCAGAAGGTGCTCGACGAATATCGGCCGCGCACCGTGTGGACGCCGGCGCTCGATGCGGTGGAGATTGAATCGCTGAATTATCGCTACAACCGCAATACGTTTTTGCTGGAGAAGGCCGGTTCGGCCTGGCAGGCGGTCGGGAAGCCGGATGCGAAAATCAACACGGCGACGGTTGACGACACCTTGGCGGCGCTGGCCGGCTTGAAGCTGAGCCGCTATGCCGTGGACAAGGGCGCCAACCTGGCTTTGTTTGGACTCGATAAACAACCGGACCTGATCCTGGAGATCGCGACGCGCTCCGGCAAGCGCGTGCTGCACATTGGCAACGTCGAGGGCAGCTCGAAGGGCCGCTACGCGCACATCCCCGACGGCGACCGCGGCGACGTTTTCGTGATCGACGAGGAGACGTGCAGCCGCCTCTTGCGCGATTTGAAAGCCTTCGGCCAGCCGCCGGCGCGCTCGGCCGCGCAGCCGGCGGCACGGTGATCTCGTCTGATCTCGTTCCCACGCGGAGCGTGGGAACGCACGTCCGGCCGCTCCGCGGCCCGGCTTGTAGAGCACAGCCAGCGTGCCTGGACCATCGGCACGCTGGCTGCGTGCCCTACGGAGTCGCGACGCGGAGCGTCGCCAGCTTGCGTTCCCACGCGGAGCGTGGGAACGAGAGGCAGGGTGAGATTTTCCGATTTTTCCGATTTTTCGCTTGCTTTCGGCCTCGCTCTCGGTCACACTAATCTAACATTGGCCATCGGCCAAGTAGGTCTTTACGGAACACGCGCACGGGCATCGCTGCGCAGCACGGGATCCAACGTCGGGAGCCGTGTCCACGGAACAGGTCGAGGACGTCATCCAAAAGGGGCTGTGGGGCGATGCGGACCCAGCAGGAGAGAATCCCATGCCCCGTAACAAAAACCCGCGCTCATCGTTCGTCTCGCTTTTCCACGTCTTTCGTCGCGCCGCCTCAACATCGAGAGACACTCGGACCCGGGGAAGACGACGCCCCGCGCTGCCCCTCTCGCTTGAATTGCTGGAGGATCGCACCTTACTCAGCGCGCCCCCGGTGCTGAACGTCCCGCAGACGAATTTCGACGTGGTCAAGACCACCACGCTCAGCGTTGCCGTCTCGGCCACGGACCAGGATTCGGGGCAGACCCTTATCTTCAGTCTGTCCGGCGCTCCCGCCGGCGCGACCATCACCAGCACGCAAGTTCCCACGACGAAAGGCTCCAAGGCGACGGGCCTGTTGACCTGGACGCCGACACCCGATCAGGGTCCGGCGAGTTACCCCTTCACGATCACCGTCACCGACACCAGTAGCAATCCGCAGCAGTCCGCTTCGCAGCAGATCACCGTCAACACGGAGTCCGTGGGGTTGGTGGGCAACAATCTGCTCATCGTCGGCACCTCGGGCAACGATGTCGTCTCCGTCAACGCCACGACCGCCGCGAACGTCATCACGGCGACGGTCAACGGCGTGACCAGCGGCCCCTTCACCGTCCCCACGGGCGGCCAGATCCTCGCCAACCTGTATGGCGGCGATGACAGCTTTACCCTCAACGAGGGGACGCAACCCGTGGGACCGAGTGTGGCCGTCGATGGCGGCACCGGCACTAATAGCCTGATCGTCAACGGCACGTCCGGCCCGGACGCATTCGCCATCACCGGCAGCGCCGTCAGCCTGGCGGGGGCCAACAGCATCGGCTATTCCAATTTCCAGTCGTTGGCCGTCAACGGTCTGAGCGGCAATGACACTTTCACCATGACCGGCATCAACCCGGCCACGGCCACGACCCTCGACGGCGGCAACGGCACGAACAGTTTCACGGGCAACTTCGCGCAGGGCTTCAACGGCGCGCTCACGCTTGCCAATGAGCAAAGCGCGACGATGCAAGTCACCGGCGATTTCACCGGCAGTCTGACAGTCAATAATCCCGGTGTTTTGCAGCAACTTTCGGTTACGGGCACGGTGACCGCCAACAGCATCATCACGGCTACGAACATTTCCAACGTGAACCTCGGCACCTTGGCGGGCCAACTGACGGCCAACGGCGGCTCGCTTCTGGGCGTGAGCATCACCAGCATCGCCTCCGGCGGCTTGCTCCAGGCCATCGAGGTCGCCGGCGTGCCCGGTTCGGGCGTGATTAGCAACGCTAGCATCGGCACGAACGCGGGAACGATTTCGGCCGGCGCGATCTCCGGCATGATGGTGACCAACAACGCCAGCGGTTCTTCCATCAAGGCGGCCGGTCAGGGCACAATCTCGAACATCAGCGTAGGCAATAACAGCGGCTCCATCACCGCCGTGGAAGACACCAATCCCGGTTCCGGTACGATTAGCAATAGCACCATCGGCACCAACTCAGGCAGCGTCTCCGGCGGTTCGATCTCCGGCATGTCGATCACGAGCAATTCCGGCTCCATCACCGCCGCGGGGCAAGGCACAATCTCAAACATCAGCGTGGGCAGTAACAGCGGGTCCATCACTGCCGTGGAGGATACCAATCCTGGTTCGGGCAAGATCAGCAATAGCACGATTGGAACCAATTCGGGTAGCGTCTCCGGCGGTTCGATCTCCGGTATGTCGATCACAAGCAACTCTGGTTCGATTACCGCCGCTGGGCAAGGAACGATTTCGAACATCAGCGTGGGCAGTAACTCCGGCTCCATTACTGCCGTGGAGGACACCAATCCCGGTTCCGGTACGATTAGCAATAGCACCATCGGCACTAATTCAGGCAGCGTCTCCGGCGGTTCGATTTCGGGCATGTCGATCACGAGCAACTCCGGTTCGATTACCTCCGCTGGGCAAGGAACGATCTCGAATATCAGCGTGGGCAGTAACTCCGGCTCCATCACCGCCGTCGAGGATACCAATCCTGGTTCGGGCAAGATCAGCAATAGCACCATCGGCACCAATTCGGGTAGCGTCTCCGGTGGTTCCATCTCGGGCATGTCGATAACGAGCAATTCCGGCTCCATCACCGCGGCCGGCGCGGGCACAATTACCAATTTGACCGTCGGCAACGACTCCGGTTTGATCCAGGCCAAGGAGGATTCCTCGAACGGCTCCGGGACGCTGAGTAATGTAACGATCGGCACATTGACGACGGCCGGGATCGTGTCGGCGGCCAACTCCAGCAATCTCAGCATCAACACGGTCGCCGGATCGGTCACGATCACGAACTTCAACCTGTTCGCCGGCACCGTGACGAGCACGGCCACCTTCCAGGCCAGCCAGTTCGACGTCTTCACGGCCCAGCACGCAGCGCAGATGATCAACTTCATCGAGCCGACCGTCACGCGGACGCTGACGGTGTCGCCGCACGCGAGCAGCTCCGTGCCCGATTATGGCTTCTACTACGATGGGACGGGTGCGGGCAATCCCGTGGTCGTCGTCCAGGTTGTCGCCGGGAGCACGCCTGCCGGCTTCGACCTCGGCGTGACCACGAGCACGGCGACGAATGGCGGAAACGGCTTCGACTTGGCTGGTCTCTATTCGGTAGATGCCAAGGGCAACCACAATGTTCTGACGGGCATTCACAACCTAGTGGTTGGCGGGAACCTGCTGCTGGGTGCGGTTCCCGCAGGTGCGATCAGCTTCTTCAATTTGCCGACCAACACTGCCGGCGGCGTGCAGCTGCCGCAGGATACCGTGGCCGTGGCCGTGGCCGGCAACCTCCCTGCCGCCAGCATCGTGGCCAAGGCCGTCCCGGCCCTGGCCGCCGGCTCTTTCGCGGGAGTATCGGCGGATACCGCCACTCATACCGACGCCCTCGTCCCCCTGGCCGCTGGTACGGGCCTGACGCAGGCCAACGATACCTTCGGTGTCTTCGTCAGCGAGGCGAACCATGTCGCTCAGTTTTTGGTCACCGGGCCGGGCCACTCGTTCGACGCCAAGCCGTTGTTGTTCGCCGATCAAGTGGCCGATAATTCCCCCGTCACCGCAACGGTAACGCTCGTACCGACTGGCCGCTCCACCACGGTGAGCACGATTGCCTTCACCGGCCAGGGCGGCTCCCTCACCACGGCGCAGGCGATCACCACCTCGATCACGGCCGCCGCGGGCGGATCGCTTGGCGATCTGATCCTCAGTGCCCCGCAAGGCCTGACCGCCAACGTGACGGCGCCCACCATCCTCGGCAGTATCGTTGTCACCAACGGCGGTATCTCGGGCACCATCGAAACCACCGGCGACCTTGGCCGCACGTTCACCGATGCGAACGGCAACATCACCGGCGTCACGTCCATCCAGGCGGGCGGCGGCGGTCTGACCGGCCAGATCATCGTCGGCGGCAACCTGATCAGCCAGGTGAGCCTAAAGAGCGGCCTGAATGGCGTCATCGCGGTCCAGGGCGACATCGGCGCCATCCAGACTTCGGGCGGGATTGCTCCCAACGGCGCCCTGAGTCGCTTTGGCGGCATCACCGTGTCCACCGGCGGCGTCAATGGACAAATCGTGGCCCTGGGGAACGTGTTCGGCGACCTCAATATCAGCGGCGGATTGAGCGGGCGGATTGCCGTCCAAGGCAACAACGGAGAGTATGGTCTCGGCGCCGGCCGGTACGGCATCCTGGGCAACGTCTCGATCAAGGGCGGCATTAGCACGATCGGCGTCATCGTCTCTGCTGGTCTGCTCGGCGACGCCACGGGCGGTACGCAACTGAGCATTTCCGGCAACGACAAGGGCATCCTCGCCGCCGTGGGAGACATTAACTTTGGCTCCACCGGCAACCTGAACGCGGCCGGCCTCTTCGAGAATGTCGGTTCGCCGAGTTCCCCGAAGTACGACAACGGCCAAAATGCCGCGGTCATCGATGCCATCTTCGGCACGCTCACGATTCCGAACGATCTGACCCAGCTCCTCGACAACGTGCTCGCCCTCGCCGTGGGCAGCGACGGGAATCTGACCGAGGCTTGATCTGCATCCGAGCCTGAAGCGTAAGCGAAGCAACGAATCGCATTCGCTTACGCTTCAGGCTCGGATACGAATCTAACTCCCCGTATAGGATTTCTCTTCGAGAATCCGCGAGCCGAGAAGTTCGTTGATTTGTCGCTTGAGGACGGAGCGGCGATCGTTGTGCCGGTAGACTGACCGCGCCAGTTCGACGAATCGCGGCCCAAAATCTTGATCGCGCTCGCACTGGCGCAGCTCATCTTCCACGGTCCAGAGCATTTCGTTGACGCGCCGCAGCTCGTCGCTCAGGGCGGTCAGTTGCTTCGAGGGCCGCAAGTGGCGATCGTACACCTCCATGAGCACCTCCAGCTCCGTGCGGACGTTGCTGAGTTTTGCGACATCATGGATACGCTGACTTTTGATCTCCAGAATACTAATTTTGTCGATCAGTTCTCCGGGGGAAATCTCAACGCGGAGGGACTGCGGCCGAGGTGGTCGGATGCCGCCGGCGCGTAGCTCGGAGGTGATGCGCTCGAAAACGCCATCCCAGTCGCCCAGCCGGGTCTGGCGGAACAGGCGCATGGTCGGATACCACGGGCTGTCCTCGCGCCCGAGCAGATAGCGCCAGTCTGCCCCGAGGGCCAGGCACACCCAGACCGGCACGCCGAGCGCCCCGGCAAGATGAGGGATGGCGGTGTCCGAAGTGATAATCAGATCGAGGTTCTTCATGACCGCGGCTGTATCCATGAAGCCTCCCGTCTTTTCGTCGAGCCGGTCCGCTAAATCGATCACGGGCAGGTAAGAAGCCGTGGCAGCCAACTGCTCCCGGCCCAGCCCTTTTTGCAGGCTAAACAAGCGAACGCCGTCCACCTGCGCTAAGGGCGCGAAGTGTGTGAGCGGGATGGAACGCATACAGTCGGCGGGAAAACGCGGATTGCCCTGCCAGGCGATGCCGATCTTGAATCCGGGCACGCCGCTCAGCTCGTTTCGCCATCGCTCGATGAGTGCGGAGTCCGCGAACAGGTACGGCACCTCGGCGGGCACGTCTGCCAGCGTCGTCCCGAAGATTCTCGGTAGGCTAAGCAAAGGGACGTGAACATCGAAATCCGGCAGGGGCGAGCCTTGGGCGATCAGCCGATCGATGCCGGAACAGCCAGCGAGGAACTGGTACAGGGCCGGCTGACATTCGACGATTACGGTGCCGCCGCGTCGTTTGACCAAAGGCGCATAGCGGATGAATTGGATCGTGTCGCCCAGCCCTTGCTCGGCGTGGATCAAGATGGTCCTGCCCTCCAGGGAGGAGCCGTCCCACAACGGTTGCCGGAAATTGCGCGACGGCATATTCGGCTTCTTCCAGCGCCATTCGTATTCCTCCCAGCCGCGCGCGAAATCCCCCATTTGGAGCCACCACATTGCCTGGCAGTTGCGAGCGCCGACGTGGTCGGGGTTCAGACACAGGGCCTCCGCGTTGGCCGCCAGCGCCTGCTCGATCTCCCCTTGAGCGCCGAGCGCGATGCCCAGGTTGTGGTAGGCATCGGCGAAATCGGGCTTGAGGCGCAGGGCTTGGCGGCAACATCTCTCCGACTCATCGGGCCGGCCGGCCAGCGTAAGGGCGTTGCCCAGGTTGCTCAGATAAATGGCCTCGGCCGGCTGGAGGCGGATGGCTCGTCGGTAGTACGGCACGGCCTCTTCCGGTTGGCCCTGCGCCGTCAAAACATTGGCCAGATTGACGAGGAAGAGAGTGCTTGAAGGCTCCAATTCCAGGGCGCGGCGATAATAGCCGAACGCATCCTCCAGCCGGCCTTGCCGCCGCAGCACTTCGCCGCGATTGGCGTGAGCATCGGCGTACTCGGGTCTAAGCCACAGGGCTTTCTCGATATGGGTCAGCGCCTCGTCGAGCCGGCCGAGCATCATCAGGGCATGCGCGAGGTTGTTGTGCGCTTCCGCGCGGCCGGGTTCCAGCTCCAGGGTCTGCCGATAGCTGGCCGCGGCTTCTTCGAGCTGGCCCTGGACCTGCTGAGCGACGCCCAGATTGTAATGAAACTCCGCGTTATGGGGACAGAGCGCGACGGCCTGGCGGATCCAGTGGATGCTTTCATCGTGCCGGCCGGATTGGTGGGCGAGCACGCCGAGAAGATGCAACGAGGGAGCGTGGGCCGGATCGCTTGTGAGGAGGCGGCGGCAGACTTCCTCCGCCTGCCGTGGTTGGCCGTTCTGGAACAGTTGCCAAGCGGTATCGAACGTCGGGGAAGGAGCCGTCATGCGCTTCCTCCTCGTTCCCACGCTCCGCGTGGGAACGCACGCTGGCGACACTCCGCGTCGCATCCAGTCCCTAGCCGGCAGAGCGAGTCGGGCCGCAGAGCGGCCGGACGTGCGTTCCCACGCAGAGCGTGGGAACGAGAATCCCATCCCTTGCTTGCGCTGCGGGCTGGCATGGTAGTGCTAACGCCCCTCACCGCGGTGTGCCAGCAAGTCGCTTACCTGCGGCTGTTTGCGAATCGGCGCCAGGGCGGGGTCTTCGGCCATCCGATTGTGTTCGGGGAAAAGAAGATCATGGAAGCCTTTATCCAGGGCCGCGGCCAGCAAGGCCGCCGCGCGATCGGCATAGCGCTGCGCCCGATCGGCATCCGCGGCCGCCGCTCGCGCGGCCAAGCTCCAGACACAGGCAGCCGCGTAGAGCACGTGGCCATCCTCCTTCGGGGCCTTTTCCAGGGCGCGCTCGGCATCGGCCGTCGCTTGTTGGTGCTGGCCGCGGGCGGCCATGATGCTGGCTCGCACCAGCGCCGGCAGCGCTGAGTTTGGATCCTTGGCGGCGGCCTGCGCGCAGTCGGCCAGCGCCGCCTCGAATTCGCCGCGGTTGCGGCGATCCTCCGCCCGCCGGATATAGACAAGCGCGGAGTCGGGGTTGGCCGATACCATGCGATCGTAACAAGCCTTGGCCTCCTCCGACTTCCCCTGCTTGTCGAGGACCAGGGCCAGGCTGATGTAGGCGTCCGGCGCCTTCGGTCTCAGTTCGATCATTCGCCGATAATCTTTTGCCGCGTCGTCGAGTCGGTCCATTGCTCGATAAATGTCGCCGCGAACATTCAGGGACTCGGGCTTCTCCGGCGATAGATGGGCGATCAGCGGGTCCATGATCTGGAGCGCTTTCTTCGTGTCGCCTTGCCACAAGTGGAGCTGGGCCGTGGCCCAAAGAACTTCGGTGTAGTCGGGTTTGAGGTCGAGCGCTTTACGGAAGGCGCGCATCGTTTTGTCGTACTGCCGCCGGCCCATGTGGATGGAGCCGATGATGCGATAGGGTTCGGGGTCTTTCGGCTGCAAACGCGCAAGCTCCTCGGCGTCATCCAGGGCGGCGTCGAAGTCTTTCAGAGAGATCAAGTTCAGCCTGGCGCGGTCGCCAAGCACGTTCACGGCTCGGGGCACAAGGGCGAGGACGGCGGAATAGTCGTCGCGCGCCTGCGAATACTTTCCCGTCGCCGCGTGAAGTCCGCCCCGCGCGTAGTACGCCTGGACGTTCTTTCCATTCAGGGCGATTGCTCGATCGTACTCCCCGAGCGCCTCCGTCGTTCGGTTCATTTCTTGGTAGGTCGCCGCCTTTTGAAAATGCACGGCGCTCTTGTCCGAACCCAGGTCGAGCATGCGGTCGTAATCGCGCAGCGCCTCGGCATACTTCTTTTGCTTGCGGAACACACCGGCACGGTGCGAATACAAGGCGCCGTAATCGGGGTTTATCTCGATCGCCTTCTCGAAGTCGGGCAGGGCGGCGTCGGTGTTGCCTTGACCCAAATTAGCGAGGCCGCGATTTTCGTATGCCTCGAAGTAGTGGTCATTTCGCGATAGGGCGGCGGTGCAGTCCTCGATGGCTTGGCCATAGCGCTGGAGCCGCAACAGAACGGCGCCGCGGTTGTTGTAGGACCAGGGAAAATCGGGGCGAAGATGGATGCAAGCGGTGAAGCCGAAGAGGGCTTCCTGCAAATCGCCCAGCTGCACGTGAGCCAGCGACCAATTGAAATAGCCCCAGAAACGATCGGGACGGAGCCGCAGAAACGCGGCATATTCGGTGAGTTCCAGACGATAATATTCCTCAGCTTTTTTGCGGTCGTTGCGGCGGAGGGCCTCATCGCCGCGCCGATGGTTGGCGACGCCGTGCCAGAAGTGATCGACGGCAGTGCTCGGTACAATGGCCTGGGCGCGCTTCTTGTCTGCTTCATCGGCGGCCTTGTTGCCCAGGGTGCCCCAACAGGCACAACGGTTGGCATAAAAGGCCCTCGTCTCCGGCAGGATCTTGTTGGCCTGGTTCAGCCAGTCGAGTGCCTGGAGCGCGGCTTTGTGCTGGGCCGCCTTATCGCCGGCCGCGGCGAGGTCGCGTTCCACGATGGAGGCGATTAGAAAGGTATCGAACGTATCTTCCCGGAAGCGCTTCTGCTGCTCGGCATTCAGCGGCGGCAGTCCGGAAACCGCCGCGCCCGTCGGGCCTTCGATCAGCTTGTACAGTTCCAGAAGCCGCCGGCAGTAGCGTTGCCCTTCCTTCTTCTGGCTGGGCGTGCCGAAACAATTGAATCGAGCCTGATCGAGAGTTGTCTCGAACTCGGCATAGAGATCGACCTGCTCCTCCAGACGCTGCATCTGGGAGCGCAGATCGGCCAGCTCCGAGCGGCTGTTGAGCAACGGGAGATAAGCTTGCTGCAACAGGTCGCGGGCGTGCCGGGAATCGCCGATGGCAATTGCGGCGATGGCCTGGTCGAAGCGCTCCCCCGCGACCTTGCGCGTTTCGGCGATAGCTTCCCTCTCCCGGCTGAGGCGCACGCCCGCAAGGATGCTGCTAATGAGCATTTGGCACAGCAGCACGGCCACGATGCCGCTGAGGAAGGCGACGCGCGGATTGCGGCGGCACCAGCGCCCAATCCGTTCCACCGGCCCCACGCGGCGGGCGCGGATCGGCTCGCCGGCCAGGAAGCGATGCAGATCCTCGGCCAACGCCCCGCAGCCGGCGTAGCGCTTCGCGGGTTCTTTTTGGAGGCATTTCAGACAAATCGTCTCCAGATCTTGCGGAATCTTGGGTTGCAGGCGGCGGGGCGCTACCGGTTCCTGACGGCGCACCTGCTCCAGGGTTTCCAGCATCGATGTCCCCATGAAGGGCGGCCGGCCGGTGAGCAGCTCGTACAGGATCGCCCCCAGCGAATAGAGATCGGAAAGCGGGCCGATCTCATGCGTCTTTCCGCGGGCCTGTTCGGGCGACATGTAGCTGGGCGAACCCATGAGCGTGCCGCTCTTGGTCAGCTCCGAGCTGCCCTCGATGCGTTTGGCCAGGCCGAAGTCGGTGATCTTGGGCAGTCCGGCTTTGTTCAGCAGCACGTTGGCGGGCTTCAGATCGCGGTGGATGATGCCGTGCTGATGAGCAATGTCCATGGCGCGGGCCAGCAATTCCACGGTCTCGGCGGCTTCGCGCGGCGGCCGGGGCTTGCCGTCGATCTTGTCGGCGAGGCTGCCGCCCTCGACGAACTCCAGCGAGAAGAAGGGCAGACCGTCGTGATCGCCGACCTCGAAAATCTGCACGATGCTGGGATGCTGCAAATGGGCCACCGCCTCGGCCTCGGCATGGAAGCGCGCCAGCTGATGGCTGCTGGCATGGGCGCCGGCGAGCACCATCTTGAGGGCCACGATGCGGTTTAGTCTCACCTGCCGCGCCTTGTAGACAACTCCCATGCCGCCGCGCCCCAGCTCGGACAGGATCTCATATCCGGGCACATGGGGACGGGCCGCGGAAGACGCCGGCCGAGTTTGTGGCGCTCCGGCCGCCGGCTGAGTAGCGGGCGCCGCATCCCACTCGTGGGCGCGGGTTGCCGCGGGGTCATACGAGGGAGGAATGAACTCGGTTGTGCCTTCCGACTCGCTATGTTCCGGGCTGAGCGGGACGACGTTCGAGTTGTCGTTCTCGGCGATGATCTCGCTTGTGGCCAGGGCGATCGGACGCATATCATCGCCGATTTCCTCCGTGTTGTCCGCCGTCTCCTCCGCGGGCGAATCTTCGTCGGGGACGGTCGGAGAGGGGACATCGGCGCCATTTCGCCGCTGCTGTTGAAGCTGTGCGTAGGTTTGGGAGATGACCCGCAGCGCCTGTTGCAGCCTCGCGCGCTCCGGTTCGGCGACCTCGCGGAGGTACGGTTCCATACTGGGCGGTTCGCCGGAATTCAGAGCTGCTTCCCAGGCCGCGACGAATTGCCGGGAGATGCGCAGGATCGGCTCGGGGAATGAGCCATCAATGGTCGCGTCGGTGTTCGGTTGTTCGCTCATCCCAGCTCCTTTGCTCGGCGAGATCGGTACTTGCGGTGCTGATCCGTTCGGGAGAGAGCAAATACTATTTTGTACCGGAAGAGGAGCGTATGTCCAAGTAAATCCAAAGAAAGACAAGAGAGGGGCATGTGTGAATTGTGAGGATGGTTCTCGTTCCCACGCTCCGAGCGTGTGAACGCGCGTTGTGGCGGGGGTCTCCGGACCCCGCCACGGTTCGCGACCGAAGGTCTCCGCTCCTGCACCGGATTGGAGACCTTCGGTCAGGGCCGGTGGCCCGGTCTGGAGACCGGGCCACAACGCGTCGACCTTCTGTCAGGGCTGGTGGCCCTGTCCGGAGACCGGGCCACAACGCGGGGGCAGAGAGATTCGGGCCGCAGAGCGGCCGGACGTGCGTTCCCACGCGGAGCGTGGGAACGAGGGGAATCTCACTAGGGCCGGGCACTTCCCTTCCGTGTACGCGATAGGCGAGCGAGTGCCTGGGCCGCATCGTTGGTTCGCGCGGCGTCAGTCAAACCATCTGCCAGCTCGCGCAGATATTTCCGGGCCGAAGTATCGCCGATCATCGCCAGTACCTCGATAGCACGCTCGGAGCGAAGCCGGCCCTCGTCGATTCTCCGCAGGACATCTTCTGTCCGCCGCTTTAGTTCCAGGCTCGGCTCGTCTCGCAGCACCTGCCGCAACCGTGACTCGACCGCGTCTCCCAGAGCAATGAGTTCGCGCGACGCGGCTTCACGGTCCTTGAAATCGTCGGCATCCAGTTGGGTCAGCAAGGCGTTGAGCCGGGCGTTTTCCACGCCGCGAATCGGCGGCAGCTTGCTCTGTAACAACGTCACCGTCTCGGCGGGGTGGGCGGCCATTTCCTTCATGGTTCGATAGGCTTTGCCGGCGTCCGGATCGGCGAGGGCTTCCCACCAGGCGGCAACTTGCTCGGCCTTCATCGGCTGCGCCGGCGGATGCTGGAAGAGATCCCAGATGAGGGCCGAACCATCCGGTCCCGCGCTCAGAAGTTGCGAGCCGTCCAGCGAGAAGACCAGGTGTTGTACCGGGCTACTGTCGCCGCGTAGACGCTGGCGAACTTTCTGCGTTCGCGTCTCGATCAGGAAAATGTCAACCGTGCTTTCGACCCCCGAAAAGGCAATGGTTTTGCCATCGGGCGCGAATGCCAGCACGTCTCGTACATCATCGCGGGCAGATGGCGCTTGGTAATACACATCCACCTTCGCTCGACCGACCTCGCGCCCGCTCCGCGCGTCGACGACAACAATGCCCTGCTCCTGATCGGAATATGCCAGCCACCGGCCGTCGGCGGAGAGAGCGAGGGAACCGATCTGATAGGTCGCCTGCCGCTTTGTCACCCAACTTGGCTTCCGCACTCCGTGGCCGACTTGCTCCGCAATCTTCTTGCCCTGTGCATCCCACAGCAGAACGTGTTGCTCGGCGTGCGATGTGGCAATGGTTTGGCCGTCCGGGGTTACGGCCAGTTGTTCGAGCCAAAAGTCAAAGCGGTCCAGTTCCCGTTGCTTCGTTCCCGTGCCGGCGTCACAAATGCGCACGCTGAGGTCTGCTCTGGCTAAATCATCCGTTCCCGCCGCGATGAGTCGTTTGCCGTCCGCCGTCAGAAACAGTCCGATCGTGGACTTTTTGAATACAGGGAGCTGACGCACGAGTCGTCCGGTGTGCGCATCGAGCACGCGAACCGAGCCGCTGTCCGCTCCGCAGGTAAACAGAGTTTTTCCATCCGGCGCTACCGCCAGGCTTGTCGCGGGTTCGGTCGGGATGCGCGAGAGTTCGCGCCCGGAAGCGGCGTCCCACGTGCGGAGCGTCCGGTCCTTGCCCATCGTGTAGATCCGGGTTCCATCCGGGGCGTAAGCGACAGCCGTGATCCCCGCCGAATGGCCGGGTAGATCGGAGAGTAGTTTGCCCGTGGTTGCGTCCCAGAAGGCAACGGCCGAGGAGTAGCTGCCGCCGGAGTGCGTGGCGATGCGTTTGCCATCGAGCGAAACGGGAGCCTCATAGGAGGCATGGCCGATAAGGCCAGGACGGAAGGATGCGCGCTCCTTTCCCGTGGCCGCATCCCAGACACGGACGGTCCCGGTGGATTCGCCGGTCACGAGCGTGCTACCGTCCGCGGACAGGGAGGGATAATAGGCTGGGTCGGCCAGGCGGTTTCGCCAGAGTTGCTTGCCGGTGTGCAGATCCCAGCACGTCACTTCGGCAGGTTGAGTGCTGACGCCGATCAATTCCCGCCGGCCGGCAATGTGGCGCACATAGACCAACTTACTGCCGCCGCCTCCCGGACCGGGAAAAGTGTGTTTTACTTTCGCGGACGCTACGTCCCAGACCCGAATGGAATTGTCGGCCAGAACCTCAAAAAACCAGACGCCGTCCGAACGTGGTGCGGAGTCCGGGAAGTGTTCTTGGTACGCGAACGATGTGAGTTCCTTCCCGGAGGGGACATCCACGCGGCGAGCCGTCTTCATGGCACCGCTGCCATAACCATCCCAGGTGACGAGCGATCGCCCATCGGGCGCGAATACGCTGTTGGTGCCGGGAGTCGAGAACAACCGCTTGCCGGACACCACCTCATAGACGCCGACGGTAATGCCTTCGATCCTTCCCTGCGGCGTACCTGCGCCGACGGCCAGTAACTTGCCATCAGGAGAGAAATCGCACTCAACGATCGAATAGAAGGGACCGCTTTCGAGCCAGCGCACCAGCCGGCCGGTAGCAGTCTCCCAGATGCCGCAGCGTCCCTCCCAGCAGACGGCGGCGAGATATTTCCCGTCGCGCGTGAATGCCATCGTGGAGCCGATGACTTCCTTTCGCCCCGGCACGTCGGCGCCGCGAATCTGGGCCAGCGGCTTGCCGGACGGCACGGCGGAAATCACAAGCGCTTCGTCGTCGGTTCGTTGTTGCACCAGCCGTTTGCCATCGGGCAGAAAACGCCACCACCGGCCGCCGCGCAGCCAACTCGTTCCCAGCCGCGCAGATGCTCCCGCAGGTAGCGCGCCTATGTCTGCTCGGGGTTCGGCTGATTTTTCCGTCGCGTTTTTACCCGGTTGGGAAGGGGGAGGTTCCGGCGTCCATTCGGCGATGTTCTCCTCCGCTCGCGTCGCATCCACGGGGCGCTGCGTCCATACGCCGGCGCCGGTTGCGATCGCGCCAATCGCCAACAGCAAAGCCAGCGTCATTTTTCCCTTGGTGAAGGCCATGCTCCGCAATCCTTCCTCCGCCAGCACCACGGCCGGCAATCGAACGGCGTTCGCACGGAGAGAGAAGGCCAGGGAGGTCTGGACCGTGTCGCGCAACAGCGTCGCGGAGAGATGAGCTGAGACGGTCTGTTGTGCCAGTTCCGCGGACACCAGCACACTGGAGAGTGTCAGATCGCGTGCCGTCAGCCGTGCGCGCAGCAGGGCCAGTCCGCGCTCCAGGCGGCGATGCAACGTTCGCAGGGACCAACCCATTTGCCGAGCCGCCTGATCGCGGGTCTGACCCTCCCGGTAACAGAGCAACAAGGGCAGACGATAGCGCTCGGGCAGGTTGCACAGCTCCTCGTCCAGTACGATGGACAATTCTTGCAGCGATCCATCGCCAGCGTTCTCCACCCGTATGGTCTTCGCGGTTTGCCTCTCATGCCGCTGCCGCCGAGCTATTTCCGTGCGAGACTTCAGAGCCAGCCGATGCGCGACCTCGAACAACCAGCCGGCGATGGAGTCGCGCCAACGCAGCGAGTTCGCCTTGCGCGCCAGCACAAGAAACGTCGCCTGGAAAACATCCTCGGCGTCTTGCGTACACGTCAGGATGCGGCAGCACACACCCATTACCAGGGCGGCATGCCGTCGCACCAGGGCGGCGAAAGACAATTCATCGCGGTGGCGGGCGTAGCGAAGCAAGAGCTGACGGTCGCTGAGGTGCGTCAGGTCGGGCGGACCGGCGAGCGTGCGCAAGCACTGTAAAACCGAGTGCAGTGGATGCAAAGGCATGATTCGGCTTCCCAAGGGGTTTTCGATTTCCCTCCTATCATCATGCCGGGAACCGCATCCGGTCTGCCACTTTTTTCGCCGAAAAGTATGTATCCGATCCTGAAGCGTCAGCGAAGGCGTTTCTTCGCTGACGCTTCAGGATCGGAAATATGCAATCGAGGTTTGTCGAAAGCTCCTTCCCTCATTTTTCAGGTTGACCCCGTGTGTCGCGTTGATGTTCTACGCGTAGACGTTCCGCTTTCTCCGGTGTGGTCAGGTAAAACACGTTGTCCAGTTTCACCATGCTCAGATCGGCCATATTCGCCAACAGACGCACGGCCGTATCGACGGGCACGTTGTTGAATTGCGCGGTCACATTGAGCTTGCCCCTGTCCTTGAGGGACGAATCCACGATCACCGTGAATGGTGTCTGCTCGGTCACGCGCATCAGGGCCTTGCTGATCGGTGTCTCCTCGAAAACATCCCACACCAGGGGGATCTCGGGCGGGCCCCTCCCGACTATAACGTCGCGGGCAATGTTCAGCTCTTGGCAGAGCGCCAGAGTCGTGGTGATTTCGACGCTATCCGATCGCAGAATGTACACGGCTCCGGATGGAGCGGGCACTCGCGCCAGGATTATGCGCAAGACACTGGCCAGACTCGTATTTCGCATCGGAGGGATTGGCTTGCTACCCGCGATGAGTGTCGCCCCCACATCGTGGTTTACCTGATCGAGTTCGAACGCCTTATCGTTGATCTCGAAGTTGATGTGAAATTGCTTGCCGAGCTTGTCGAGAGCATCCTGCAGGGTTATTCCTGGATCGGCAATCCCTTCGAAGTTCAATGGATTCGTCAGCTGCGCACGCCAGATCTCCAAGCGTGTGGCCGGGTCCTGTTTGGCATCGGGGCCCGCTTCGTCCATTTTCGGCTTCGGTGCCGGGCGATCCCCACGAGACTTCTCTTTTTCCTTTGTTTTCTCTTTCGTCTTTTGCGCCACGCTCGGCGGCCGATCAGGGGTGGTTGCGGGCTTGTCTCCGGGTTGTCCGGCGGCCGTGCGATGAGCGACAAATCCCGCGCCGGAGCCGAGCAATCCAATCGTCACGAGAACGATCACGGCGACTTTGACTTTGCTGAGGAACATGCTTCGTACCACTCCTTCCACGAGGGCGGTGAGCGAGGCGGACACGGCCGAACTCGTTGTCCCCGTCGCGAATAAGAGACTCATACGGATGGTAGTTTCACTCAGGACAGCAGGCGGCGCGGCGCGAAGGAACGTGTTTTCCGCTAGCACGGCAGCCAGCGCGCCAGCCGATACTTCCACTCCGCGACGGACGAGCCGCCGGCGAAGCAGATCGCGCGCCCGCGACAGCCGCGAGAACACCGTCCCCTTGGCGCATCCCAATCGCCGGGCCGCCTCCTCGCTGCTCATGCCTTGCAGATAGCACAGCAACACCGGCTGCCGATATTTCTCCGGCAAGCGGTTCACTTCCTCATCGAGGATTGGCCGCAGCTCACCCCAGGACGACTCTGCCGGCTCCCTCTCGGCCGTCTGTTCGGGCAGAGGTCTTTCCTTGGCCGCCTTGTGCGCTCGCCGGGCCTGGAGCTTGAGGGCCGTGCGATAGGCCACGCCGTAGAGCCAGGGACCGAGCTGCTGGGGTGTGCGCAGGGATGCCGCTTTGCGCACCAGAACGAGAAAAGTTGCCTGGAAGGCATCCTCGGCCTCCGGCGTTTCCCCCAGCCGCCGAACACATAAGCCCCAAACCATCGCTCCGTAACGCTGCACGATCAGCGTGAACGCGGATTCATCGTGCCCGCTCAGGAAGCGATGTAGCAATTGACCGTCGTCGATCTCGTCCACGCTGGCGAAAGGCACGCACACGCGCCGGAGATAGTTCAACAACGGATGCAGCGAAGCGTTTGCCATAAGTGAAATACTCCGGAACAGGACCAACCTGTTCTCATCATACTTCCCCGAAGGCGGGGGTCGCTTCCAATTTTTTTGAACAAATTTCGGAAGGGATGCCAGGAGATGGACAAAATGAAATGCTGTCCGAAAAGAATGTATCCGAGCCTGAAGCGTAAGCGAAGGCGATTGTTCGCTTATCAGTAGTTTCAAGAATGGCGAGAGGTACGGTGCATCTGGTTCCCAAACTCCGTTTGGGAACGCTGTCCGCGAAACGCTGTTTCGTGTTTCCTTGCTAGCGTCGGATGCTTCACGCGAAGCAGAGTTTCGCGAAATGGGTTCCCAAACAGAGTTTGGGAACCAGACGAACAGAGTTTGGGAACCAGACGACCAGACAACCCAAAATCTCCCGAATTCTTGAAACTACTGTTACACTTCAGGCTCGGATACAAAAGGGAAAGGGGGGACTCCTACCAGCCGAGTCCTTCCGCTTCGCGGACGAGTTGATCGAGGCGTTTGCTGATGATTTCGCGGCGGTTCTCTTTACGTTTTTCCACGAGTTCCTTGAGCTTCTTGATCTGTTTTTCCAGGGCCGCAATCTCGTCTTGGTGCCGCTTTTGGCGGGCGTCGAATTGTTTGCCCAGCGTGTCAGTGAGCTGGTCCTTGATTTTTTCCTTTTTCTCGCCCTCGGCCTTGGCGAGTTGTTTCACGAGTTCGTGGCTCTTCTGTGCGAGTTCGGCTTCTTCCCGCCGTGCTACCTCGCCGATTCCATAGTATCCCTGAGCTACCGTCCCAGGGGCCGACCACACTGTTCCCGGCCTGTACGTTCCTGGCAGTGAATTGGGCGAATGTAGGTCTGCCGGCTGCTGCGCCGACGCAAACAAAGTCATGACGGCCAGAATGGACACCCCGCTGATCACGAGCTTGCGATACATTGATCATCTCCCGTAAAGAGGTTGGTTGCTTAAATAGCCCGGCGCCCCGTTGGCACCGGACTGGATTTCTTGTTCCAATCTGCAAGCCTCTTGCAAAATTCGCTGAATTTCCGCACCGATGGGATCTTCCGAATCGGCGCAACATCGGGAATTGAAATCCGCCTCCAGCGCTTGGGCGCTTGTTCGCAGAGCGTGAATCCGCGTCTCGATATTCTCCATTTCCCGGTGCGCTCGATCACTCAATCGAAACGCATCGGAACTTTGCAGCGCGGGCGTTTCTTCGGCTCGCGCGGGCACTTCCTCGACCGTGGGCTTCTGCCCCTCATGGAAAGCGAACGGTGCGGCCACGGAGACGGTCAAGAGAGCCGCAATCGCCGCGGCCCAGCGGGCGCTGCGTCTTCCCCGACGAAAACGATCGGGCGGCCGAGTCAACGAAGGCGGCAGCGGCACAGTCAGCGGTTGCTGGAGATGGGCCAGGCAACGACCCAACAGCTCGGATACCTCGCCGGCGGTCTGGAGTCGCTGGTCCGGATCCTTGGCGTGCAGCTTGGCGATGATGTCGGCAAACCACATGGGCACCTCCGCGTTTAACTCCCGAATGGGGCGCGGTTCATCGTCCGATACGCGGCGCAGCACGGCCACGGCAGATTCGGCTCGGAACGGCGGATGGCCGGTACACATCGCGTAGAGGGTGCTTCCCAGGCTGAACAGATCCGAACGATGGTCCACGGACTCGCCGCGGGCCTGCTCGGGCGCCATGTACTGGGGAGTGCCGGCCACGACGCCGCTCTGGGTCAAGGCGGCATCGGACACCGCTCGCGCCAGGCCAAAGTCGGTGAGCCGCGCTCGTTCCACCCCGTTCTCCAGGAGGATATTGGCCGGCTTTATGTCGCGATGCACTAGCCCCTGAGCGTGGGCCGCCGCCAGACCGGCGGCCGCCTGCATCCCGATCCGCAGGACTTCGGGCAGCGCCAGCGGTCCCTGCCGGTCCAGCCGCTCCTGGAGCGAACGGCCCGGAACGTATTCCATGACCAAGTAGGGAAGCCCGCCCGTCTCATCAACGTTGTGGACCGCGACGACATGTTCATGCACGACCGCGGCGGCGGCCCGCGCTTCGCGAAGGAATCGCTGCCGCGCCGCGCCGCAGCTGGCCAGGTGGGCGGCAAGCACCTTGATCGCCACCGTGCGATTCAGTGCGGGATCGACGGCCTTGAGGACCACCGCCATGCCGCCGCGGCCGAGCAAACCCTTGACTTCATAGGGGCCAAGTCGTCCCAGGGAGTCGGGCCAATCGGAAGGGACAAGAAAATCGAGCGCCGGCTCGGTTGATGAACCTGTCTCTGTGTATGCGACCGTTTCTTCACCCAGGTAGCGCCGGACGGCCCCGAGCCAGGGATTGGCGGCGGACAACCGATCGAGGTCTGACTGACACTGCGGGCACTCTTGCAGGTGCTCTTCCAAAGAGCCAAGCTCCGCGGAGGGCAAGCATCCCGAGGCCAACTGATGCAGCCGGTCGGGGTCACAGGAGTTCATTGGATATGCCATGATCTACCTCATGAAGGATCGCCGTTGTCTCTTCGCCGAGCTCCTCGATGCGTTGACGGAGACGGGCCAAAATTCGGCTGCGGGCGATGTACACGGCCCCCACCGTCAGGCCCAGCTCGGAGGCCGCTTGCTTCGGCGGCCGGCCCCCAACGGCGGTCAGCCAAAATGCCTGCCAGGTTGTCGGCGTAAACTCGCCGCGAATTGCCTCGGCAGCCCACCGGAACACGCGGCGTCGATACTCGGTCTCGAACAGCGCCGTGGCCGACGAGTCCGCGGACGGCTGCGCTTCGAGCAGCTCATGCACGCTGGTCGCGCCGCTGCCGCGTGGCTCCGGTTGCCGGGTCAGGAAGTTCACCAGCAGGTTCCGCGTGATGCGGGACAGCCAGCCGCGGAAGCTGCCGCGATTGGGGTCTGGGTCCCAGCGATGGACCGCCCGCGCCACGGCCAGGAACACTTCCTGACAGAGATCCCGAGCGTCGGCATCCTGTAACCCCTTGCGGCAAGCGAGATTGTAGACGAGCGGTTCATACAGGGCGACGAACTCATCCCAGGCGACCGCATCGGCGGGGTCGCGCAGCCGGAGAATCAGCGAGGCTCGGGTAAGGGGCGGCTCGTTCATCATTCCTCCTCCTACCACATTACACACAGGGAGCGTTGAAATCTTTCAGAAAAAAATCATCCAACAGCAGGACGAGGAACCACCTTCTCGTTCCCACGCTCCTGCGTGGGAACGCACGATGGCGACGCTCCGCGTCGCGTCTTGTCCTTTCGCGGGGCGGGACGCAGAGCGTCCGGAAGTGCGTTCCCACGCAGGAGCGTGGGAACGAGAGATAAGAACAGCATCGCTTGGAGGCATGTCGGGAAGGAGAACATATCAGGGTGAATCTGTCCCAAATCCGTTCAGGAACCCACCAATTGACGCAAGACCCGACCGGCCGGGAAGATCGATGTGTCGCGGAGGGTCGCCAGCCGATGCATGGGAGGAAAACCCAGCCGGTCGAAGATGGTCGCCGCGATGTCCTCCGGCGTACACGGGTCGCTGGCCGGACTTGCTTCGGCGGTCGGCCGCCGGGGTCCGCCAGGGAACTGCCTATTTCTTCCTCTCTGGTTCGGCGAATAATTTCTGGAAGTCCGCACGGTTACGGATCGGGGTAAGGTCCTTATCCTTTTGCAGCTTCGAGAGGAAGATCGGATCTTTGGAGGCCCCGGGCGCATGCACCTGGCGAAGCAGCTCGACGGCGCGATCCCCGTATCGTTCGGCCAGGCGTTGGCGTTCGGCCGCGGCTAGCCGCGCGTCCTCGGACACGGCGGCCGCCGCCAGGCTCAGGGCGCACGCCAGGTCGTAGCGGCTGCCGGACGCCAGGGAATCATCGCGGGCCAGCTCTTCCACCTCCGCGGCGGCCTGGCGGTGGTCCTTGGTCCGGGCCAGCAAGACGGCCCGCGTCGCGCGGATCGCCGCCCGGTCCTTGCCGTTGTCCAAAAGCAGGGATTGCTCGCAATCGCGCACGGCTTCCTCATAGCGGCCGAGATCGGCCAGGGCCTTGGCCCGGCCTTCATAGGTGACGCTCAGCAGGAGGCGAGCGAGACTGTGCCCGGGCTGTTTCTCCAAAACGCCCTGCCCGCGGACCAGCGCCGCGTCATAGCGGGACAGGGCTTCTTTCGGCCTCTCGGTTTCCTGATAGAGATTGCCCTGGTTGGCGAGGTTGCCGGCGAGGTCCACGGCATATTCCAGCACCGACGGGTTCCGCTCGGCGAGAGTCTGAAAGACCGTCTGGGCCTGTTGATACGCCTGCTCCGCCTCACGGACTTTTTTCAACTGAAGGCAGTCGTTGCCGAGATTGTCCAGGGCCTTGCCCAGACAGCTCTGATAATCCAGGACTTCGGGCTGGCGGTCGGCCAGCTGCCGATAGAGTCCGGCCGACTCCCGATACGCCTGCTCCGCCTTGGCCAGCTTCCCGCGCTCAAAATACAGGATGCCCAGGTCGTTCAGGCTAACAGCCAGGCGAAACTGATAGGCAGCCACACCGGGGTTGTGCTTCACGAGCTGCCGGCGGATGACCAGGGCCTCGTTGTAGACCTTTTCCGCCTGGTCCCTCTGTCCTCCGGCCATGTGCAGAACGCCATGCGCGGTGAGGGTTGCTGCGATAGCACTTTGATACTTGGCTTCTCCCGGCCGTAGCTCGGCCAGCTGCCGCTGGAGGCGGAGGGCCTCTCGATAGGACTCATCAGCCGGGCCGGTTTGTCCCACCTGAGCCTGGAGGCGGGCCAGGGCGTAATGGGTCTCGGCGATCTTCTCTCTCACGTCCAAGTCTTGCGGTTGGGCCTCCGCCACCTGGTGAAAATTGGTCAGTGCCTGCCGGTAGGCGTCCTCCGCGTCCGCAGTCCGGCCAACTGCCCCGTAGAGGTCTCCGCTGATCCGGTAACTCGAGGCCAGCAACCCTTGGTACTTCAACTCGCTCGGATGATCTCGGACGAGGGGGGTGAAGAAACCGACGGCCTGTTCCGACTGGGCCAGCGCCTGGGTGACATCGCCGATCTCGCGGGTCACATTGGCCAGCTGCAAGCTCGCCTGTCCCAGTTCCGCTTGCATCACGGGGTCGTCGCCGCGCCGCTGTAGGAACTGCTCGTAAAACGGGACAGCGGTCTGAAGGAGTTCCCGGCGGAGCGGGCGGTTGTCGCGCAAGCGCTCGTCGCCGCTGACCTTCATGCAGTAGTCATCCACGGCCTGGCGAGCCAGCCGCAAGTTGGTTTCGGCCTCCTGGCGGTGGCGCTCGGCGTGCAACCAGAGAGCGGTCACCGCGCTGAACCCGCCGGCCACGGCCAGGATCAGGGCCGCCGCCAGGCCCGCGATCAACGGCCGGCGCCGCACCCATTTGGCGGTCCTCTCCACCGTACTCACCGGGCGGGCGCGGATTGGCTCGCCGCGCTGCCAGCGACCCAGGTCGTCGGCCAGGTCCAGGGCGCTCGTGTAGCGGCGGGCCGGGCTTTTCTCCAGGCACTTGAGGCACACCGTTTCCAGATCCCGCGGAGTCGCCGGCTGGAGCCGTCGCGGCGAGACTGGCTCGTCGCGGACGACTTGCATCACCGTCTCCAGGGGCGTGGCCGCCCGGAAGGGCGGCCGGCCGGTGAGACACTCATAAAGGATGGACCCCAAGGAATAAATGTCCACGGCCGGCCCAATTGCCTTGGTCTTGCCCCCGGCCTGCTCGGGCGCCATGTAGCTGGGCGTACCCATTACGGCCCCTGTCTGCGTCAGGCTCGAGCCGCCGACCAGGAGCTTGGCCAGGCCGAAGTCGCCGATCTTTGGTATGGCGAAGGAAGAAAGGCGGTGCGAGGACTCTTTTTCATCCCCCACTCGATCACTCTGCTCCGTTTGCAGGAGCACATTCCCCGGGGTCAGATCGCGATGAAGCACCCCTCTCCCGTGGGCGTAGTGGCTCGCTCGAGCCAGCTTCTCTACCAGCGCGGCCGCCTCGTACGGGGGCAGGGGAGTTCCCGCCAGCCGCCGGGCCAGGCTGCCGCCGCCGGCAAACTCCATCACCAGGTAGGGCCGGCCGGCGTGCTCGCCGACCTCGTAGACCTGGACGATGTTGGGGTGCTGCAAGCGCGCCACGGCCTCGGCCTCGATGCGGAACCGTTCCCGTGCCTCCGGCAGTGCGTCCACCCTGGCCGAGATCATCTTCAGGGCCACTATGCGGCACAGGCTCTCCTGCCAGGCGCGGTAGACCACGGCCATGCCGCCCCGGCCCAGGAGATCCAGGATTTTGTAGCCCGGCACCAGGGGCAGATCGGCCTCATCCGCGCCGTCGTTGACCAACGGCAAGGTCTGCCGCGGCGTCTCGGCCCCCAGCGTTGGGGGGAGGGCTTGCGCCAACCGATCAAGAAAGTCCATGTCCACGATGGGTGGCACGGTAATGGGCACCCCTTCCTGGGATGCCATCACCTCGCTTGCTGATGAGGAGAGCCTGCCGGCACCGCCAGTCAGTTCTTCCAGGGCTTTCTGACAGGAAGGGCACCCTTCCAGGTGGGCCTCGAAGGCCTGGGCCTCCGGGCCGGCTTCCGTGGAGTCTAGCAAGCGCCTTAGTTCGTCCGAGGAGGGACAGCGGTCCATAGGCGGCCTCCCTTTCAATCCCAGGGAGCGCCGGGCGAGGGCTTTAGGAGGCCCCCAGCCGGGCGATCTCTTCCTGGAGCATCTTCTGCACCTTGCTCTTCGCCTTGAACACCGTGGCGACTTTCATGCCCAACTGCTCGGCGGCAGCGGCACCGGACAACCCCTCCAGGGCCGTCAGCCGGAAGGCCTCCCAGGTGTGAGGCTCGACGCGCCGCCGCACCCGCTCAGCGGCTTCCGCCAGCAACTCCTGATCGAACTCCTCGTCCAACCGCCGCACCAAGTCGTCGCGGGCCTCGACAGTCTGCAGACGGTCGAGCACGGCGCTGTCGCCGCTGCCGGCGCCAGGCCGCCGGTTGCCCTGGACCAAATCGCACCAAGCGTAGTGGGTCAGCGTCTTGAGGTAGGCGCGGAAGCTCTGGGCGGGGTCGTAGCGGAAGGTGCGCAGCCGGGCGTGCAGCCGAACCAGGACGTTCTGAGTGAGGTCCTCGGCGTCGGCCTCCTGTAGCTTCCAGCGGCGGCACCAGCGGTAGATCTGCCGGCCGTAGCGGCGCACGAACTCGGCCCAAGCCTGCTGGTCGGTCTCTTCGCGCCCGAGCCGCTCCAGCAGCGTGATGCTTGTGCGCAGGTCGTGGAATTCGGACATGAGCCATCCTCATGGGTGCCGACCGGACGATCCGCGGCGATTGTACCGGATGAGAAGCGCACAGCCGCCCGGGTTTGTGGTTGAGCATCGTCCGGCCACAGCCGACCCGACAGAAGTGTCGCCAGCAATTATACCGGGCCTTGTCGCTGGAGGTAGGGAAAAAATGTTGGCGCTATCAGGTTTACCGCAAATCGCCTGATTGATCTGGTGAGAGCAATATCTGGTGCCGGCAACGGGTCGCCTCTCGTTCCGCGAGCGACCCCAGCCGGCGGACACGACACAAGTAGTGACGTGCCGTGTCATCTCATGCACGTGTCAACTCACGCAACTACAACGCGAAGGAGAACCTAATGTCCAGGTTGACGAAATGGTTTCGCAGTCCCGCACGGCCCGCGCGCCGGCAGCGCGTCCGCCTCGAGTTGGAGCAGCTGGAACAACGCGACGTGCCCACCGTCGCTTTCCTGCCCCACAACCCGGCCCCGATGGTCACGGACAAGGGAGGCGACTACCTGAACAGTCCGCCGGTCTACCTCATTTTCTGGGGCAAGGAGTGGAACGGCGGCGCCAACCCGATGGTGAATGACATTGAGAACGCCACGGCCAATGCACTTGCCAGTCCTTACCTGAGCCGCCTGACCCAGTACGGCAGCGACGGCCATGCCTACTTCGCCGGTGCGGTATTCGACAATTCGCCGGTGAACATGGGCTTCTCGGGCGACGATATTGAAAACAAGGTCCAGAACGCCATCGATAACCTTGGCCTGCCGGAATCCGACGACGGCCCGAACTGGCCCATCTACCTGGTCCTCACCCCGCCCGGTTACGCATCCAACAAAGCTGCTTCCGGCTTCCACGGGATGACCCACGACAGCGACATCGGCGATTACGACGACATCCCCTACGGGTGGGTGGGATGGTCCGCCCCGAAGAACGGCGAGGCGACTCTGGTGGACGGTTACACATCCACCCTCTCGCACGAGGTGGCCGAGACCATGACGGACACGGACCCTGGCAATAACCCCCGGATCATTATCAACAACGACCCGACCCAGGAGATCGGCGACGGCGAGCCCGGCGGCCACACCTACGGCTACCGCGAGCCTAACGGCGCCTGGGTGCAACCCTACTGGTCGCAACAGGACGGCACGTTCATTGTCCCCGACGGCAACCTGTCGATGTTCTACCTCAAAGGAAACTACGACAGCAGCAACAATTTTCAGGGCAATTACAGCCTAATCGTCAACGGCGACCAGTTCGGCCCGACGGATGACACGATCACCGTTAGCCAGATCACCAGCGCGCCTAACCAGGGCGGCGTCCAGGTGACGCTCGACGGCGACACGGTGCAGTTCGAGGCGGGCCAGCTCACCCAGATCCAGATTAACACCGGCTCCGGCAACGACACGGTCAACGTCGAAAGCTTACCTTCCGGCGTCCCTGTGTTCATCAACAAGGCCGGCGACGGCCTCGGCTTCGTCAACGTCGGCCGTTTGGCCGGCAATCTGAGCACCGTCCAGAGCCGTGTGGACGTGATGGCCAGCAACCTGGCGGCCATCACTGTCAACGCCTACGATCAGAACGACAGCAATGCAGAGACCTACCAGGTTGATCCCGCCTATATCAGCTGGGGCGGCTCGGGTAGCATCACCTACTACGGCGGCACTCCGGGGAGCCTCGCCCTCAACGCCGGCAGCGGTGCCGACACCATCAAGGTGGCGGATCTGGGTCAGAGCCTCGATCACTTCCACACCGTCACCATTGACGGCGGTTGGAACAGCGACCTGACCGTCAACGACCAGCAGGCCAGCACATCCGAAACCTACACTCTGGCTGCCGATCACTTGACGCGCGGCACCGGCGCGCAGCAAGTCACGGTCAACTACTCTCGCCTCAAGAGTTTAACGCTAAACACTGCCTGGTGGGCCAGCACGGTCAATATCGACGGCACCCCGGCCTCGACCACCGTCGTCGGCGGGGGCCACGCCGACCAGTTCAACGTCAACAGCCTCGACGGCTTGGGCAGTGGCCTGACCCTCGACGGCGGCAGCGGCGGCGCAACGGTGGTCCTGAACGACTCGGGCCATGTCAACCCCTACGACCTGCTCCTAAACTACAGCGTTACCGGCAGCAGTGTGCAACGCTCGGAGATGTACTGGGATCCGTCCACCGGGTTCGATTTCTCGAGCCTCGTAACGGTCAACTACGCCCGCGTCAACCACCTGGAGCTCGACGGCAGCACCTGGTTCCCCGCCATCGTCAGCGTCGAGAGCACCTCCGCGCCGACCGACATCCACGGCGGCAGCCAGATCCTCGTCACCCCCACGTCCCAGACGCTCAACAGCATCAATGGCTTGCTGAGCATCTACGGCGGCTACCTGACCGTTGACGACCTGGCCAACCCATATTGGCGCGGGTCTGGGGCCACCGTTTCGTACGCGGTCGATTCCGTCGGCCTGTCCCGCAGCGTCAGCTTCCTGGGTCGGCCGCCCGCGGTCACCACGGACATCCAGGGCATCGGCCTGTCGGGGCTGACCCTGGACACCTGCATCGCCTCGAACAAAGTCGTGGTCGGCGGCACGCCGGCCCCGACCATCATCAACTGCGGCGCCGCCGACGCGGTCCTGGTCGGCAACTTCCTGGGCACCATCGGCAGCCTCACCGTCAACGGCCACGGCGGCACGCTGACCCTGGACGACAGCGCCACCGCCAACTCCGACGGCCCCATCGGCGGCCTGGACGGTACCCAGTCATTCACCGTCGGTTACACCGTCACGAACCAGTCGGTGGGTTACTACGCCCACGAGGTGGAGCGCGTTTACTACGAGCCACCCGATGGCGGCCCAGGCAAGTGGATCAGGACGACCGCGAACTTCGCCTCGGGCTTCCATTACGCTAACGTCCGCGCCCTGACGATCGACAGCGGCCCGATCGATAACAGCTTTGGCGTGCGGTCCACGCCGGCCGGCATGACGCTGACAATCAACGGCAGCACTGGCCAGGAGGTGAACGGCGCTGACACGTTTAACCATTTCACGGTCGGCGACAGTGGCTCCGTCAAGAACATCCGCAGCCATCTGGTCCTTAACGGCAGCGGCCCGGCGGATACGGTGCTGCTGGACGACTCGGCCGCGACCACGCAGGACATCGTCACCGTCACGCCGACGCAGGTGGGCATGGGGGCGCAGGACAAGTTCTTCGGCGCCGGCGGCGGGCTGATCTACAACGGCATCTCGGCGCTGACGCTTAACCTGAGCGCCGCCCGCGATGACGAGGTCCACCTGACACCCAGCGCCGGGACGGCGTTCGTCCTCAAGGCGAACGAATCGGAGTGGCAGGCCGGCCACGGGGCCATTCTCGACCTGGACCCGGCCGACGTGCCGTACGCGACGAAGCATCAGACCAGCCTGGATGCCGGCTATTTGACATTCAGCAATGGCAAGAAGTCGGTCACGTACAGCGGCTTCGCCCAGGATTGACCGCAAGCGGGGAACGAGATCGTGTCCCCGATTCAATCGGGCCGCAAAAACTCGTCGCCGATTGGCTGGAGAAGGGATTGGCTCCATCGCGTTGAGGAAAATGGTGCCGATTCGGCGCGTGGCGCGGCGTATACCCGCCGGTTGGGGCTGCCACCGGCAGGCTTACTCCGCGTCACTCGCCTAGCAGACTCGGAACCTACGCTTGGACGCACCTTTAGCGGATTATTGAGGAAGCTTCCCTTGGACCTTGCCGAGAAGATGCACCGAAGCGTGCCAGATTTCCCCTTCGCCCTCTTTGAGCAAGCCTCGCTTCATGACTCCCCAGACGATATGCGTGATGCCGCGGCCATCTTCGGCCACTCCCATGTAATGCCCAGAGAAGGTGCGGAATCCTTTCTTGGTCATCAGTTCGCTGGGTCGTTCCGGTTTGGACACAGTGATTGGTTCCGACCACGTTTTGCCGCCGTCGAGCGATCCGCGATAGCACACCCGGCACCATCTCTCTTCGCATTCCAGCCAAATGGCATGGACTCTTTTCCCCGCAGAGGCGATAGCCGGATGCGCCTTGATCGCTGCCCGGCTGGATGACAACTGCATCGGCTTCGACCACGAATCGCCGTCCTGAGAGCTGCGATACCATACGTCAATACTCTCCCCCTTCTCGGCTCGCTGGGCGGATAGTGCGTGGACCGTTCCTTCATCATCCTGCGCCAGGGCCACGCCCGAAGCCCACATCGTCACGCCGGCTTCCTCCTCTTCCGCAGTCGGAATTCTGCCTTTTTCGGTCTGCGAGCCGAAACGATGCCGCCGCCACGTTTTACCGCCATCCCTGGTCACCGCCAGTTCGAGGTTTTTGTCCCGGTCCACATAACTGAGAATGGCACGGCCGTCGTCGTTTATCGCTATACCATACGGGTTGCCACTCTTATTTGATGGCAGGACAGCGGAAGGAGCCGGGGTCCAGGTCGCTGCTCCATCGGAAGAAAACATGGCCTCGATCCGTCCGGTGCAGAAATACGCCGCGCGCCGGCCATTGGGACTAAAGGCGCAGAGGGGACGATCCACATCGCCTTTGCCGCCTGAGAACGTATGCACCTTTTTCCATGCCTTGCCGCCATCCGCCGAGCGCAGGAGATAGCCGTCCATGCCGCGCTTCTTGGGTTGTTGGGCCATCAAAGTTAGAAAAAATTGTCCGCCAACAGCCTGGAGGAGGGGATCACCTTCATTCTGGAGAGCTTCGGGCGGCAACAGCGTCGGGTGGGGTAAGGCAAAGGTCTTGCCGCGATCCGCCGAAGTCCAGACGAGAATCCGATGACTGTGGTGATCGATCGCCGCCGCTACGACCCGGCCCTCGCCGTCAGCTGCTACTACCGGCTCGAAACCGACATACTTCCCCGGAAGGCGTTGCCCTGGGGTTGCTTCCACTCGGGGCGCGATCGGCGGCTCTGACGCTTGTCCCCATCTGGTCCAAACTACGATGACGGCGGCTGCAAAAGCCACAAACAGACTCTTTTTGCTCATCAGAGGAACCCTCGTAGGAGACACTCACGGAAGGAACCACCCCCGTTGGGGCCTGGTCTCCGGACCGTGCCCCCGTCGCCGACCGTAGGTCTCCCGCGTTCCGTGGAGACCTGCGGTCAACGGACTGGCACGGTCCGGAGACCGTGCCAGAACAGTGGAGGTCTCCCGCGTTCCGTGGAGACCTGCGGTCAACGGACTGGCACGGTCCGGAGACCGTGCCAGAACAGGGCGGACACCTCGTTGGGGCACGGTCTCCGGACCGTGCCCCCGTCGCCGACCGTAGGTCTCCCGCGTTCCGT